>UQYI01000018.1 GCA_900545265.1 uncultured Eubacteriales bacterium
GATGGTGCCGATGTTTACATGGGGCTTCGTCCGTTCAAATTTTTGCTTAGCCATTTTTAACTCCTTGAATCTTTATCTTTTTATTTTAGTATCAGAACTTATAATTGTAGCGGCCCAGAACCTTTTCTGCAACGCTTTCGGGCACCTTTTCGTATCCCTCAAACTGCATGGTAAAGGTGCCTCGTCCCTGAGTGCGGGACCGCAGGGTGGTGGCGTAGCCAAACATCTCCGAAAGGGGACAGGTGGCGTTGATCTGGGTACCGGCGCCGGTGGTTTCCAACCCGTTGATCCGGGAACGGCGGCTGCTCAGATCGCCGTTGATCTCGCCCAGATACTCGTCGGGCACCAGAACCTCCACCTTCATCATGGGTTCCATGAGCATGGCGTTGTCCTTTTGCAGACCCTCTTTCACCGCCAGAGATCCGGCGATCTCGAAAGCCATTTCCGAAGAGTCTACCTCGTGGTAGGAACCGTCCAGCACGGTGGCTTCAATGTCCACCACTTCATACCCGCCCAGGGGGCCGGACTGCAATGCGCCCCGGATGCCCTTGTCAATGGCAGGGATGTACTCCTTGGGGATGACACCGCCCACGGTCTTATCCACGAAGCGGTAGCCTTCTCCGCTGGAGAGGGGAGTGAACTGCACCACGCAGTGGCCATACTGGCCATGGCCGCCTGTCTGGCGAACATACCGACCCTCGGCCTTGACGGGGCGCTTGATGGTTTCCTTGTAAGCCACCTGGGGCTTGCCTACGGTAGCCTCCACTTTGAATTCCCGGATGAGCCGGTCTACGATAATCTCCAGATGCAGCTCGCCCATACCGGCGATGATGGTCTGACCGGTGGTCTGATCCACATAGGTGCGGAAAGTCGGATCCTCGTCCTGGAGCTTGCCCAGTGCCTGATCCATCTTTTCCTGCCCGGCTTTGGTCTTGGGTTCAATGGCGACCTGGATAACAGGATCCGGGAACTCCATCTTTTCCAGCAGCATCTGGTGAGTCTCGCCGCACAGAGTATCGCCGGTGCTGGTCTCTTTCATGCCGACCAGTGCAACGATATCCCCGGCATAGGCTTCTTCCAGCTCCTTGCGCACGTTGGCGTGCATGAGCAGGATCTTGCTGACCCTGGCCTTTTTCTTTTTGCCAACGTTATATACATAGCTGCCGCTTTTGAGCGTACCGCTATACAACCGCACAAAGCAGAGCCTGCCCACATAGGGATCCACAATGATCTTGAAAGCCAGAGCCGTCAGGGGTGCATCGTCCCGGGGCTCGGCGATCATTTCCCCTTCTCCGTCCTTATCCGTGCCCTTGGCAGGGGGGATATCCAGCGGGGAAGGCAGATAATCCACAATGGCGTTCATCAAAGGCTGTACGCCCTTGTTTCTGTAGGAGGTGCCGCAAGTCACGGGAACTATGGCGCCGGCAATGGTAGCCTTGCGGATGCAGCCCTTTATCTCTTCCTCGGTGAGGTCGTCCCCCTCCAGGAATCGTTCCAGCAGCTCGTCATCCTGCTCTACCACCGCCTCCAGCATGTTGGCCCGGGCTTCTTCCGCCTGTTCCAGCATGTCGGCCGGGATATCCTCTTCCCGGATGTCGGTGCCATTGTCATTATAATAGAGCTCCGCCCGCATACGTACCAGATCAATGATGCCGCGGAAGCCTGCCTCCTCACCGATGGGCAGCTGAATGGGAACAGGATTGGCCTTCAGGCGGGTACGCATCATCTCCAGCACATGGTTGAAGTTGGCGCCCACAATGTCCATCTTGTTCACATAGGCTATACGGGGGACGCCGTAGCGCTCCGCCTGACGCCATACGGTCTCAGACTGAGGCTCCACACCGCCCTTGGCGCAGAACACGGCAACAGCACCATCCAGCACCCGCAGGGAACGCTCCACCTCTACGGTGAAATCCACGTGACCCGGCGTATCGATGATGTTGATCCTGTGACCTTTCCAATAGCAGGTGGTGGCGGCGGAGGTGATGGTGATACCACGCTCCTGCTCCTGCTCCATGTAATCCATGGTAGCGGCGCCCTCGTGCACCTCGCCCATCTTGTGGATCTTGCCCGAATAGAACAGGATCCGCTCGGTGGTGGTGGTCTTCCCGGCATCGATATGAGCCATGATGCCGATATTTCGGATAAGCTCCAGTGCGATATCCCGCATTATTACCAGCGATAGTGGGCAAAGGCCTTGTTGGCCTCAGCCATCCTGTGGGTATCTTCCTTCTTCTTTACGGCGTTGCCGGCGTTGTTGGCGCCGTCCATGATCTCACCGGCCAGACGCTCGCACATGGTGCGCTCGCCGCGGCTGCGGGCGAAGGAAACGAGCCAGCGAAGGCCCAGGGTCTGCCTGCGCTCTGCGCGGATCTCGATGGGGACCTGGTAGGTGGAACCGCCTACACGACGGGCCTTGACCTCCAGCACGGGCATGATGTTATTCATGGCCTGCTCGAATACTTCCATGGCGGGACGACCGGTCTTGCTCTCGATCATGGTGAATGCATCATATACGGCAGCCTGGGCTACGCCCCGCTTGCCATCCAGCATGACCTGATTGATGAGCTTGGTAACGACGGTGCTGTTGTAGATAGGATCCGCCAGAACTTCTCTCTTGGGAATAAAACCTCTTCTAGGCATACGTTTTCCTCCTTACTTCTTGGGGCGCTTTGCGCCGTAGAGGGAGCGGGACTGATGACGGTTGGCTACGCCTGCTGCGTCACGGGTGCCGCGGATGATGTGGTAACGAACACCGGGCAGATCCTTTACACGGCCGCCGCGGATAAGCACCACGGAGTGCTCCTGCAGGTTGTGGCCGATACCGGGAATGTAGGCGGTACCTTCGAGACCGTCGGTCAGACGGACACGAGCGATTTTACGAAGCGCAGAGTTAGGCTTTTTGGGGGTCATGGTACGGACACCCGTGCATACACCCCTGCGCTGGGGGCACTGCTTCAAAATGGGCGCATTGGATTTATACTCCACCTGCTGTCTGCCCTTGCGAACCAGCTGATTTACGGTCGGCATTCAGAATTCCTCCTAAAAAAATGGCTTAAAATCTATCTATATTGAAATTCAATCTCTCTGCAACCCTATCGTAGAGAGTATTGTCCATCCATTAAGGTGCTTATACGCACCAAAGCATATGGGCCTTTTGCTCCCATACGCTGCCAAATATTGATTTTATCAGCCCGTTGAAAGGCTGTCAAGGCTTTTCCCCCGTATTTTCCCGTCTTTCAGGGAATTCACGGAGTGTTCACACCTGCTCTTCCTCCCGGAAAGCATACGCTTTGGAGGGTGCGGTGCCCAATCCGCGGTGCAGCCGCTTCCGGGTGAAGATCATTCGCTGGGCACCAGCTTTGCCCATGGGCAGCCAGCCTCTTTCCAGCAGAGCCCGAACCACGGGATGTTCCTCCGGATCGATGTACATGTTCCGACTGAAGCGCTTTTGCAGTTTCCGGGACAGCAGCTTCCCTGTGCCATACCCAACAAGGGCCAGCACAAGAGTCAGAGTCAGCGGCAAGCCACGCCACAAAGCCCGCAGGGGCTGGGCAAAGTGTTCTACTCCGGCCAGAAGCAATGTAATCCCCAAGCCCAGGATCAGGCCCAGCATGGGGAGATACCCGGTCAGCAGTACTCTCCGGCGGCATCGGCGGCAGCAGGCAAACTGCAGCGGCAAAAGATACTCCCATCGAGGGACCTGAGGGCCGAAAAGACTGAACTTTTTCTTCCCAGCAGGCGCTTCCGCAGGGAAGCCCATATCCCACAGGGCGTAACCGTTTCGCTTTTCCTTTTGCTCCCCTTTGCAAAGAGAACAGGTTTCGGATTCGAACAGGGATGCAACCGCGGGGCCATCCACCCGGGCGTCAAAGCCCCGAACCGTGGCCTCCAGTGCAGCCCGGCCTTCCGGTTCCCGGCCAGGGCAGATATCGCAGGCGCCCATGTGCAGCAAACGGCATGTCCGGCTGCCCTTCAGTGGGCAATCGTCCAGATACGTTCTCTTTTCCATGGGCGCTTCTCCTTCCCGTTGGGGTTAGTTCATTTGGGCGTCTTTCTCGGCCACCTGCACTTCCTGGTACCGGCGGAGCCCCACGCCTGCGGGGATCTGCTTGCCCAGGATAACGTTCTCCTTCAGGCCCAGCAGCGGGTCGATGCGGCCCTTGATGGCTGCTTCGGTAAGTACCCTTGTGGTCTCCTGGAAGGATGCGGCGGAGAGGAAGGATTCCGTAGCCAGTGCCGCCTTGGTGATGCCCAGGAGCTTGCGCTTGGCAATGGCGGGACGGCCTTCGGGATTCTCCGTGAGAACGCGCTCATTCTCTTCCTCGAAGCGGAAGATGTCGCACAGCTCACCGGCCAGCAGGTTGGTATCTCCGGCATCCTCCACCTGCACCTTGCGGAGCATCTGGCGGATGATGACCTCTATATGCTTATCGGAGATCTCAACACCCTGGAGCCGGTATACGCTCTGCACCTCTTTAAGCAGATAGCTCTGCACGCCCTTTACGCCCAGGATGCGCAGGATATCGTTGGGGTTCACGGAGCCTTCGGTCAGTTCCTGACCGGCCTCTACGGCATCTCCTTCCTTTACCTTCATCTTGGAGCCGTAAGGAATGTGGTAATCCACGCTCTCGCCGTCTTCGTTGGAGATGATGGCCCGGCGCTTTTCCTCATCCATATGGAATACACCGGCGATCTCGGTGATAACGGCCAGTCCCTTGGGCTTGCGGGCTTCGAAAAGCTCCTCCACGCGGGGAAGACCCTGGGTAATATCCTCGTTGGAAGCAACGCCGCCGGTGTGGAAGGTACGCATGGTCAGCTGGGTGCCGGGCTCGCCGATAGCCTGTGCGGCGATAATGCCCACGGCTTCGCCGATGCTCACATGGCCGCCGGTGGCCAGGTTGTTGCCGTAGCACTTGGCGCATACGCCGTGCTCCGTGCGGCAGGTGAATACGCTGCGGCAGAGAACTTCGGTGATGCCTGCGGCTTCAATGGCGTCGGCCTGCTCATAGGTGATCATGGAATCCGCCGGAACGATGACTTCGCCGGTAGCGGGATTGACCACGGGATCAATGGTATAGCGGCCTGCGATACGGGCTTTCAAAGGCTCGATGAGCTTGCTGTCATCCCGCAGATCGGTGATCCACATACCCTTGGGCGTATCGTTCCGGGAAGCAAAGCAGTCCTCCTCCCGGACGATCACGTCCTGAGAAACGTCTACCAGGCGGCGGGTCAGATAACCGGAGTCGGCGGTACGCAGAGCCGTATCGGCCAGACCCTTACGGGCGCCGTGGGAGGAGATGAAGAACTCCAGCACGGAAAGACCTTCTCTGAAGTTGGCCCGGATAGGCACCTCGATGATCTGGCCGGAAGGATCTGCCATCAGACCACGCATACCGGCCAGCTGACGGATCTGCGCCTTGCTGCCTCGAGCACCGGAGTTGGCCATCATGAAGATGTTGTTGTAAGGATCCATGGAATCCATCAGGGCGGTGGTAACATCATCCACAGCCTTTTCCCAGATGGCGATCACGTTGTCGCGGCGCTCCTTGTTGGAAAGCAGACCCATGCGGAACATATTGTCGATATCCACGACCTGCTTTTCGGCAGCGGCGATAATGGCCTTTTTCTCTTTGGGCACCTTGATATCCTGATAGCTGACGGTGATGCCCGCCTTGGTGGAATAGGTAAAGCCCAAAGACTTGATCTTGTCCAGCACCTCGGAGGTGATGGTGGGGCCATGCTTGCGATAGCACATATCCACAATGGTGCCCAGATCCTTCTTGACCACCAGATGATCCACTTCCAGCTTGAACATATCATCCAGACAGTCTCTCTGCACAAAGCCCAGATCCTGAGGAATGGCGTTGTTGAAGATCAGCCGGCCCACGGAGGTATTGACCACCTTGCGGTAGGTCTTCCCCTGCCACTGGCGCTCCAGCCGGACATACACCTTGGATTGCAGCGTAATCTCACCGGTCTGATAGGCCATGATGGCTTCGTCCTCGGAGTGGAAGGCCTTGCCTTCGCCCTTGACGCCGTCCCGCTGCTGGGTCAGATAGTAGCAGCCGATGACCATGTCCTGGGTGGGGCAAACCACGGGCTTTCCGTCCTGGGGCTTCAGAATATTGTTGGCCGCCAGCATGAGGAAGCGGGCCTCCGCCTGTGCTTCCACAGACAGGGGCACGTGCACGGCCATCTGGTCGCCGTCAAAGTCGGCGTTGAAGGCTGTACATACCAGAGGATGGAGCTTAATGGCCCGGCCCTCTACCAGCACCGGCTCAAAGGCCTGAATGCCCAAACGGTGCAGAGTAGGCGCACGGTTCAGCAGCACGGGATGATCCTTGATGACCTCCTCCAGCACGCCCCATACTTCCGGTGCGCTGCGCTCCACCATGCGCTTGGCGCCCTTGACGTTCTGGGCGAAGCCGCCCTTGACCAGCTTTTTCATGACGAAGGGCTTGAACAGCTCCAGCGCCATTTCCTTGGGCAGACCGCACTGGCTCATCTTCAGCCAGGGGCCGATAACGATAACGGAACGGCCGGAGTAGTCTACACGCTTGCCCAGCAGGTTCTGACGGAAGCGGCCCTGCTTGCCCCGAAGCATATCGGACAGGGATTTCAAAGGCCGGTTGCCGGGGCCCGTTACGGGGCGGGAGCGGCGGCCGTTATCGATCAAAGCGTCTACGGCTTCCTGCAGCATACGCTTTTCGTTCCGGACGATGATATCCGGAGCCCGCAGTTCCAGCAGCCGCTTGAGGCGGTTGTTGCGGTTGATGACCCGGCGGTACAGGTCGTTCAAATCGGAAGTGGCGAACCTGCCGCCATCCAGCTGCACCATGGGCCGGATATCCGGAGGGATAACAGGCAGCACGGTAAGGATGATCCATTCGGGGCGGTTGCCGCTCTTGATAAAGGCTTCCACTACTTCCAGGCGCTTGATGCTGTTGATGCGCTTCTGGCCGCCGAAGGTCTCCACTTCCTTGCGGAGCTGTGCTTCCAGCTCTTCCAGATTGATTTCGCACAGCAGCTCCCGGATAGCTTCTGCACCCATGCCGACGCGGAAGCTCTTGGGGCCGAACTGCTCCTGATATTCCCGGTATTCCTTATCGGAAAGGATCTGCTTTTTGCGCAGAGTGGTCTCGCCGGGATCGATGACCACGAAAGAAGCAAAGTAAAGCACCTGCTCCAGTTCCCGGGGGCTCATATCCAGCAGCATTTTCATGCGGCAGGGGATGCCCTTGAAGTACCAGATGTGGGATACGGGCACGGCCAGCTCAATGTGACCCATGCGCTCCCGGCGGACCTTGGAGCGGGTGACCTCCACGCCGCACTTTTCGCACACGATGCCCTTGTAGCGGCCCCGCTTATAGCGGCCGCAGTGGCACTCCCAATCCTTGGTAGGCCCGAAGATCCTTTCGCAGAACAGGCCATCCTTTTCGGGTTTCAGAGTACGGTAGTTGATGGTTTCGGGCTTCTTGACCTCCCCGTGGGACCATTCCAGGATCTTCTCGGGGGAAGCAAGGCCAATTTGCAGTGCGTCAAAATCGGTCAGATCAAACATGAATTTCCATCTCCTTTTCGTGCCGTCACTCTAAGTCCAGATCGCCGTCCAGCTCGGAGAAATCCTCAAAATCGTCCGGCAGCAGGGCGTCCTTGCCGTCGTCCTCGTCCATGTCTCCGTCGTCGAACTCGCCGAAGTCTTCGTCCTCGTCAAAGTCGTCATATTCTTCCCTGCCGGAATCGGGCTTCTCCCGCCCGGCGGGCAGATCGGGCATATCCTCGATGCCGGAGATATTGATATCCATGGGCCGCAGATCCTCGTCGTCCTCGCCGATGATGATCTCCTGCCGGTCCTTGGAAAGCACCTTAACATCCAGTGCCAGGCTCTGGAGCTCCTTGATGAGCACTTTGAAGGACTCCGGCACGCCGGCCGCCTTTACGTTTTCGCCCTTGACGATGCTCTCATAGGTCTTTACACGGCCCACCACATCATCGGACTTGACGGTAAGGATCTCCTGCAGGGTGTTGGCAGCGCCATAGGCTTCCAGTGCCCAAACTTCCATCTCGCCGAAGCGCTGGCCGCCAAACTGAGCCTTGCCGCCCAGAGGCTGCTGCGTGACCATGCCGTAGGGGCCCGTGCTGCGGGCGTGGATCTTATCGTCCACCAGATGATGGAGCTTCAGGTAGTACATATAGCCTACGCTGATGCGGTTTTCAAAAGGCTCGCCGGAGCGGCCGTCATACAATATGGTCTTGCCGTCCTCATCGCAGCCGGCGGCCACCAGCAGATCCTTGATATCCTGCTCGGATGCACCGTCGAACACGGGGGTGGCAATGTGGATGCCCAGGCTCTTGCAGGCCATACCTAGATGCAGCTCCAGCACCTGCCCGATGTTCATTCGGGAAGGCACGCCCAGGGGGTTCAGTACGATCTGCAAAGGCGTTCCGTCGGGCAGGAAGGGCATATCCTCTTCCGGCAGAATACGGGAGATAACACCCTTGTTGCCGTGACGGCCTGCCATCTTGTCGCCCACGCTGACTTTGCGCTTCTGGGCAATGTAGACCCGGACCATCTGGTTGACGCCGGGGCTGAGTTCGTCCTTGTTCTCCCGGGTAAAGAGCTTCACGTCCACTACGACGCCGCCTTCGCCGTGGGGCACCCGCAAAGAGGTATCCCGCACGTCCCGGGCCTTTTCTCCGAAGATGGCCCGCAGGAGCCGCTCCTCGGCGGTAAGCTCCGTCTCGCCCTTGGGCGTGACCTTGCCCACCAGGATATCCCCGGGGCGCACCTCGGCGCCGGGGCGGATGATGCCGTTTTCGTCCAGCTGGCTCAGGGCATCCTCGCCGATGTTGGGAATGTCTCTGGTGATCTCTTCGGGCCCCAGCTTGGTATCCCGGGCTTCCACCTCATGCTCCTCGATATGGATGGAGGTGTATGCATCCTCCCGCACCAGCTTTTCGGAAATCAGGACGGCGTCCTCGTAATTGTAGCCCTCCCAGGTCATGAAGCCGATAAGGATGTTCCGGCCCAGAGCGATCTCGCCGCCTTCGGTGGAAGCGCCGTCGGCAATAACGTCTCCCTTGCGAACCACTTCGCCCTTGGTCACCACGGGCCGCTGATTCAGACAGGTGCCCTGGTTGCTGCGCTGGAACTTGGTCATATGATACTCGTGAGGCACACCTGCGGGGGTGGTGATCACGATCTTGGTAGCGGAAACGTAGCTGACCACGCCGTCTTCCTGAGCCAGCACCACGATGCCGGAGTCTGCGGCGGCCTTATATTCCATACCGGTAGCCACCACGGGGGCTTCCGGCCGGAGCAGAGGCACCGCCTGACGCTGCATGTTGGAACCCATGAGGGCACGGTTGGCGTCGTCATTTTCCAGGAAGGGGATCATGGCGGTGGCCACGGACACCAGCTGCTTGCTGGAAACGTCCATATAATCCACCTCGGTGTTCTTGACTTCCAGGATCTGATCCAGCTGCCGCACCACCAGACGGTCCTTTACGAACCAGTGGGTCTCGGGGTCGATGGCTTCGTTGGCCTGAGCCACCACGGCGCCGTCTTCTTCATCGGCGGTCAGATACACGATATCATCGGTGATCCGGTGGTTCTTCTTATCTACCACCCGGTAAGGCGCTTCGATGAAGCCGTACTCGTTGATCCGGGCATAGGTGGACAGAGAGTTGATCAGACCGATGTTGGGGCCTTCAGGCGTCTCAATGGGGCACATGCGGCCATAATGAGAGTAGTGCACGTCCCGGACTTCGAAGGTAGCCCGGTCACGGTTCAGACCACCGGGGCCCAGAGCGCTGAGACGGCGCTTATGCGTCAGCTCGGACAGGGGGTTGGTCTGATCCATGAACTGAGACAGCTGGGAGGAACCGAAGAACTCCTTGATGGCGGCGGTAACGGGGCGGATATTGATCAGGTTGCTGGGCATGACCACGTCCATGTCCTGCAGGCCCATACGCTCCCGGACCACACGCTCCAGACGGGTAAGACCCACCCGGATCTGGTTCTGCAGCAGCTCGCCTACGCTGCGGATACGGCGGTTGCCCAGGTGATCGATATCATCTACCCGGCCTACGCCATAGGAAAGATTGATCAGATAGGATACGGAAGCCACCATATCGTCCGGAACGATGTGGCGGGGGATCAGATCGTTATAATGGCTGCGGATAAACTCCTTCTGACCCTCCAGATCCTCGATCTCCTGCATCTGGGGAAGCAGCTCTATGAGGGTGGGGATGTGCACATCCTCGTTGAGGCCCGCCTCTATGGGCGCAAAGGGCAGGAAACCGGCAGCGGAAGCAAAGTTGTTGCCCACCACCTTGGTGCGCTTGTCTCCGGAGCGGACATACAGGGCGTTGACCCCTGCATTCTGGATTTGCTCGGCCATCTCTTTGGAAATGGTCTCGCCAGCGGAAAGGAGCATCTCGCCCGTAACGGGAGACACTACGTCCTCATCGGCTACGCAGCCTGCAATACGGGCCTTGATGCCCAGTTTTTTATTGAACTTGTACCGGCCTACCCGGGCAAGGTCATAGCGGTTGTCAAAGAACAGGGAATTAAGCAGGTTCCGGGCAGATTCCTCCGTGGGGGGCTCGCCGGGGCGCTGCCGCTTGTAGATCTCGATAAGGCCGTCGGCAACGGTCTTGTTGGGATCCTTGGCCAGGGTATTCTGCAGGCGTTCATCGTCTCCCAGCAGCTCGATGATCTCGGCGTTGGTGCCATAGCCGATGGCCCTGAGCAGGGAGCTGATAAAGACCTTCCGCTGCCGGTCGATCTTAACATACAGGATGCCGTTGCTGTCCGTTTCGTATTCCAGCCAGGCGCCCCGGTTGGGGATGACCTGAGAAGAATAGAGCTGATTACCCCACTTATCGGTCACAACGGAATAATAAGCGCCGGGGGAACGTACCAGCTGGGATACGATGACCCGCTCTGCGCCGTTGATGATAAACGTACCCTGAGGCGTCATAAGAGGGAAGTCGCCCATAAAGACTTCCTGCTGCTTGACCTCACCGGTCTCCTTATTGATCAGACGAACGGAAACACGCAGGGGCGCCGCATAATTCACGTCCCGTTCCTTGCTCTCTTCCTGGGAGTACTTGGGCTTATCCAGATCGATCCGGTAATCCACGAACTCCAGAACCAGCTTGCCCGAATAGTCAACGATGGGCGAAATGTCGTTGAATACTTCTCGAAGGTCCTCTTTTAGAAAACGATAGTAGGAATTCTTCTGCACTTCAATGAGATCGGGCATGCTCAACACTTCGTTTACATGCGAAAAGCTCTTGCGCACCCGACGGCCCATCTTGACGTCATGCATCATTGCGTTCACTCCTTCTGATGCCGCTGCACCAACTGTATTCCTCCCACGCAGGGAGCCCTGGCATTGCCTGCAATCAAACAATCTGCTGCACAAAAAGGCATATTTTGCGCATATTGCGACAGTTTGACTATCATAATGCGATCATGAATAATATCACCTGGAAGTCAAGCTGTCAAGAACTTTTTTATGAAAATTTCGTGTCATTTTATCTTTTTGCCCCGAGAGATGCATACAGTAGTATACAAGCCGGTATTCCGGGCCAGAACTATATGCATACCGTATATGCAAGGAAAGGAGCTTTATATGGAAAACAACTTTCACCGGCAGCCCCGCAGCGGCTGGAACAGCCGGGAAAACGAACTGCTCGCCCAACAGGTGCGGCAAGCCAAAGGAGCCCGGCTCCCCCTGCGCACCGCCTTTGAAGCCGTTGCCCGGGCAACGGGCCGCTGTCCCAACAGCGTACGCAATCACTATTACGCCGCCCTTCACGCCCGGCAGAACGGGGTCCCTGCCTTCATCCCCTTTTCCGAAGAGGAGGGCGCCGCTCTGGTGCGGGAGATCCTGCTTTCCTGCACCGCCGGAGAAAGCGTCCGTTCCTGCACCATGCGTCTGGCGGAAGGGGATACCCGGCGGATGCTTCGCTACCAGAACAAATACCGCTCCCTGCTTAAAAGCCGCCCGGAATTTATCCGTCAGATCCGCCGGGAGCTTTTGGCCGGAGGACAGCCGGTGTTCGATCCCTATGCTCTCCCCCGTCAGGGTCCCGGAAGACCCCGGAAGCAGGAAAAGGAAGAAGGCCTGCGCCCCCTGCTGCTGGAGCTTTGCCGGCGGCTGGCACAATTGACGGAGGCAACGGAGCAAAAGGATCTTTGCTGAAGCTCCCTGCTTGCGTATGCGGGGTCTTTCGCCATCTTTCGGCTGTCTTTTCCTTTTTGTGTAAACGGGTTTCCCGGCGTTCTTTCGGTCAATTTCTTCTGCAAACAAACAGTCCGGCGGGAAAGCGCTCCTGCCGGACTGTTCTGATCTGCTTATCCTGCCGTTCTCCATCCGCCGGCGCTGTCAAGACATTGGGCCCGGCTCATCCGGCGGTCATATCCGGATGCAGCTTCATCAGGCAGCAACGGCCGTTATATTACGCCTTAAGATCGGTTTGTGACGGATTCCTCCGCAAAGGGATCCTTCATAACGGTATTCTCCAGATAGGCGCGGAAGCTTTCGTATGCTTCCCGGCTAAGCGGCCCGGGAGCGGACATTACCACCAGTTCGTGCCCGGGAGTATTCCTGTGATAGGGCGGGTGTACATGGGCAAAGGGAGCCGCCTTGTAGCCGCAACCCTCATAAAAGCGCTTCCGGTTCATGGATACCCTGTCCACAGGAGGATCGATCTCCAGGATCACAGGCTTTCCGCCTTTTCCCAGAAGAGCCAGCGCTTTTCGGCCGTATCCCTGCCCCCGGAGCTCCGGCCGGATGCAGAAATGCTCCACATATATAAAGTCCTTTGTCTCCCAGCAAAGCAGAAGTCCCACCCAGTCTGTTTTTTCTCTTGCCAGCAGATATTTATAGGCCGGATCCTTCATGATCCGCCGCTGAGAAGCCTCCTCCCTCAGCTCGTGGGGTGGAAAGCTGCTCCTGTACAGTTCCATGGTTTCTTCAAAAGAGGGGCCCGTTCCCGGAGCCCAGGGGATCAGTTCCATTTTCCGTTCCTTTCTTTCGCTTATAAAAAAGCCGGTTCTCCGCAGAAAACCGGCTGTATGGATGGTTTATGCCTGGGGCTGCCTGGGTTTATCCTGACCGCCGGGCTTGCCGCCCTTGCGGTAGTAAGGCCGCCGTTTCTTTTTGGGGGCCTCTCCCTCGGCCCCCGGAGCGGGCTGCTGCCCGTTTTCCTGCGGTTTATCCTTTTGGGGTTGGGGCTTCCGGTTCCCCTGAGCAGGTTTATCTTCCTGAGGTCTGGCTCCCTGCCCCTGCGGTCTCCTGTTATTTCCCTGGGGACGGCGGTTGTTCCGCCGCTGACCGCCGTTCTGGGGGGCCGAAGCAGGCTTATCCCCTGCCACGGTGCTGCCGGAAAGGCTCTCTCCGGGGAGTACCGTCCTGCCGGAAAGAGATTCTCCCGGAAGCACGCTGCGTCCTGCGGCTTCCTCTCTGGGCTTTTCTTCCCGGGGCTTGTCACCCTGGGGCTTCCGGTTCCCCTGGGGCCGGTCGCTGCGCCGGTCATTGCGCTGCCGCGGGGGCAGCACGGGTGCGGGTTTCGGCGGAAGGGCCTCTTCCCCCGGGGCCGCCTGATCTGCCGCTTCGGCTTCCTTCTGGCGCTGGGCCGCTCCCGGGCCCAGAATGGCATAGGGATACTCCTTTATTTCAAAGGAACCGTCCTCGGCTGTAATACGCACCTTGGTCTTTTCGGTGATGACGTTGTTTTCCACCGTCACGCCCACGCCGTCGGGCGTTTCTATTTCTTTGCCTACCTTGGGCATGAGCTTGCGCATCTGCTCATAGGCGCTCTCCTCATACTGCAGGCAACACATGAGTCTGCCGCACAGGCCGGAGATCTTGGTCGGGCTTAAGGAAAGATTCTGCTCCTTGGCCATTTTGATGGACACGGGCCTGAAATCATCCAAAAAGGTCTTGCAGCACACGGGGCGGCCGCAGGGCCCCAGCCCTCCCAGCATTTTTGCCTCGTCCCGGACGCCGATCTGCCGCAGCTCGATACGGGTCTTGAACACATAGGCCAGATCCTTTACCAGTTCTCTGAAATCCACCCGCTCGTCGGCGGTGAAGTAAAAGACCACCTTGCTGCCGTTGTAGGTATATTCCACATCCACAAGCTTCATATCCAGCTTGTGCGCCTGAATCTTTTCCAGGCAGATGGCATAGGCTTCCGATTCCTTGGCGGCAAACTGCCTGCGCAGCCGCCAGTCCTCCTCTGTGGCTACCCGGAGCACGGGCTTGAGGGGTGCTACGATCTTCTCCTCCTTCACTTCCATGGGGCCGCTGACTACATCGCCGAACTCCTCGCCCCGGGCCGTTTCCACGATGACTCCGTCACCGGTATGTATCTCCAGCTCCACGGGATCAAAAAAATATACCCGCCCGCCGGTTTTGAATTTAACGCCGATCACATTGCTCATATCATTCAATACCTGTTCTCTATAATTTCAGCTCCAGCAGCAGCAGATCCGTTACGGAGCCCGGCCCCGCCTTCAGGGCAAGCTGCTTCTGCGCCCATAAAGTCCTGTTTATCATACCCTGAATTTGCCCCCTTGTAAAGCGTGCGGCGATTTTATTCCGCAGCTTTTGGCAATCCGTATTCATGGGCGCTCCTGCCGCCTGGGGAAGACTGTCCCGCAGAAGCGTTCCCAGAATATCCGTCAGATCCCGGGCCCGCTGAGGGCTGAGTTTTTTCTTTTTGTTTTCTTCTGTTTTGATCAGCTCCGCCGCCTTTGCAAAGGGGCTGGGGCCGAAGAGCGCCTCTTCCAGCAACAGAAGGGCTTCCCGGCGAAACTCCATATAGTCGTCCTGGGCATACCGGGCCGCCGTGCCCGGATACCCGCCGCTCAGGGAAGCCGCCAGAGCCGCCCGCTCCGGAGAGACCCCCTGCCGCTTCAGTATTTCAGCCACCTGTTCCATGGGCATGGCGCCCACCCGCACGATCATGCACCGGGAGCGGATGGTGGGCAGCAGCCCCTCCTCATTGCCGGTAAGCACCAGCAGCGCCTCTTCCGGCGGCTCCTCCAGAGTTTTGAGCAGGGTATTCTGGGTACGCATATCCAGCAGATGGGCATCCGGCAGCAGCAGGCACCGCCTGCCCCGTCCAAAGGCCTGCTGGTTCAGCTCGGCGCAGCAATCCCGCAGAGTCTCGATGGAGGTATCCTCCATTTCCCGGAAATAAGGGCAGTCTGTCAGTGCTTCCGGCTCTGCCGTTCCCTTCAGGTACAGGGCTGCTGCCTGCCGGGCATAGTCTTTCTTACCGCTGCCCTCCGGCCCCGCCAGCAGCACGCCGTGGGGGGTGTTTCCCTTTTTCAGGCAGGCAAACCATTGCTTCAGTTCCATTTATGCCTCCTTCCCCTCTGCCCAGGGGGATGTGAGCATGGCTCTGAGCTCCGGGCCGGGGGAAATGCACAGTGCCCGTATCTTCCCCTCCTGCCGATAAAGAAGCATCAGGGTATTCGCCAGCTTTCCTACCCGCACATGGGGGCCGGGTCCGCAGTTTTCCTTCTTCAGCCGCCGGGCATCGTAAGGCCCGGCATAAAAAATATCCCCCAGCGGGATCCGTACTCCGGGACGCTCTCCCCTCCCGGTGATAAAGTCCACACAGAACCCCTTGTCTGTCAGGGTATAGCGCAGCTGCCGCAGCCGGAACCTGTATACCAGATACCCGCCGCCCAGCAGCAGAGCATACATGCCCGCCTGCACATACAGCGCCGTTGCCCCCAGGTCCCGGATGCACCGATTCCCCAGCGTGATGATCCCCAGAGCCCCCAGCAGCAACAGCACATACAGGGCCGTATCACTGCGGATAAAGCGTCTGGGTGGCGCAACGCGCTCCGTATACAAAATATCTATTACGGTATCGTTCATGTATTTTATTGTAGCGCAAAGGGCACGGGCCGTCAACAAAAGGGTCCGGGCGGGAAAAGGGCATAAAAATACCCGGAAACCCTCCGGGCTTCCGGGTCATGGAACAAAGGGGTCAAAAAGTATGCAGGGCGCTGCTTTTTTCCAGCTGCTGAAACTCCTGGGCAAAGTAGCGGATGATATCCTGCCGGGTAACAATGCCGATGAACATGCCCCGATCATCCGTAACCGGAACGAAGTTCTGGTTGGTGGCATACTTGAGCAGCCCTTCCAGATCCGTAGTCACGTTCACCGCCCTGTACTGGCGGCTGAGAATATCCGTCAGGGGGATCTGCTCCCAGGACTTCACGTCCCCGCCGTAGTCCAGGATCTTGCGTAAAAAATCGCCTTCACTGACGGTACCGCAGTATTTCCCCTCCTCGTCGATGACGGGAACGGAGGAAAAACCGCCCTGCCGGAGCTTTTCCACTCCCTGCCGCAGGGTAAAATTCTTATGGAGGGTGCATACCTCCTGCTTGGGCTTAAGGAAAAACAACAGATTCATGCGTCGCTCCCATTTCTTAACGGCAGAGGGATGTGTACAGGGGCCCTCACCGGATTCCACCAAAACAATATATGCCCCGGGGGCGGTTGTCAATCCAAAATCGGAAGATAACACATTCCTTTCACAATATATTTCCTGGTGCCAAAAAGAAAAACAGGCGTCTCCCCCGGGGATGTCCGCCGCCGGAAACGCCTCTGCGCTATTCTCCTCACGGCGAACCGGGCAGCGGAGGGAGGTCTGCTTTTATGTCTGGCCCGCCCGGTCGCTTTTCTCCGTGTTTTTCCGTCATCCCCGTCAATGACCCGAAAATCTCCTGCCATAAAAGCCTATACGCTGCTTGCCGGCTATGGGATTCCGGGCCATCTGATGCGGAGCACGGCAGCGGCCATACCGATATGGTCTTTGAAAGGTTATCTGGCAATGCGAGCCGTACCCTGCACCTGTATCCCCCGTAGCAGCAGATCCGGGCAAGTAAAAAGGCCTGCCTCTGCAAATTGCAGCCTGCAGGCCCTTTCTGTTGTTTGTACGGCTTTTCTTTTTGAACTTCTTCCTGCCTTTTCCGGAATCGTTTTTCCGGTGTTCAGGCATTACGTCTGTGCAGATCCTTTAGATGGTTCAGTCTTCAAAGCCCATGGGGTTCTGCTTCTGCCAGCGCCAGCTGTCGGCGCACATTTCTTCCACGGAGCGTTTGGCCTGCCAGTGAAGGATCTCCCGGCTTTTGGAGGGATCCGCATAGCACACGGCAATATCCCCGGGACGGCGGGCCCCTATGGAATGGGGCACGGTCAATCCGTTGGCCCGCTCAAAGGCATGGAGCATCTCCAGCACAGAGGTTCCCTTTCCGGTGCCCAGATTGAATACCTCCGTGCCCCGGTGCCCCAGCACATAGGCCACCGCAGCCACATGGCCCTCCGCCAGATCCATCACATGGATGTAATCCCGGATGCAGGTGCCGTCGGGGGTGGGATAATCGCTGCCGAAGATCGTAAGCTCCTTCCGGCGGCCTGCGGCGGTCTGAGAGATATAGGGCATCAGATTGTTGGGGATCCCCTGCGGATCCTCCCCGATGCGCCCGGAGGGATGAGCTCCCACCGGATTGAAGTACCGCAGCAGAGCCACAGACCAGCCCTCCCGGGCGGCGGCAAAATCACGAAGGATCCGCTCTCCCATGTATTTTGTCCAACCGTAGGGATTGGTGCAGCCCAGAAGCCCGTCTTCCCGGTAAGGCACAGGGTTCTCCTCCCGGTATACCGTGGCAGAGGAAGAAAAGATCAGGTTCTGCACCCCGTGCTTTTCCATGACCTTCAGCAGCGTCAGGGTGGACATGAGGTTGTTTTCGTAATATAACAGGGGCTCCCGAACGCTTTCCCCCACAGCCTTGAGACCCGCAAAGTGGATCACGCAGCCGATATCTTCTTTTTCAAACAGGCCGTTCAGAGCCGCTTCCTCCCGGATATCCAATTCATACAGGGGGAAGTCCTGCCCCGCCAGCTCCCGGGTACGCTTTACGGCCTCCCGGTGGCTGTTGCAGAAGTTATCCGCCGCCACCACCTCATACCCCTGTTCGCACAGAGCGATGCAGGTATGGGAGCCGATATACCCGGCCCCGCCGGTCACCAGGATCTTTTTCACAGGCTTTCCTCCTTTGCCGTCAGTCCTCGGGAGTATAGGGGAAGCAGGGCATATACTGCAGCTTGAACAGGTTCTGCACATGCTTGCGGTCGATCTTCTCTTTTATGGCCGGGTCTTCGCAGACGCCCTCCCGGATATATCTGTCCAGCACGGCATAGGTAAAGCCCAGGTTGTCCTCATCCGTCTTTCCGGTCAATCCGTCGCTGGGGGCCTTTTCCACCAACGCTTCCGGCAGACCCAGATACCGGCCCAACGCCTTTACCTCCCGGACCACCAGATGGCTCAGGGGCGAGAAATCCCCGGCGTTATCCCCGTAGCGGGTGGAATAGCCCACCCAGTCTTCCGAAAGATTGCAGGTATTGGCTACCCGTCCGTTGCGGGACTGAGACACGGCATACAGAGCAGACATGCGCAGCCGGGGAGGCAGATTGATGACCGTCTGCCGGCTGGGTTCCACACCGGCAGCCTTCATGGCGGCAATGGTAGCTTCAAAGGCTCCGCCGATGTTCACGGTATAGTGCTCTATGCCCAGATGCTCCACCAGCAGGTGAGACATATGTATATCGTTCTGCTCCCCATTAGGCATGAGCACGCCGATGACCCGCTCCCGGCCCAGCGCCCGAACCATGAGCGCCGCCACTACAGAGCTGTCCTTGCCCCCGGAGATGCCCACCACGGCGTTGCAGCCGGGGCCGTTCTGCTCGAACCAGTCTCTGGTCCACTTTACCAGATCTTCCGTGACCTTCTGCACATTGAATCCCATAGATGCCTCCTTATATGTATGCGTATTCCTTACAAAACATGAATCTGGCAGACCGCCATGGCTTCCAGTGCCCGGCGGTGGCTTTCTGGCGTGACCCCTGCGCAGCAGCGGCCATCCACATACACCGGCACTTCCGGTTCAAAGGCCTTGATAAGCATGGCATTGGAGATCACGCAGATATCCGTGCATACTCCTGCCAGCTCCACCTGCTCCAGCCGGGGCAGAGAGGCAATATAGCGCCCCAGCTCCACGGAGCCGAACGCGGGCTTATCAAAAATCCGGCAGTTGGCCGTATCCAGAGAAGGATGGATCTGCCAGCCCTCCGTTCCCCGGATGCAGTGGGACACAGGAAGGTTCTTCCCTTCCTGTGTGGAAAGATATTCTGCCGTATGGGTATCCCGGGTAAAAAGAACGGTATCCCCCGCCCGGCGGTATTCCTCCAGCTTCTTTTGCAGAGCCGGCAGGATGGCCCTGGCCTCGGCCGTGCCCAGCGCCCCGTCAATAAAGTCATTCTGCATATCCACGATCACCAGAACCCGCATATTTCCATCCTCCCACAGGGTTTGCCCTATTATATAGCAGTCCGGCGGCAAAAGGCAATGCCCTTCCCCCATTCCCGAAAAGAAAAACGCCGCTGCAGCCCGGCAGGGCGCAGATATGCAAAAATGCCCCTCCGCCGGGGAAAGAAGCGGAGGGGCAACCCATGATGGAGGGAGGGATTATTGAATTTTCATAGGCCGCAGGCAGCGCAGGGCATTGAGGATGGCAATGACGGCCACGCCTACGTCTCCAAAGACGGCGCCCCACATATTGGTGATACCTATGGCGGTCAAAGCCAGCACCAGAAGCTTGACGCCCAGTGCAAAGACAATGTTCTCCTTGACGATACGACGGGTACGCCGGGCAATGGCTACGGCCAGCGGCAGCTTGCTGGGATCATCGTCCATAAGGACTACATCCGCCGCTTCGATGGCGGCATCGGCGCCCAAAGCACCCATGGCCACACCTACGTCTGCGCGGGCCAGCACGGGGGCATCGTTGATACCGTCGCCCACATACCCTACCACCTGACCGGGGCGTTCCTTCATGATGCTTTCCAGCGCGGTGACTTTATCCCCGGGCAGCAGCTCGCAGCGGGCTTCGTCGATCCCCAGTTCCCGGGCCAGCGCTTCGCCGGAAGCTTTTCTGTCTCCGGTCAGCAGCACCGTATGGGAAACACCTGCACGCCGGAGCCCCTGAATGGCTTCTTTGGCGTGGGCCTTGGGGGCATCGCCGATGCGCACATAGCCCATATACTTCCCGTCGGCTTCCACATAGGAGAGCGTCCCTGCGGCTTCCACGGCGGGGGCTTCCACGCCGCACTGCTCCATAAGCCTGCGGCCGCCCACATGGACCCGCTTCCCCGCTACCAGAGCGGATACGCCGTACCCGGCCTGTTCGGATACATCTTCCGCAGGCGCATAGTCACCGGCGGCTTCCCGGATGCAGGCAGCAATAGGATGGGAAGAATGATGCTCTGCCGCAGCAGCCAGCTTGAGGAGTTCCTCCTGGCTGACGCCCAGCGCCGGACAGACTTCATGTACATACAGCTTGCCGGTAGTCAGGGTACCGGTCTTATCAAAGGCCACGCAGTGCATATCGCCCAGCTTTTCCAGATAGTTGGAGCCTTTGACCAGAATGCCCTGCTTGGCCGCCCCGCCGATGCCGCCGAAAAAGCTCAGCGGTACGGAAATGACCAGTGCACAGGGACAGGATACCACCAGGAAAGACAGGCCCCGGTAGACCCAGGTGTTCCAGTCCCCGGTGATCAGGGAGGGGATCACGGCCACCAGCACGGCGGCCACTACCACGGCGGGCGTATAGACCCGGGCAAACCGGGTGATAAAAGCTTCGCTCTTGGATTTGTTATCGGCGGAATTTTCTACCAGCTCCAGGATACGGGCCACGGTGGAATCGCCAAACAGCTTGGTGACTTCCAAAGTGATAACGCCGCTGGTGTTCACCACGCCGGAGTTAACGGCATCGCCTACTCCCGCATGGCGGGGCATGGCTTCGCCGGTCAGGGCCATGGTATCCAGCAGGGTATCTCCCTCCAGCACTACACCGTCCAGAGGCACCCGCTCGCCGGGCCGGACGAGAACCTTTTCGCCGATCTCCACCTCATCGGGATCCACTTCTTCCCAATCGCCGTTCCGGAATACCCGGGCACTGTCGGGACGAAGCTCCATGAGCGTGCCGATGGACTTACGGCTACGCTCCACCGCCAGACTCTGGAACAGCTCGCCCACCTGATAGAACAGCATAACCGCTACAGTCTCCGGATAGTCGCCTACGGCCCAGGCACCCAGGGTAGCCACGGACATGAGGAAGCGCTCATCCAGCATACGTCCGTCCAGAAGGTTTTTCACGGCGCCCCACAGCACATCATAGCTGATGAGGATATAAGCGGGAATGAAGAAGGCCCATTCCCAGGCTTCCGCCTTAGGCAGCAGCAGCGCTGCGGCATACAGCACGCCGGAGGCCAGGATGCGGATCAGGTTCTTTTTCTGCTTTTTGGTCATGGTCTTTATACCTTTTTGCTCCTAAAAGGGAGAACAGGGAGGGTTACAGGATTTTTCAGCGAACGATGGTGCAGTCGGGCTCGATTTTTTTGCAGCGCTTGACGGCTTCATCCATGATGGCGTCCATCTGCTCTTCGGAGGCTTCCACAGTCAGCCGCTGGGTCATGAAGCTGATGGTGGCCTTTTCCACACCGGGGATGCCGTTGATGGCTACCTGCATTTTATCGGCGCAGCATGCACAGTCCAGATCCTTGAGTTTGAATACCTTTTTCATGTTTGCTTCCTCCGGTAAAAATACTTGTTATTCCCGTATATGGTCCATGCCCTGGCCCAGAATGGTGCGTACATGCTCATCGGCCAGCGAGTAGAAGATAGTTTTGCCCGAACGGCGGAACTTTACCAGCCGTGCCTGCTTGAGCACCCGCAGCTGGTGAGAGATGGCGGAAACGCTGCTGCCCAGCAGCTGGGCCAGATCGCACACGCACACCTCCTGCTCAAAGAGCACATACAGAATCTTTATGCGGGTGCTGTCGCCAAATACCTTATACAGCTCCGCCAGATCATACAGCGCTTCTTCTTCGGGCATTTGTGCCTGCACCCGTTCTACCACGTCCGGGTGAACGTTCAGGAAACCGCAGCAGGGCACTTCTTTTCTCATGGCATCCTCCAAACACTTGAATAACTGTTCAATCGTTATATTAGCACTCCTTTGCAAGGCTGTCAAGCATTTATTTATTTTCATAGTATGAAAACAGGGGAACGGATCCTTTTGCGTTTGGATGGGAAATTGTAATAATTTTTACAGGAATATCCCCGTTATACTGCCCCACAGGAGCAGGGGACCGCCCCGGAAAGGAGAGACTATGCAGGCAACACTTTCAGGATTTATAGAATATCTGCACAACCAGCTGGGGGAGCCCTATGTATGGGGCGGGCAGCACACCAAGCTGACCCCCGGGAACTATGTATCCATTATCGACCGGAAAGAGGAGCGCACCGGAGGCTATCGCAATGAGACCTATGCCCAGGCGGCCAAGACCTTCTGCAAAAAACGGTTTGCCGCCGGCGCCCGGGTGCTTTACGGATATGACTGTTCGGGTCTGGGGGCCTATTATCTGTTTAACCTGACCCGCGCCTATAAGAGCGATGTCACCGCTCACACCATGTATACCCGCTGTGCCATAGACAAAGACGTCCTTCCCAAAACCGGCTGGTGGGTATTCCGTCTGAGCAAACGGGGCCGTGCCACCCATGTAGGCTATATGGTGACCGACACCGTGCTGATAGAAGCCCGGGGCCGCCGGGACGGCGTGGTAAAAACCATATTCCGTCCCAAAGAATGGAGCGTCTGGGGGATCCCCGGCGTTTTCGCTCGGGAGATACGAAAGGAAGCAATGCCCCGGCCGAACATTCCCGCCGAGCCGGAACCTCCGGAAACGCCCCTGATGCCGGAATCCCCGGCAAGCCCCGCCCCCCGGCAGGTGGAGGTGCTTGGCCGTTCCGTAAACGTACGCAAGGGGGACTCTACAAAAAATCCGGTGCTGTTTATCGCCCACAAAGGAGAAGTGTATCCTCTTCTGGGCACGGCCCCCACCGGCTGGTATGAAATAGAAACCAAAGAGGGCCGGGGATATATCTCCAACGGAACTGCCTATACCCGGCTTCTTCTTCGGTGATGTATGAGAAAGGAGGTGAAGCACCATGGAAATACAGCAATCCGTATCCATGCAGAGCCGCATGAAAAGCCCGCTCTTCTGGGTGGGCATGCTCTCCGCCGTGTATGAAGCGGTGATCTCCGCTCTGGCCACGGCCAATGTAGAGATGGCTCCCTGGGTCAGTGCCATAGGCGTTGGGCTGGCCGCCGTACTGGTATACTGCAACGGAAATAATCCCTGCCTGACCCGGTACTGAAGACACCGGCTGCTGCGTTTCCCCGGTTTTTCGGCAGACGCAGCGCCTGTGCAGCCGCAAAACAGAAAGTCCTCCCTGTGAAACATCACAGGGAGGACTGCTTTTATATGCAGATGCATGAGGGGCTTTTCCCCGCAGTTGGGACAGAGTTGTTCAGCGCAGGAAGCCTTCCAGAATCTTTTCTTCCGCTTCCTCCCGGGTAAGGCCGAAGGTCATGAGCTTGATAAGCTGATCCCCGGCAATGCGGCCGATAGCGGCCTCGTGGATGAGCTGTGCGTCCACGCAGTTGGCCCGGATAGCGGGGATGGAAGCCACCTTCGCCTCATCCATAATGATGGCGTCGCACTGCACATGGCCGAAGCACTTGTTTTCCCCGGTAACGCAGGGATAGAACACCTGCTCGGACCGATTCTGGGCCACGGAACGGGAAATGATCCGGGCGGTGGAATCCTCCCCCTCCAGATACACGTTCATGCGGCTCTCCGCTTTCTGCCGGTCATGGGTCAGCAGACGTTCGGTGATGACCGTTTCCGCACCTTTACCCACATGGATCTCCGTCAGCCGGTTGGTAGAGGTGATCCCCCGTATCTGGGTGGCCTCCATGTTAAAGGAGGCGCCTTCCTCCAGATATACTTTGGTGCCCGGGTTCATGATCCGCTCCCCGGTGCCTTCTCCCTGGCCGTAGTGCTTTTCCACATACCGTACCCGGGAGTTCTCCCCAATGTGGAAAATATGCACACCGTCATGCTGACTCTTCTGGGCGCCGCAGTTGGAGATACCACATCCGGCGATAATGAGCACGTCGCAGTCCTTCCCCACAAAGAACTCATTGGTCACTACTTCGGAATAGCCTGTTTTTTCAATGATCACGGGAATATGGACGCTTTCATTCTTTGTCCCGTCGGCAATATAAATATTGATGCCGTCGCAGTCTTTTCTCGATTCTATGTCGATATGGGCGGTGGTGTTCCGGGCGGCCTTCTGCCCGTCCTTACGGATATTGTAGGCCCCCACAGGGATCTTGTGCATATCCGCGATGCTCTTGAGCAGCTGCATATCCAGATCCGTCAATGCCATGGTGTTTCTCCTTTCTCCTCTTCAGCGCTGGATGCCGCAGGGACAGTCCTCTGCCCGGGTCATTTCCGGCAGGATCTCTTTTGCGCCGCCCCGGCGGGTGATCTTTCCTCCGGATACCAGCAGTATCTCGTCCGCCATGGACAGAATCCTCTCCTGATGGGTGATGATCAGCAGTGTCAGGGCCTTGTCCTCATAGAGCTGCTCAAAAGTCTCCGTCAGCTTGTGAAAGCTCCACAGATCGATGCCGGCCTCCGGCTCGTCAAAGATCATCAAAGAAGCGTTCCGGGCCAGCAGGGTAGCGATTTCGATGCGCTTTATCTCCCCGCCGGAAAGAGCCGCGCCCAACTCCCGGTCCACATACTCCCGGGCGCACAGACCCACCCGGTTGAGATACTCACAGGCTGCGGCGGTAGTAAGCTTTTTACCGGCGGCCAGAGTCAGCATATCCCGCACCGTCAGCCCCTTGAACCGGGGTGGCTGCTGAAACCCGTAGCTGATCCCCTGCCGGGCCCGTTCCGTAATGGACATATGGGTAATGTCCGCACCATTGTAAAATATGAAGCCGCCGGTAGGTTCATAAATTCCCATGATGGTCTTGGCCAGAGTGGTCTTTCCCCCGCCGTTGGGGCCGGTGATCGCCAGAAAGCGCCCCGGTTCCACCTGCAGGTCGATCCCGTTGAGGATCTCCGTGCCTTCCGCTTCAAAGCGAAGATCTCTTATATCCAGCATAGTTGCATTCCTTTCTTTTTTGCAGCTTTTCCTGCACAATGGTTAGTGTAGCACACAGCTCCTCCATATTTCAACACTGACCCTGCTTAAAAACGCAAAAATGCGCATGGAAATCCCCTGCGCTTTCGACATAGGGGTATGGAGCAGTAAGATCCGGCAGACGACTGCTGAGTGGCTCGCAGATATGCGGCTGAAAACGGAAGCTACCGGGAAGCGAGGGCGGGGGCGCACTGCGTGCCTGCAGGCACGCCTGCGGGGCAAACGCCCCGCAGAGTTCCGGCGGCAAAGCCGCCGGAACGTGCGCCCCCGGGCTGCGTATACGAACCCGCTCCCACGATGCCGCAGCTCCGTATATGCGGCGGCTCTTTTCACCAACGGGCTGTACCGCTCCAAAAGCTTTATGTTTCCAGAAACGGTTTCAGCCGCCGGAGCAGCCACCCTCCCAGCAGGCCTATCAGCGCCCCGGAAAGGGTGCCCGTCAGCAGCAGCACCGGCAGATACCCCAGAATGGCCGGGGTCTCCAGCAGCAGCAGCGCCGCCGCGATCTGCCCCAGATTATGGCATACTCCGCCCAAAACACTGACTCCTACAGGAGAAAACCTGTCCGTTCTTTTCAGCAGCGCCATGGCCAGAAAGCTCAGTGCCGCCCCTGCCAGGCTATACAGAAAACGCATCCCCGTGCCGAAAAGCAGTGAAGAGAGGGTCAGCCGCACCGCCGAAAGTGCCAGAGCCGGCCAGACTCCCAGCCCGTACAGCGCCAGCAGCACCGACAGGTTTCCCAGCCCCGGTTTTATGCCGGGTACGGCTGTAAGGGGGGGCAGCAGGCTTTCCACATAGCTCAGCACCAGAGCCAGGGCCGTAAGCAGGGCCAGAAGCGTCAATCGTTTTGTTTTCATGGGCTCCTCCTTATCCGCTTACCCCGTCCAGTGCTTCTTCTCCGCCCTCAATGGTCACAGTGAGCCGATGAGGCAGGCACACCAGGCTTTCTCCCGTCCGGGAGACCCGTCCCTCCTGTACGCACAGACCGTTGGGACAGTCTGCCTCCCGGATATACGCCTGTCCCGCTTCTATGACCAGCAGGTTATACCCTTCCGCTGTATGCAGGGGGATCTGCGCATCCTGCGAAAGGGGATACCGGCCCAGCTCCCGTCCCTCCTGCCGCACCACAGCCCAGCTTCCGTTTTTTTGCAGCAGCCTTTGTGCGGCCAGCAGAAAAACGGCCAGAAGCACACAGGCGCTTATGAGGATCAGGTCCCTGCGCCCTTTGTGTTCCCGGCCGTTCTGGTTCTTCATGTATGTTCCGTTGGTTCCCTTCTTATGCCTCTTCCTTCACATACCGGTGGATGCCGGAGAAGTCGGAGATCTTGATGCAGCCCACAGGGCAGTTCATGGCGCACAGATGGCAGTTGACACACTTTTCGTAATCGATGACCGCCAGATTGTCCACCACCTTAATAGCCTGAGCGGGGCAGTTGCGCTCGCACTTTTTGCAGCCGATGCAGGCATTTTTGCAGGCCTTGCGGGCAAAAGCGCCCTTATCATGGTTGGAGCAGGTGACTACCACCCGGCTCACATCCGGGAACAGATCGATCAGATGGTTGGGGCAGGTGCGGGTGCAGATGCCGCAGCCGGTGCACAGGCGGCTGTTGACCTTGGCTACTCCGTCTACGATCTCTATGGCGCCGTTGGGGCAGGCGCGAACGCAGTCCCCCAGACCGGCACATTTATAAACGCACAGCCCCTTGCCCCCAAAGAGCATCTTGGCTGCGGCACAGGTCTGGATGCCTTCATAGGCGCACTTGTCGATCTCGGTATTGCTGTCGCCGCAGCAGTGGACCACGGCCACCTGCTCTACAACATCCTCAAAGGGCAGGCCCAGCACATCTGCCAGCGCGTGGGCAGCCCCATCGGCGCCGGGCACGCACAGGTTGGTTCTGGTTTCCGTGCCGTCCACCAGTGCCTGGGCATAGCCGTCGCACCCGGCATAGCCGCAGGCGCCGCAGTTGGCGCCGGGGAGGCATTCCCGTACCTTGGGGAAGCGCTCATCTTCCTTCACAGCCATATACTTGGCGGCCAGCACCAGTACGATGGCGGCCACGGCGCCCACGGCGCCCAGTATCAAAATGGCGGTAAGAACAGGACTCATTGCTTTTTACCTCCCTTTTCTTAGCCGAACAGGTGCTCTGCCATACCGGTAAAGCCCATGAAGGTGATGCTGGTCAGGGCTGCCGCCACCAGAGTAATAGGCAGGCCTTCAAAGCACTTGGGGGGCTTTGCATATTCCAGAGAACGGCGCACCCCACAGAAGAGAACCATGGCCAGGCCAAAGCCCACACCGGCGGCAAAGCCGTCCATGCAGCTTTCGGCAAAAGTGTAGGCGTTTTCGATGTTCAGCAGGGTAACAGCCAGCACTGCACAGTTGGTGGTGATCAGGGGCAGATAGATGCCCAGCGCATTGTACAGGGGTTTGATGAACCGCTTGAGAACGATCTCCACCAGCTGCACCAGGGCCGCTATGACCAGAATAAACATGATGGTCTGCAGGTACTGCAGGTGGAAGGGTACCAGCACATAGGTATACAGCACCCAGGTAACGGCGGAAGCCATGGTCATAACAAAGATGACGGCCCCGCTCATGCCGATAGAGGAATCCAGGTTCTTGGATACCCCCAGGAAGGGGCAGATGGCGATGAACTGCACAAGAACATAGTTCTCCGTCAGCACCATGGTGAAGAAGATGGCCAGGAGTTTGAGCATCATTTGGTTTCTTCCTCCTTATTTTCGCAGCTGCCTGCCATGGCACAGCCGGTGCAGGCGCCGCAGCACTTGATCTCGGGCTTGAACTTCTTGCCGCTGGCCGCCAGGGCTGCGGTAAGCATGGCCATCCACAGGCCGAAGGTAAAGAATCCGCCGGGGGTCTGGGTCATGACACCGATCTGGTAGCCTTCGGGGATGATGCGGTAGCCCAGCAGAGTACCGCTGCCCAGCAGCTCCCGGAACACGGCCATGGAGGCCAGCACCATGGTATAGCCAAGGCCCATGCCAAGGCCGTCAAAGAGACTTTCCAGCGGATTATGCTTGTTGGCGAACATCTCGGCCCGGCCCAGCACGATACAGTTGACCACGATCAGGGGCAGGAAGATGCCCAGCGTGTCATACAGAGACTTCATGTAGGCTTCCAGCACCATCTGCACCACGGTAACGAAGGATGCAATGACCACGATGTAGCAGGGGATGCGGATCTTGTCGGGGATGATCTTCCGCAGAGCGGAGATGACCACGTTGGAGCCCACCAGCACAAAGGTCAGAGCGGCCCCCATGCCAAGGCTACCCAGAACGGTAACGGATACGGCCAGTACGGAGCAGCAGCCCAGCACCAGCTTCAAAACGGGATTCTCTTTGAACAGGCCGTTTACAAATATCTTCCAAAGGTTCTTCATACGTTACTTCCCCTCCTTCTGCAGCGCCTCAAAGGCGGAAAGAGCGTTTTCCACTGCGGTTTTGACCGCCTTGCTGGAATAGGTGGCTCCGGTGATGGAGTCTACGCTCAGGGTATCCAGGCTCTGCCCCAGGAATTTATCGGTATAATCGCTCTTGGCGGTTTTGGAGCCGATGCCCTGGGTCTCTGTGGAAGCGTCTACCACCATCCGGCCGATCTTGCCTTCGGGGGTCACGCTGAGCGTTACGGCCACATCCCCGCCGTAGCCCTTGGCGGAAGCGGTGAACACATAGCCTGCACCGCCCAGGTCCCTATAGGCGGAATCGATATCCCATTCGTCCTTACACTGGATCTCTTCAAACTCCGTCGCCTCGGGAAGCACCTCTTTGCGGGTCTGCTCCGCCGCCAGGCGGGCGTTCTCCTCGATAATGGGCGCGGTAGCATTATTGGTAGCGGCCAGAATACCGCCCGCCGCCACGCAGATGATCACCAGCACCAGGAAGGGTTTGACTATTTCGCTGAAAAATCCGTTTTTCATTTGATATAGTTCCCCCCGAAAGCTTTCTTTCTGGTCCACCCGTTGATATAAGGCACCAGCAGGTTCATAAGCAGAATGGCAAAAGTAACGCCCTCCGCCGCATTGGCAAAGACCCGGATGGCGGCGGTGAAGAAGCCACAGCCCACGCCGAAGATCACCTTGCCCCAATCGGTAATGGGGCTGGTCACATAGTCCGTAGCCATGAAGATGGAGGTCATGAACAGGCCGCCGGCAAACAGGCTCAGCAGCGGCGCCGTGCCCCCGAAAAGCCAGGTAAACAGCACGGTGCTGCCCATGAAGCACAGGGGGATAATGGGCTTGATGATGCCCCGGATCACCAGGAACAGGCCGCCCAGAAGCAGCGCCAGCACGCAGGTTTCACCGATGACGCCCCCATGCTGCCCCAGGAACAGGGTCATGAAATCCGCCCCGGAGAGTTTATCCATGGCCGCCAGAGGGGTGGCGGAGGTCAGCGCATCCACTTTGGAAACATAGTTGGCATACTCCGTCATGGACTGGGGGAAGGAGAACATCATGCACACCCGGCCCACCAGAGCAGGGTTGACGAAGTTGCAGCCCAAACCGCCGAACAGCATCTTGACGATGACGATGGCAATGAAATCCCCTACCAGCAGCTGCCAGATGGGCATCCCTACAGGGACGGACAATGCCAGCAGCATGCCCGTGACCACGGCGGAAAAATCACCTATGGTAGGTTTTTTCTTCATCAGGCGGCACCAGAGATACTCCAGCAGCACGCAGTTGAGCACGGAAACTCCCGTAAGCAGCAGAGACCGCCAGCCGAAGATGGCGATGGCCGCAATGAGGGCCGGGCACAGCGCGATGCAAACGCTGCGCATGATGGAACCGGTATCCTTTTTGCAGCGGATATGCGGGGAGATGCTGAGGATCAGTTGTTTCATTTGTTCTCCTCCTTCTTCATCTGGGCCAGCTGCTCCTGCCGGGCTTTTTCCTTTTCGGCCTGTGCCTTTTCCTTGACCTGCCAATCCCGAAGCATTCCCTTGGCCAGCTTGTTGACCTGCACCAGGGGCCTGTGAGCCGGGCAGATAAAGGCGCAGCAACCGCATTCCATACACAGGTTGACCTTGAGCTTTTCCAGCTCACGGCCATCTTTTTTATCAAAGGCCCGCTCTATTTCCGCAGGCATGAGGTTCAGGGGGCAGTGATCCACGCAGCTGCCGCAGCGGATGCAGGCCGTGGGATCGGGGGTACGGGCGTCTGCTTCATTAAAGGCGGTAACGGCGTTGGTGGTCTTGAGCACGGGCTGCTCCAGATCCGGCACGGAAATACCCATCATGGGGCCGCCGTACAGAACCTTCCCGGCAGGGGCCTTGCAGCCGCCTGCAAAGTCGATCAGATCTTTCAGCGAAGTGCCGATGGGCACCAGCACGTTTTTTGGATCCTTGATGGCAGAGCCGTCTACAGTGACGCACTTTTCCACCAGCGGCATACCGGTAAGGAAGTACCGGCCCATATCCGCCAGGCTGGTGCAATTCATAACGATGACGCCGGCGTCAATGGGCAGCTTGCCCTCGCCTACGATACGGCCGGTGGCATGATAGATGAGCACCTTTTCACCACCCTGAGGATACAGTGCCGGCAGGGGCAGTACGCTGACGCAGCTGTCTTTGGCCGCCAGCTGCTCCATGGCCCGGATGCACTGGGGCTTGTTTTTCTCTATGCCGATGATGACCCGCTTGGCCTTGAGATAGGTTTCCAGCATTTTAATGCCCCAGGCTATCTCTTCGCCCCGGTCCAGCATGGTGCGGGTATCGCTGGTGATATAGGGCTCGCATTCGGCGCCGTTGATGATAACGGTATCCAGCCGGCTGAGATCCTTGATATCCAGCTTTACGGAAGCGGGAAAGCCTGCGCCTCCCAACCCCACCAGACCGCTCTGAGCCACGGCGGCGATAAACTCCTCGTAGCTGTGGATCTGGGGAGGGACGATGCTTTCGTCCTTTTCCATGAGGCCATCGCTTTCGATAACGATGCAGCTTACATGCTGCCCGGCGCTGTTGAGCCGCTCCTCCAGGGCTTTTACCTTTCCGGAGACGGAAGCGTGGACGGGGGCAGACACATAGCCGCCGGCCTCTGCGATCTTCTGCCCGACCTTTACAGTATCCCCCACCTTTACCAGGGGCACTGCGGGTCGGCCGATGTGCATGCTCATGGGCAGCACCACCTGGGCAGACGGAGTCATGAGTACCGGAGCCGCTTCAGCGGTATTCTTGCGGTGCGGCACATGAACGCCATTCAACCATTTCTTCATTACAAGCTCCTCTTTCAATCCGTCGACACAATACTGTAACCGATGTATAGGCCGATAATATGGGTTAACCAATAATAGTGTAGCGCAGTCCGGACAAAAAAGCAACGGATTCCCGAAAAACAATCGATTGCACCGAAAAAAGCAACGATCGGAACGGAAAAACCATATATACCCCCGGGAGGTGTATAAAAAGCAGCCTCTTTCGGAGCAGCTTGGGGAAGCCGCCCGAAAGAGGCAAGCCTGGGAAGCAGGGGTGGGATGCGGAAAAACGAGCTAGTTTGCATACGGAGCTCAGGGGGGCGCACCACGTGCCTGACGGCACGCCTGCGGGGCGGCCGCCCCGCAGAGTTCCGGCGGCTTTGCCGCCGGAACGTGCGCCCCCGGGCCGCGTATACGCACCCGGCTTCCGCCTCAACGGCCTCGCCCTGAATGCAGCAAACTTCCTTTCCTCCGGGCAGCCGGAGCCCTTTCCCTGTCAGCTCCGCTCCCGGCGCCTTTCGGATTTTGGAAGAAACAAATTTATTTTTATGCTTGACAAGGCTTTGCTTCCGGTGTATGATGCATAAAAATTAAACAGCAAAGGCAACGAAGGGAAGAGTAAACCGTCTGTGCGCGTCCAAGAGAGCTCCCGTTTGGTGAAAGGGAGTACGGCAGGGCAGTTGAACATGGTCCCGGAGCCGTGGGGGCGATAAGGTAGTCTTCAACGGGTGCGCCCGTGATCGCGCAAAAGCATGATAGTGCTTGATAAGGCTTCCGACTGCAAAGCCGGAAACGAACGCAAGGTGGTACCGCGATGATTCGCCCTTGCCTCTCTATGAAAAGAGGGGTAAGGGCTTTTTTATGTAAAGAAAGGAACCTATGGAACAGCAGCCCATTATCCGCCTGGAAGGCGTAAGCAAAACATTCGGCAGCGGCGAAAATGCCGTTCATGCCCTGCAGGATATCGATCTGTCCATCCGGGAGGGAGAGATCTTCGGCATCATCGGCCTGTCCGGCGCAGGCAAAAGCACTCTGGTGCGCTGCATCAACCTGTTGGAAAAACCCACTTCCGGAAAAGTGTTCGTAAGCGGGCAGGAACTTACCTCCCTTCCGGAGCATCAGCTTCGGGCCGCCCGGCGGAATATCGGCATGATTTTTCAGGGCTTCCATCTGCTTATGCAGAAGTCCATCCTGGATAACGTATGCTTCCCGCTGGAACTGGCGGGGATATCCAAAAAAGAAGCCCGTCCCCGGGCCCAGGCCCTGCTGGACCGGGTGGGGCTGGGAGACCGGGCCAACGCCTTTCCCGCCCAGCTGTCCGGCGGGCAGAAGCAGCGGGTAGCCATTGCCCGGGCCCTGGCTACCTCCCCCAAGGTGCTGCTGTGTGATGAGGCCACCTCCGCGCTGGATCCCACCACCACCCAGTCCATTCTGGAGCTGCTGCGGCAGCTGAACCGGGAACTGAAGGTCACGGTGGTTATCATTACCCACGAAATGAAGGTGGTGGAGCAGGTTTGCTCCCGGGTGGCCATACTGGATCACAGCCGTATCGGAGAGATGGGCCCGGTGGAAGAGATCTTCCGCCACCCCAAGACCGCCGCCGCCCGGCAGCTCATCTGCCCCCAGGGGGAGCCCCCTGAAGCCGCCTCTCTTGGCGAAGGAAGGTTCCTGCGGCTGATCTTTGACGGCTCCCGGGCAGACCGGCCCGTAGTCAGCGAAATGGTTCTTTCCTGCGGGGCTCCTGTAAATATCGTCTTTGCCGATACCCGGGTGCTTTCCGGATGCCTGTACGGGCAGATGATCGTACAGCTGCCGGAGGACGAGACCACATTGAACAAAATGACCCGCTACCTCAATGAGGCAGGCGTGGTCTTTGAGGAGGTGAGATAAATGGGCTTTTTAGAGATGCTTCCCCTAATGGGCAAGGGTCTTTGGGAGACCCTGTACATGACCGTGGGCTCCACGGCCCTGGCGTATCTGATCGGACTGCCTCTGGGGCTGCTGCTGGCGGCCACGGCCAAAGAAGGCCTGTATCCCTGCCCCGTATTCAACCGGATCCTGGGCATTGGCGTGAACCTGCTGCGCAGCGTACCCTTTATCATCCTGCTGGTATGGGTCATGCCCATCACCCGGGCGGTCATGGGCACTACCATCGGTTCCAAAGCCACGCTGGTGCCTTTGATCATCGCCTCGTCCCCCTTTATCGCCCGGATGGTGGAAAGTTCCGTTCGGGAGGTAGACCAGGGCGTAGTGGAAGCAGCACTTTCCATGGGAGCTTCCCCGCTGCAGATCCTGCTGCGGGTGCTGCTGCTGGAGGCTAAACCCTCTTTGATCACTGGGGCAGCCATTGCCCTGACCACCATCCTTGGCTACTCCGCCATGGCAGGTATTGTAGGGGGCGGCGGTCTGGGCGCCATTGCCATCAACTACGGTTATTACCGCTCCGACAGCAACGTCATGCTCCTGATGGTAGCAGCGCTGGTATTTATCGTACAGGTCTTTCAGGAGATCGGAAGCCGTCTGGCCCTGAAGACCGACAAACGCATTCGCTGAACCCGTTTTACCCGGCGGCCCTGCCGCCAATATATAAAAGAAAGAAAAACAATCTGGAGGAAACAAACATGAAACACATCCGCAAATACATTGCCCTGACCCTTTGCCTGACCCTTCTGTGCGGCCTGCTGGCCTGCGCCAAGTCCGATAACAAACAGGCCGATGCTTCGGGCTCCGTCACCCTGAAGGTGGGCGCCAGCATCACTCCCCACGCCGAGATCCTGCGGGAAGCCGCCAAGATTCTGGAAAAGGACGGCATCATTCTGGATATCGTGGAATATGACGACTATGTGCAGCCCAACATCGCCGTGGACGACGGCAGTCTGGATGCCAACTACTTCCAGCACCTGCCCTACCTGAACACCTTCAATGCCGAAAACGGCACCAAGCTGGTATCTCTGGGCGCTGTCCACTATGAGCCCTTTGGCATTTACCCCGGCAAGACCAAGTCCCTTTCCGAAGTGCCCGACGGCGCAACCATCGGTGTGCCCAACGACGGCTCCAACGAAACCCGCGCCCTGCTGCTGCTTCAGCAGGAAGGCCTTATCACCCTGAAGGGCGGCATTGACGCCACCTCCAACGCCACCATTCTGGAAATTGCCGAAAACCCCAAGAACCTGAACATTGTGGAAATGGCCGCCGCTCAGATCCCCAAGTCTCTGCAGGATATTGATCTGGGCGTCATCAACGGCAACTACGCCCTGCAGGCCGGTCTCAACGCCGGCAAGGACGCTTTGGCTACCGAGGATGCAGCCGGCAGCGGCGCTCAGACCTACGGCAATATCCTTTGCGTGAAGGAAGGCCGCGAAAATGACGCCAACCTGCTGAAGCTGTATGAAGTGCTCACTGGGGAAGAGATCGCCAAATACATTGCCGATACTTATGAGGGCGCCGTGGTAGCTCTCCACAGCAGCAGCAAATAAGCTTCCGTTTCAAATCGGACATATACCTGACTGGCGCCGCAGACCATGCGGCGTCAGTTTTGTTTTACAGACTTCGGCAGGTACTTTCCCCGTTCGAAACAGGACACCCGGCAAAACGGACATATTGACAAAAAAGGGCAGATTTCTTATACTTCCCTTATACGGCGTTCCTTTTGAACGGCGCACAAAAACATAAGGAGACTAGAAAATGGAAACTAACACGCCTGCCCCCATTCCCGGCAAAAGCGCCGCCACGGCCAGCATGGTTCTGGGCATTATCTCTGTGGTTCTGTGGTTCTTCGGTTATTCGGCTATCGTTTCGGTGATCCTGGGCATCATCGGCCTGATTTTGGCAGGCAACGCCAAGAAGGCCGGCTTCGATGGAAGCGTCCGCACAGCGGGCTTTGTGCTTTCCCTTATCGGGTTGATTGGCGGGGCCGTCTTCTTCGTGGCCTGTATCGCCTGCGTGGGCGCTTTTGGCGCTCTGGGCAGCTATTCTCTTAACGAATATATTCAGCAGATCCACTGATCCAAAACCTTTTCTTTTCCGCACCGCCGCAGCCGTTTGACTGCGGCGTATGTCTTTGGAGGAACCATGCTGCCATCCATCACCATCCTGGGAAGGAACGTTCCCACCTATGGTCTTTGCGCCGCCCTGGGGCTGATGCTTTTTGTGCTTCTGTTCAAACGGGAGGACAAACACTGCCCCGGAGAAAGTGCCGATGTGGAACTGGGCTTTGTATATGGGCTTCTGGGCGCTGCCCTGGGAGCCAAACTTCTTTTCCTGCTGACCGGGCTGCCTGCCCTGTGGGCAGACCGGGCTTTGCTTTTTTCGGATACAGCCCGTTTTTTGGAAACCTATGTGCTCTCCGGTTTTGTGTTTTACGGGGGTCTGTACGGCGCCCTTTGCGGCGTGCTGCTGTATGGAAAAAAAGCCGGAGCCTCCGGTTCCATGCTTCTGCGTCGGCTGCTGCCGGGTTTTGCTCTGGTGCATGCTTTCGGCCGGGCGGGCTGTTTTTTGACGGGCTGCTGTTATGGACTTCCGCACCCCCGGCTGGGCATTTCCTTTTCCCGATCCCTCATAGCCCCCAACGGAGTGCCACTTCTGCCGGTGCAGCTGTATGGAGCCGGACTGGAGCTGCTTCTGTTTATATGCTTGTACAGGGGCTGCCGCCGTAAATCTGACGGATACCGGCTTCTGGGCTTTTATCTGTTTCTCTATGGTCTGGCCCGTTTCGGGCTGGAATTTCTCCGTGGAGACGCTTACCGGGGCTTCTGGGGACCGTTCTCCACCTCTCAGTGGATCTCCCTGCCTACGGTGTTTCTGGGGATATATCTGCTGGTGCGGGTCGAAAGGCCGGCTCTTCTCTCCGAGCGGCCACACCGGAAAAATTGATTTCACCCTTCCATATTTCCCACCGGAAATGTTTTTTGCAATGCAGCGACGCTCATGAATCCGCAGGTTCAAAGCGGCTTCCTTTTTGAAGATGCATCCGGGCGCAAAGCGGTGCCTCCTGTATCTGCCAGCCCGGAGCTTTGGCACTGCCCGGATCCTTTCCTGTCCAATCGGGAGATGCCTGTTTTGTCGGCTGGGACGTGCCCACATGCAGATGCCGGGAAGCGAAAGGCGGGGCGCACGGCGTGCCTGAAGGCACGCCTGCGGGCTTCGCCCGCAGAGTTCCGGCGGCTTTGCCGCCGGAACGTGCGCCCCGGGGTTCCGTATACAAACCCGGCCGGGATTCCCGCGGCCCCTTCCCCTCCCGGAAGAAAGCGTTTCTTCTGGAATACCACGAAAAAAGAGACCCTTCCCGGCCTCTTTTTGCACACATATTCCGTTACAGGCTCCGCCGGCCCTCCAGGGCCTTGGCCAGGGTGACTTCGTCCGTATACTCCAGATTCCCGCCAATGGGAATACCGTGCGCAATACGGGTAGCCTTGACCCCCAAAGGCTTCAGCAGCCGGGCGATGTAAGAAGCCGTGGCTTCCCCCTCCACATCCGGATTGGTAGCCAGAATGACCTCTTTGACCTTGCCGCCCTTACATTTCTCCAACAGTTCGTTTATACGGATATCCCCGGGGCCTATGCCTTCCATGGGGGAAAGCACCCCGAAAAGCACATGATACCGCCCCCGGAACTCCCGGGTCTTTTCCATGGCGATCACATCCCGGGGCTCAGCCACCACGCAGATGACCTCATCGGAGCGGCCGGGATCCGTGCACAGCTCGCACTTTTCCTTATCCGTATAAGTGCCGCACAGGGGACAGCAATGCACCTGCTCCCTGGCCTGCAAAATAGCCTGGGCCAGCTCCTGGGCCTGCTCCCGGGGCACTCCCAGCAGATAATAGGCCAGCCTCTGGGCGGTCTTGCGGCCGATGCCCGGCAGGCGGCTGAGTTGGGTGGTCAGTTTTTCAATGGACTCAATGGCCATATACGCTTTTTACAGGATCAGAAGCCCAGACCCAGCCCTCCGGTGAGCTTGCCCATCTCCGTCTCCACGGCGCTACCGGCCGCTTCAATGGCGGCGTTAACGGCGGAAAGCACCAGATCTTCCAGCATTTCCACATCGTCCGGATCCACACACTGGGGGTCAATCTTTACGCTCTCCAGCTTTTTGGTGCCATATACCGTGGCCGTGACCATACCGCCCCCGGCAGAAGCCGTAAAGGTCTGCTCGTTGAGCTCCGCCTGCTTTTTGGCCATGTTCTCCTGCATCTTCTGCGCCTGCTTCATCAGCGCCTGCATGTTGCCGCCTCCCATCATGCCCATGGGGTATCCGCCGTGTTTTGCCATAGATCCATATCCTCCGTTTGTTTTTGTGTAAAGTATATTCCGTTTATTTCGTTGTCAGTTTATCTCCGAAAAGTTCCCTGAGCTTCTGTTCCCCGGCATCGGGTTTCCGTTCCATCAGCACCGCCGTGACCCCGGGGCGGAGCTTTTCCAGCTCTCCCTGTAAAATAGCCATGTTCCGCTGGCTGGCCGCCACGTTCATCTTTCCTACATTTTCCGGGGTAAAAAAAACAGTCAGCCGGGTTTCGTCCAGCTCCCCGGCTTCCCCCACCTTGATGCAGCGGTAAAGCATGGGGTTTTCCTTCAGCAACCGCTGCAAAAGCTGCTGCCACAAAGTCTGAGCCTCCCCGTTCTGCGCTGCGGGAACAGGATCCGGTTTGGCTGCCCTCTGCGGAGCGGCCGCCGGAGCAGGGGGCGGTGCGGCAGGCGCTTCAGCCACGGATGGCGCCGGCTGTTCATATGGGTCAAAGGGCAGATATCCCTCCTCCGGAGGGGCTTCGGGAATATATTCCTCTTCCCAGGGGGGTGTGTCCGCCGGAGACCGGGGCTTGGGCGCCGCCGAAGCCGGGCTTTCCCGGGGAGGTACCGGCAGAGTCGGAGCCGTTTGCACCGGCAAGCCCCCCGCCGTCAAAGCGCTGAGCTTATCCTCCAGAGCGGCAATGCGGCAAAGAAGCGCTTCCGGGCTGGAATCCTCCAGCGGGCTGCTTATGCGCAGCAGTGTGCTTTCCAGCAGCAGCCGGGGGTTTGAAAAATATTTCATATCGCTCTGAGCCCGAAGCAGCTGCTCCGCAGCATAGAGCAATCTCTCCCGTGAAACGCCTTTGGCCTGCTTTTCATACCGTGCCATAGTCTCCTGGGTGCATTCCAGCAGATCCTGACAGTCTCCGCAGGTCTTGGCAAAGAGCAGGGCCCGCATATGCCCTGCCAGATCTGAGGCGAACACGCTCAGGGAGCTTCCCTGGCGCACCACCTGTTCCAGCCCCTCCAGACAGCCCCGGCCGTCCCCCTCAAAAAGCCTGCCCGTCATGGAAAAGAGAAAGTCCTCGTCCATGGTGCCCAGCACCCCGGCCACATCCGCCGCCGTTATATGGCTGCCGCAAAAAGACAGGCACTGATCCGTCAGGGAAAGAGCATCCCGCATGGCTCCGTCCGCCGCCCGTGCAATGAGCCGCAAACCTTCCGGCTCCGCAGAGACCCCGGACTGCTCCAACACCCGCTGCAGGTAGCCTATAATGTGTGCCGCCGTAAAGCGGTGGAAGTCAAAGCGCTGGCAGCGGGAGATCACCGTGGCCGGAAGCTTCTGGGGCTCCGTAGTGGCAAGAATAAAGAGCACATGGGCAGGGGGCTCCTCCAGCGTCTTCAGCAGAGCATTGAAGGCGGAAGTGGAAAGCATGTGTACCTCATCGATAATGAACACACGCTTTTTCAGCTGCAGGGGAGCAAACTGTGCCTGACTGATCAGTTCCCGCACATTGTCTACGCCGGTGTTGCTGGCGGCATCGATCTCAATGATATCCCCGTTGGTCTCCCGGCTGATAAGGCAGCTGGGGCACCGGTCGCAGGGTTCTCCCTCCACAGGGTGTTCGCAGTTCACCGCCCGGGAAAGGATCTTGGCCGTGGTGGTCTTACCCGTGCCCCGGGGACCGCAGAACAGATAGGCGTGGCTCAGCTGCCCCTCCTTTACCTGGTTCTTCAATATTGCGGTTATATGCTCCTGCCCCACCATCTGGGAGAACAGGCCCGGCCGATAAGCCCGGTACAGCGCGCGATAGGCCATATCCAGCACCTCATACATTCAGATACTGCATTATACCACAATCCTCTGCCCCTTGCAAAGAGCGGAATAAGGGGGATAGGGTTTTCCGGGAGCTGCTCTGCATACACTTTGCCCGTCCAACGGGCCGGATCATAAAAGATCCCCGCAGGTGTGACCTGCGGGGATCCTGTTTCGGTTTGCTTCGCTTTACATTTCCAGATTGGCGGTCGTGCGGGGGAAGGGCGCCACGTCCCGGATGTTGCTCATACCCGTCAGATACATGACGATACGATCCAGCCCCAGCCCAAAGCCTGCATGCTCCACACCGCCGTAGCGCCGCAGATCCAGATACCATTGATATTCGGACATGTCCATGCCCAGCTGGTCGCAGCGGGCCTTGAGTACATCGTAGCGATCCTCTCTCTGACTGCCGCCGATGATCTCGCCTACGCCGGGCACCAGCAGATCCGCCGCCGCCACGGTTTTGCCGTCATCGTTCAGCCGCATATAGAAAGCCTTGATGGCCACGGGATAATCGGTAACGAAAATAGGCTTTTTGAATACCTTTTCCGTCAGGTACCGCTCATGCTCGCTTTGCAGATCGATGCCCCATTCCACGGGGAACTCAAACTTTTCCCCGCTCTTTTGCAGGATATCCACAGCCTCGGTATAACTGACCCGGCCGAATTCGTTGCTCACCACATTGTCCAGCCGCTCCAACAGGCCCTTATCTATAAACTTGTTGAAGAACTCCATCTCCTGAGGGCAGCGTTCCAGCACCGCCCGGATAATGTATTTGACCATGGCCTCTGCCACTTCCATATCCCCTTTCAGGTCGCAGAAGGCCATTTCCGGCTCGATCATCCAGAACTCTGCCGCATGCCGGGGGGTAAAGCTGTATTCCGCCCGGAAGGTGGGGCCGAAAGTATAGATATCCCGGAAAGCCAGGGAAAAGGCTTCTCCATACATCTGGCCGGTGCCCGCCAGATGCACGGGCTTGCGGAAGAAGTCCTTGGAGTAATCTACCTTACCGGCATCGTCCTTGGGCACGTTCTCCAGATCCAGAGTCGTCACCTGGAACATTTCGCCCCGGCCCTCACAATCTGCATTGGTGAGGATAGGCGTATGCACATACACAAAGCCCCGCTGCTGGAAGAATTCATGAATGGCGGCGGAGACCACGCTGCGCACCCGGAAAACCGCCAGGAAGGTGTTGGTTCGGGGGCGGAGCGTTTGCTGCGTGCGCAGATACTCCAGCGTGTGGCGCTTTTTCTGCATGGGGAAATCCGGCGGGCAGGCACCCTCCAGCGTGATGGAATCGGCCTGAATTTCAAAGGGCTGGGGGGCATCCGGAGTCAGCACCAGCTGGCCCGTGACCCGCACGGAGCAGCCGGTAGACAGATCCTTGCCCATATTCCTTTCGTCATTGGGGAATACCACCTGCACGGATTTGAAGCAGGTGCCGTCGTTCAGCTCAATAAAGCCAACGGACTTGCCGGTACGGATGGTCTTGGCCCAGCCGCCTATGGTAACGGGACCTGCGTGCTTTTCGGGCACGCGCTGGATCTCACGGAGTGTAAGCATAAGGTTTCTCCTTTACAAGGGCATTTTCACAGAAGTTTTCCAAATAGTATATCACAATTCTCCCCTGCTGCAATAGCATTTGCAAAGAAATCATGGTATACTTACCCCAATGTACCAGTTTCAGGGAGGAACATATGTATATTCTTGGCACATATGTAAGCTACGATTTCGTCATGATCGCATTGATAGCGGTGTTTCTTTTGAGCCTGTATGCTTCGGGCAAGGTGCAGCGCACCTTTAAAAAATACAGCGATCAGCCGGGCAGCCGGGGCGTTACCGCCGGTCAGGCCGCCCGGGAAATGCTGCATGCCCACAACAGCGGCGTGCAGGTAACGGAGGTTTCCGGTTCGCTGACGGATCACTTTGATCCCACCCGCCGCCTGGTGGGCCTTTCCAATGCCGTATACGGCTCCTCTTCCATCTCCGCTCTGGCCGTGGCGGCCCATGAGATCGGCCATGTGCTCCAGTATGAAGAGGGGTATTCCCTCATGACCCTGCGCAGCAAGATCCTGCCTGCCGCCCAGCTGGGCTCCAACGCCGGGCCCATCATCGCCATTGTGGGGCTGATGATCCAATCCAACTTCATTGCCTCTCTGGGGCTGTATCTGTATGCGGCCATGTTTCTGTTTCAGCTGATCACCCTGCCCGTGGAGATCAATGCCAGCAAGCGGGGGCTGGATCTGCTGCAGGAGGGGAGCTATATCCCCCGGGAAAAGGAATACGCCGCCAAAGCCGTGCTCCGGGCCGCTGCCATGACCTACGTGTGGGCTGCCATAGCCAGCCTGCTGTCTTTACTGCGTTTGGCCATTCTGGTCAAGGGCAACCGCCGCCGGGACTGAGCCCATGATTGCATCCGCCGGGTATGTGCAGGCGCTTCTTGCCCGGGAAGGCCTGCGCCCCAACAAGAATCTGGGGCAAAACTTTTTTATTGACGGGGAAAGGCTCCAGCGTCTTTTATCCCCCGTAGAGCTGGAGGGCCGCCCCGTGCTGGAGATCGGCCCCGGACTGGGAGCCCTGACGGAGGTGCTTTTGAGCCGGGGGGCCCGGGTATGGGCCGTAGAAAAGGATCCCCGCATGGCCGCCCTGCTGCGGGAAGCGCTGGGCAATCACCCCGCCCTTACCATTCTGGAAGGGGACTGCCTGAAAACGGATTACGGCTTTTTGCCCCCGGGGTATGTGGCGGCAGGCAACCTGCCCTACTGCATCACCACCCCCATTGTGGAAATGCTCCTTATCATGGAGCCGGAGGAGATGCTCCTTATGATGCAGAAGGAAGCGGCGGACCGTTTCTTTACCCGGCCGGGAGAAAAAAACTACGGCCCTGTGGCCATGGTCTCTGCTCTGTATTACGAGAGCCGCCTGCTGGGAGAGATCCCCGAAGGCGCCTACCTGCCTCCGCCTGCTGTAAAAAGCGCTCTGGTACAGCTGATCCGCCGGCAGGACGCTCCCCCGGAGTCTCCGGCTGCTCTGCTGCGCTTTGGAGCGCAATGCCTGCATATGCGCCGCAAGACCCTGTACAACAACCTTTCCGCCTTCCCGCAGGTGCCGGAGCATCTGGAGTCCATGGGGCTTCCCCCGGGGATACGGGGAGAGAAGCTGTCGCCCCGGGAGCTGCTGACCCTGTACCGTCTGCTGGAAAAACAGGCCTGAACAGGCTTACCCATATACCGATCAAACACAATAAATGTAACGGAGGATCACATGGACAAGAAATATACGGAATTTGCCGTAGAAAAGACACTGGAACTTTTGAACATCCCCAGCCCTTCCGGGTATACGGAGCAGGCGGCGGCCTATGTGCAGAACGCCTTTGCAGCCCTGGGCTATGAGGCCCGGCGCACCGTCAAGGACGGGGTACTGGTGGATCTGGGCGGAAAGAATGTTCAGGACGGGCTGATGCTGGAAGCCCACACGGATACCCTGGGGGCCATGGTAGCGGAAGTAAAAGGCAGCGGACGCCTGCGGGTCACGCCGCTGGGCGGCATGAACGCCAATAACGCCGAAGCGGAGAACGTGACCGTGTTCACCCGGGACGGCCGCAGCTATGAAGGCACCTTCCAGCTGTGCAACCCCTCCATCCATGTAAACGGCGACTATTCCTCCACCCTGCGTTCCTTTGACAACACCGAAGTGGTGCTGGACGAAAAGACCGCTTCCGCCAAAGAGACCCGGGAGCTGGGCATCGAGGTAGGGGATATCGTCTGCTTCGATCCCCGGAGCCGCGTCACCCGGGACGGCTACATCAAGAGCCGCTTCCTGGACGATAAGCTCAGCGTGGGCATTCTGCTGGGTCTGGCCAAGTATATGAAGGAAGAGGGCAAGGTGCCGGAACGCCGGGTATACGCCCACATCACCGTGTATGAAGAGGTGGGTCACGGCGGCTCCGCTTCTTTGCCGGAAGGCGTAACGGAGGCCATTTCCGTGGATATGGGCTGCGTAGGCGACGGGCTTTTGTGCACCGAGCGGCAGTGCTCCATCTGTGCCAAAGACAGCGGCGGCCCTTACAGCTATGAAGTGGTAGGCAAACTCATTGCCGCAGCCAAAAAGGAAAAAGCAGACTACGCCGTGGATGTATACCCCCATTACGGCAGCGACGTGGAAGCCACCCTGCGGGCAGGCTACGATCTGCGCCACGGCCTGATCGGTGCCGGGGTATATGCCTCTCACGGTTATGAACGCAGCCACAAGGAAGGGGTGGAAAACACCCTGAAGGTGCTCAAAGGATACCTGAACATCTGAGAAGCACGCCTGAACATTCATCAGAAAGCCTCCCGTTGGGTATTCCCGGCGGGAGTTTTTTCGTACCCGCCGCTTTCGAAACAGGAGTCGTATACGAGGGTCGGGCGCTGCCCTTCGGCGCCTGCGGCGTCGAAGCCCGCCCTGCGGGCGGAGCGGCGGCATAGCCGCCGCAGCAGCGCCCCGAAAGCGTCCGCCGGGTAAGCCCCGGGAGCAGCGGGCCTGAGCCGCGCCCTCCCCAAAAGCCGAACGGAATGCAGAAAAGCAGCTCCCGCCTCCATGGAGGCTGCCATGCATAAGCCATATTTCGCGCAAAAACAATAAACTGATCGCTTTATCATTAACCCGGCAGCTATGAGACATTATAAAAGGAACCGGGACTCCGGTTCCTTCCTTAATTTAATGATCTGATTCTCAGCCGCCCAGATAGGCTTTTTTTACCTCCGGGCTTTGCGAAAGCTCTGCTCCCGTACCGGAAAGCACCAGCCGGCCCGTTTCCAGCACACAGGCCCGATCTGCAATGGAAAGTGCTTTTTTGGCGTTCTGCTCCACCAGCAGGATGGTGACCCCTGCCTTGTGCAGAGCCTGAATGATTTCGAATATTTCCTCCACCAGCAAAGGCGCCAGCCCCATGGAAGGTTCGTCCAGCATCATCAGCTTGGGCTTGCTCATAAGGGCCCGGCCCATGGCCAGCATCTGCTGCTCCCCCCCGGAAAGGGTGCCGGCCACCTGCCCCATCCGCTCCTTGAGCCGGGGGAACCAGGCGAAGACCTCCTCCATGGATTCTTTCCTGCCGCTTTTCTGGCAGTAAGCGCCCATTTCCAGATTCTCCCGGACGGACATCTTCAAAAAGATCCTCCGTCCCTCGGGCACCTGCACCAGCCCCCTGCGCACGATCTTATGAGGCGGCATATGGGTGATATCCGTCCCCTCAAAGTATACGCTGCCGGACTTGGGCGGCTGTATGCCGGAAATGGTCTTGAGGATGGTAGACTTTCCTGCCCCATTGGCACCGATCAGCGAGAGGATCTCCCCCTGTTCCAGATGAAAGGATACATTCTTTACGGCATGAATAGGGCCGTAATACACCTGCAAATTCTCTATGCGAAGCAGCTCCATTTATGCCTCCTTTCCAAGATAGGCCCGGATGACCTCCGGATTGCTGCGGATATCCGCCGGATCTCCCTTGGCAATGACCTTGCCGTAATCCAGCACCATGATGCCCTCGCAAATGCCCATGACCAGATTCATATCGTGCTCAATAAGCAGAATGGCCACATGGAAGGTATCCCGGATGCGTACGATGGTCTCCATAAGCTCCTCCGTTTCCGAAGGGTTCATGCCCGCAGCCGGTTCATCCAGCAGCAGCAGACGGGGGGAGGAGGCCAGCGCCCGCAGGATCTCCAGCCGCCGCTGCGCCCCATAGGGCAGGCCCCCGGCCTTATCCTGGGCCAGATTTTCCATGTGGAACAGATGCAGCAGCTCCATGGCCTTTTCGTGGGACTGCTTCTCCTCCTTCCAGTAGGCGGGCAGGCGGAGCATGGCCTGCAGGGGATTGGTGCGCAGGGTGTGGTTAAGTCCGACCCGGATGTTGTCCTCTACCGACATTTCCTTAAACAGCCGGATGTTTTGAAAGGTACGGGCAATGCCCATGCGTGCTATCTGGCTGGGCGATTTGCCCGCCACGGAGAAACCGTCCAGCATGATGGTGCCCCGGGTGGGCTGATAGACTCCGGTAAGCAGGTTGAACACCGTAGTCTTCCCCGCCCCGTTGGGGCCGATCAGACCGGAGATCTCCGTAGGTCCCAGCACCATGCTCACATCGTCCACGGCGGTCAGGCCCGCAAAGTCCACCCCCAGATTATAGGTTTCCAGAATGGGCTGCCTGTCTGCATCCCGCTGGGGTACCAGCGCTCTGCTGGGAAAAGGTACCAGCTTATCCATTTGCCTTACCCTCCTTCTTCTTTGCCTGCATGGCCCGGCGTTTCTGCGCCCTGGCCTTCCACTTATGGATCAGATCCCCGTTCAGGAGGGCCTCCAGACTCCGCTTCATGGAAAAATCATACTGGCCCATAAGCCCTGAGGGCTTGAAGATCATTACCAGGATCAGCAGCAGCGCATAGGCGATCATCCGCCAGTCGCTGAACACCCGCAAAGCCTCCGGCAGGGCGGTAAGCACCGCCGCCGAAACCACGGAGCCCAGCATGGACCCCATGCCCCCCAGCACTACCATGACCAGGATCTCAATGGAAGTCATGAACTTGAAGTTATCCGGCTTGAGTATGCCCAGGTACCCGCTGTACAGGGCCCCGGCTACCCCTGCAAAAAAGGCGGAGACCACAAAGGCAAAGGTCTTATAGGCCGTTACCGGGATGCCGGAAGCCTCTGCGGCGATCTCATTTTCCCGGATGGCGTAAATAGCCCGGCCATGACGGGATTTCATCAGGGTGTGGATCAGAAAGCAGGTGATTCCTACCCACAAAAAGGTGTTCAAAAAGTTGGTAGTCTTTGGGATGCCCAGCAGGCCTCCCGCTCCCCCGGTAAAGGAAAAGCCCAGCACGTCATCCAGATTGGTGAGGATGACCCGGATGATCTCCCCGAAGCCCAGCGTGATGATGGCCAGATAATCCCCCTTCAGCCGCAGAGCGGGAATGCCGATAAGGAAACCTGCCAACGCCGCCGCCAGACCGCCCAGCACCGCTGCCACGGCAAAGGCCCCCTGGCCCCTGAGCCCCAGACGGGTCATGAAAATGGCGGAAGCATAGGCGCCCACGGCCATAAAACCCGCATGACCCAAAGGCAGCTGCCCCAGATACCCGGTGGCCACATTCAACGAGACCGCCAGAATGATATAGATACCGATCTTTACCACTACCTTGCTGTAGTAGCCGGAGAGCACGCCCCCGGAGATCAGCAAACTGCCCCCCAGAAGAAACAGGGCAAACAGCACTGCGTTAACCAGATACATCCAGGGAACGGGGATAAGAATACGCTTTTTCTCCATGGCGGCCTCCTTACACCTTTTCCTGCACTTTGTGGCCCATGATGCCCGTAGGCTTGATCAGCAGCACCAGAATAAGAATGGCAAAGACCACCCCGTCTTTCCAGGTGGAAAGGCCCACCGCCGCGGTAAGCGCCTCCACCAGACCGATAAGCAGCCCGCCGATCATGGCGCCGGGGATGGAACCGATGCCTCCCAGCACCGCCGCTACAAAAGCCTTCAGGCCCAGCATGGAGCCCATGGTGGCCCCCACCTGCGGGTAGGCGGCGCAATAGAGGATGGAGCCGATGCCCGCCAGAGCAGACCCCAGCGCAAAGGTGAAGCTGATGGTCCTGTCCACGGGGATGCCCATAAGCTGGGCCGCCTCCGGATCTTCCGAGACCGCCCGCATGGCCTTGCCCATGGGGGTGTTGCGCACCAGCAGCGTCAGGGCGATCATGGTCACGGCCGTAACCACCAGGGTAAGCAGCGCCGTGCCGGAAAGGGCCACATTGGGCCCCAGCTGCACATCCGGCAGATCAAGATAGGCCTTCAGGGCGGAAACATCCTGCTTGCCCGCTCCCAGGAATATGGGCAGCTGCATCACGTTCTGCAGCAGGTAGCTTACGCCTATGGCGGTGATCAGCAGGGAAATACGGGGGGATTTGCGCAGGGGCTTATAGGCGGCCTTTTCTATGACCACCCCCAGCAGCGTGCAGGCAGCCACCGCCAGCACCATGGCCAGCAGGGGATGCATCAGGCTCAGCGCAGCCCAAAGCACATATCCGCCCACCATGATCACGTCTCCGTGTGCAAAGTTCAGCAGAGAGATGATGCCATAGACCATGCTGTAGCCTATGGCGATGAGAGCGAACACCGCCCCCGCCTGGAGCCCGTTGATGAGCTGCCGGAAGATCATGGACCAGGGAAACATAGAGTTCTTTTACCTTTCGTTTTTAATACATACAAACAGACGCTCCGTTTGCCCTGCCGTCATTGCAAAAAGGCATGAGCGCCGGACAGCGCCCGCCCGGCTCCCACAGGGAACCGGACGGGACGCCGGGGGTACTTAGTAGTTCTGGCTGAAGACCTCTTCGCCGTTTTCAAGATGCATGATGACCGCATCCTTGATGGGGTTGTTATGTTCGTCAAAGCTGTAGCCGGAGGGGCTGGTGATGCCCGCCAGATCCCCGCAGCTGTTGCGGATACCATCGATAACGGCCTGCTTATAGGCTTCGGATCCGGGGACTTCCCCGGTCTTTTCGGCTTCTTCCAGAGCCCGGGCCATACACATGGCCGCATCATAGCCCAGAGCGGCAAACATGTTCAGGGAATCCTTGCCGTAAGCGGCGATATAAGCTTCTTCAAAGGCGGCTACCTCGGGAGTACCGGAAGCATAGGCGGAGCAGTAGTAGCTGCCCTCCAGATTCTCAGCGGAAGCATAGTTCTTTACGCCTGCCCAGCCGTCTCCGCCCAGGAAGGTAGCGGTAAGGCCGATCTCACGGGCCTGAGAAACGATCAGTCCGTCATCCTCATAGTAGTTGGGGCAGAAGATCACGTCCGGGTTCTTGGCATGGATATTGGTCAGCTGTGCCTTAAAGTCCATATCGCCGGCGGCATACCCTTCCTGATCCACCACTTCAATGCCCAGTTCCTGGCACTTTTTCACAAAGGCGTCCTTCAGGCCTACGGAATAATCATCGCCGTTCTTATAGATGGCGGCTGCGGTTTTGGCTCCCAGCTTTTCATAAGCAAAGCTGGCCATCTTTTCCCCCTGGAAGGGATCGGTAAAGCAGGTGCGGAACACGTTGTCGTATACCGTATCCGTTGCGGCGTCATAGGTAACGGCCTCGGCGGTAGCAGAGGCGGTGATCATGGGCATGTGGATGGGATAAGCCTCTCCTGCCACGGCAATGGTGTTGCCCGTGAGCACATCGCCAATAAGCGCGGTGATGCCGTCCTGCTCTACCATACGGGAGAATACGGTAATGGCTTCGGTTGAATCGCCTTTCTGGTCATAAAAGAACATCTGGATCTTCTTGCCGTTTACGCCGCCCTTTTCGTTATACTGGTTCATATACAGCTCCACGCCGTTACGCACTGCCAGACCGTATACTGCATTATCGCCGGTGAACGGCCCCAGCATGCCCACTTTAATGGTATCGGCGTCTTTGGCTGCCTGACTGCCGCCGTCGCTGCCCTTGGAGCAGGCCATAAGACTCATAAGCATCATGAGCGCTGCGGCCATGGCCATTACCCGTTTGAAAAATACGTGTTTCATTTTTGTTTCCTCCTTGTGATCATTCATAAAAAAACGGTCCTGCAAGGCTTGCAGGACCGTGTTTGCCGGTTTGCTGCCTTGCGCTATGTTCCGCTAATAATGACTGCCAGCAGAACGACAGCCAGAATAATAACGGACAGCGCAAAGCGAACGCTGACGGAGACCAGCGCCATGGAACGGGCAGAGAACGCCTGCCGACGGGATGCCGTTTGCCGAAGCGCTTGCGTCATGGTGCTTTCCTCCTTGCGTTTTTCGATATGATACTCCCTATTTATGCGTTTGTAAAGAGGTTTTTGCAAATTTTTATGCGGAATTTTATATTATATAGCGGGTACCGGAAAAATCCTTAAAACTTGCACAGGAATACTTGGGCAAAATCGGCACAGAATAAGCACCAGATCTCATAAGATGCTGCATAGGCTTTGCAAGGAAGGAAGAAGCGGATGCCCTCCTGGATCATCCATACAGCTGAATACGATGTGGACACGGCGGCCCTGCTCCGGCGGCGGCTGCTGGCGGCCCATGCCCCCTTTGCCCTGGGTGAAGCAGCCATGGGCTGCGCCGTGACCATAGAAGGCGCCAAAGGAGCCGAGCTTCTGGCAGAGGCCCTGTGCGAGGTACTTTGCCGGGATCTGCTGGTCTTTGCCCTTTCCGCCATGGCGGACGGAACCCCCTTTTCCCTGGAGGAAAAGCGCTCGCTGGTGCTTTCCGCCGCCCGGGCTGCCCGGAGCCAGGAGGATACCACCCTCCTGAAGCGGCAGCTGACCGCCTATCTGCGGCGGGAAAACCGGCTCTGCCTGGAGGGGTATATGCGCTTCCGCATGGAGGGGACCCTGCTGTTCTGGGAACTGTGCATAGAGCAGGCCGCCGCCCAGCTGCTGCTGCAGAAGGAGTATGGGGAACTGATCTCCCTGCTGCAGGGCTATGTGCAGGAGCAGCCGGATAAGCTGGAGGAGCTGCAGCTGTGCCTCCACGAGGACGGCAGCTGTACCCTGACGGATAAGGAGGCTTTGTGCATCGAGTACGCCGACCCATCGCAGGAAGGGCTGGTAAGCCTGCTGGTAAGCATGGCCCCCCGGCACCTGACGGTCTATGATCTGGCGGGCCCCGGTCAACAGGGACTGGTAGATACTTTGCTGCAGGTGTTTTCCGGCCGCATCAGCCTGTATACCTGAAGAGCCGTCGGAAAAACGCCGTGTCTTCTTATGCAGGCGGCACAGGCGCAAAATACACACAGTGTGCTGCGGATCTTTTATCGCCCCTGTGTATTCCGAATGACGATGGCTCCGTAGCCAGCATGGCGATCTGCCCCCGCTCCATGCCGGGAAGATGAAGGCCGCTTTCGGCTTCAGGACCGCCCGGAAACAATACAGCACAGGTTCTGACAATAGCGGACGCCGCAGCCCATGCCGAACCTGCGTTTGCGGCTCACACAGGGCTTATCTCTGACCCTGCGGCGCTCCGGTGCCATAGTCGATGCCGGCGCCATCGATGATATGGTGCAGAGGTTCAGCTTTGCTGCATTCCTTATGGGTGCTTGCATGCCGAATCCGTTTCATCCGTTTCGGGTCAATCCTCCATATCCTGCAGCACATCAGGGAAATTCAAAATTATCCTGACAGTTCCCGCCCTATTTTTTCTCTGCAATACAGTCTGCCGCACACTTCGCCGCTGTTAAAGCACACTTTCAAACTTTTCCAGTATCCCGGCCAGCTCCGGGGTCAGCCGTTGACGGCACTCCTGCTTCAAATTCTCCGGCACGCCGTAAAAAGCCTCGGCGATGCTGCCGGTGATGGCAGCCAGCGTATCGCTGTCGCCGCCGAGAGATACCGCCGTGCGTAGTGCATCCTCAAAACCCGTGCTTTCCAGAAATGCAGTGACGGCCTGCGGCACTGTCTCCCGGCAGCTCTCCACATGACGATAGGCGGGGCGGATCTCGTCACAGGTGCGGCCCAGATCATACCCGAACGCACGCTCCACATACGCCCTGATATCTGCCCTGCTGCAGCCCGTGCGGGCAAGAAAGATGGCGGCGGCGGCCTGTGCGCCCCGGATGCCCTCCGGGTGGTCGTGGGTCACCTCGGCGGTGAGCTGTGCCAGATGCAATGCCTCCGTCATATCCTCCGCCAGCCACGCCGCCGGAGACACCCGCATGGCGCTGCCGTTGCCATAGCTGTGGTAGGACTGCGGATCCTCCTCATACAGCCAGCCTTCAAACCGTGCGCCATAGCCTCTGTCAGGATAGAGGCGGCCCAGCCGCTGCATCTCCCGCACCAGCGCCGCTTTGATAGCGGCATCCTCCTGCCTATGCGTATCCAGCAGCGCTTTTGCCACAGCCAGCGTCATTACCGTATCGTCCGTAAATTGGGACCGCCGGCTGAACAGCGGGAAATCCTTGGTCTTGCAGTTGTTTCAGTCGAATTCGTAGGGGCTGCCCACGATATCACCCAAAATTGCACCGTACACGGGTATCACCGTCCCCGCTTCTGTACATCCTCATCGATACGGTGCTTCCAGTCGGCACTGAGAGCTCTTGCGGCGCGGACGCTGCACACGGCCTCACTGATGACCTCGTAATTAAGCGCCGTACCGGCTTCATCGCACTTGTAGTTCACCGCACGGTCGGCGTCGATGCCGAAGCGGGCCGCTTCCTTTGCCGCGTCGATGTTGGCGCCCAGAAAAAGGAACTCCCAGCCGTACTTCTCCTTTTGCCGCCGGATCATGCGCTGCACCGTCCCGTAGTCATAGCGGCGGCTGGCGTTTTCGTAACCGTCGGTGGTGATAATGAACATGGTCTTTTTCGGCACATCCTCCCGGCGGGCGTATTTGTGGATGTTGCCGATATGATGGATGGCCCCGCCCACAGCGTCCAGCAGCGCCGTGCAGCCGCGAGTGAAATACTCCTTTCCGGTCATGGGCGGCACTTTGCCAAGAGGCAAACGATCATGAATGACCACGCTCTCGTTGTCAAAGAGTACCGTGGAGACCAGCGCCTCTCCTGCTTCTTTCTTCTGTTTGGCGATCATGGAGTTGAAGCCCCCGATGGTATCTGCCTCCAGTCCCGCCATGGAACCGCTGCGGTCCAGGATGAAAACCAGTTCTGTCATAATAAAAACCCTCCTTCGTTTGATTACGCTGCCATTGTAGCGCATCCGAAGGAGGGGTTGGTCGCCTGCCGGGCGACATTTATTTTGTTTTCAGGCGCTCCGCCCACTCTGCTTCCCTGAAGCCCACAAGGACGAAATCGTCCCCCACCAGCAGCGGGCGCTTGACCAGCATACCGTCTGCGGCAAGGAGCTTCAGCATCTCGTCCTCGCTCATGGCGGGCAGCCTGTCTTTCAGTTCCATGGACTTATAGAGCAGGCCGCTGGTGTTAAAAAACTTCTTCAGCGGCAGTCCGCTGCGCCGGTGCCAGGCGGCCAGTTCCTCATAAGTGGGATGTTCCATTTTGATGTCTCGGAATGTATAGGAAATGCCGTTCTCGTCCAGCCACTTTTGCGCCTTCCGGCAGGTAGTGCATTTGGGGTAGCAGATAAAAGTCATGGTTCACGCTCCTGTTCTATTTAATAATTTCATCACTTTGAGGATTCACCGGCTCATGCTCAAAATCTTCCAACCAATCTTCGTAGCTGAGGCCCTCAATGCTGCAAATTACAACACGGTTCCAGCGCTCCTTAAGGCTTTTTCCGTTAAAAATTTTCGCCTGAACAAGCTCTTCCGCTGTATCAAAGTCGCATCCGCCGTCTATATCGCAGTAACCTACCCAGTACGGCTTGTCGTACTGTGGTAAGTAGCCGAGATAATGTTCTTCCTCATTGGGGTCATCACTGAAATAAAAGCAGGTCTCGTCAATATTTACGCCGACAGTCAATTCGCGAAGAAAGAACTCCCAATCCATTTGATTTTTCATTATTTTTACGCTCCTAACAAGCTCTGATCAAAGGCAAACAGTGCCTCGTTGATCTTGAAAATGTCATAGTCCCGCTGCATGATAAAGTATTCGATGATGACGTCGAACTTGCTGCTGGGGCTGAGAGCATAGCCCGCGCGGGCGATGAGGTCGCGGGTCTCCGGCAGGCTCAGCTCCAGCGCGA
>UQYI01000019.1 GCA_900545265.1 uncultured Eubacteriales bacterium
CTCCGCATGGTCTAAGCCATACGGAGGATTAACTGTTTTACGGACACCCGTCTATGCGCCGTCCGTTGTTAAGCAAATAGACTGTTTCAACAAGAAAGCTGGTTTTTATGAAACTTTGGGTAAGTATTATTTCCTGTCTGCTTTGGATATGGTTTTTAGGTTGCACCATAAGCTGGCGTTTCGGCAAAACGCTTCTGGTGGAAGGCATGGGTATAAAAAGCGTTGAGTTTGTTGCTCTTGCAGTATTCACCGTAGGCATTGGACTGTATTTTCTTTGGGAACCTGTGGGCAAATGGGTGCTTCTGGCGGAGCTTTCCCTTTGGCTGACCCTGCAGTTTTTCTGCCATGAATACTACACCATATTTGGCGCCAGTCCGAAAAAACTGAAAGGTTATAACCAATGCTTTGCTCATACGGTAAAACTTTTTCCGCAGAGTGACACACGGCTTATTCCGGATCTTTACCATATCGTGCTGCATATACTTATTGCGCTGGATCTGGTGCTGGTGATACTGGCGCTTTGAATCGAATAAGTGCACAACGCAGCATATACCGAAGGTGCTGATCTTTTCCGGCTCCAGAAACATTTTTATTTTAACAAACACCGCTGCCGCACCGGGCAACGGTGTTTTGCAATTACAGGGAATCCCGATGATATTTCTTTGGGGAGATGCCGTCAATGGAAAGTATGGTTATCTGGCTCTTATCGGAATAGGGCAGACCTGCATTTCTAAAGGCATCCAGGCTTTCAAATTCTCTTTTTTCAATGTAATAGCGCTTATCATATGGCTTGGAATCGTAAGCTTCGCACTCTGAACTGGAACCGATCTCCACTCGCTTTCCCTTTGACAGGATCTGGATCTCCATACTGTCATTGCGGCTTACCAGCGACAATATGGCATCCACAGAATACTTTCTGCTGCCTTCCCTCTCTTTGTTGGATACACTTTTTGCTTTAGAGCGATTGTCATGCACCAGTATCAATTCTGCCTCAGCCAGGCGCATACACAGTAAGCTTGCACAGGCAATACAAAAGCTGATACCGATAACGATGTAATTCCAAAACCCTTTTTCAATGCGGAAAAAGCTGTTTCTCGATCAGTGCCAGACTGACCAGAATTTTTACCAGCGGATACGTGTAGGAGTCCAATGTATCATCGACTTGAAAGAGCTTTAGCTTTTTCATATACTTCCCCTCCGTTAGTATTGTTCTGCCCGCTTCAGCTTCATGCTTTATAATTATATTTTATCATGGATGCGCTGCTTTTGTCTATCCCGCCGCATTTCCGGAAGTGTTTTGAGGAAGCTGCGCAAAGGGCTTGCATACAACAATGCTCCCCCTGCTTTTGCCGGGGGAGCATCTGCTTTTTTTGCTTAATTAAAGTTCACCTTGATTTCGTTAAAGGATTTCTTATCCCAATAATTGAAAGCCCATGCAGATCTGGTGTAGGTTGCCGTAGGTGCGCAAGGCACGGTGAAGTAGTCCACCTCATTGTAGTCAAAGCTCTTGGCCAGTTCAATCGCCTGGGTCTGAACGCTTTCCATCCACTCCAGCAGTTCGCTGGCAGCGGTACCCAAAGAATTGCTCTTTCCCTTTTCCGCTTTCTTCGCTTCGCTTTGAGCTGTATCATATGCATCCCGCATAGCGTTATAAGCATCCACAAAGGCTTCATACATGGCCCGCTGTTCATCGGTGTACAACCGGCCGTCCACCGCCTGTCGCTGCACCGGGGCGCTCAGACGCAAAATGTTCAGCCCGCTCTCCGGATTGGGATTGGCCATGGGATCCGGCGTGCTGTCTGCACCGGGAGCTTCCGGTGTTATGGGCGGTTCCCCGGAAGTCTCCGGTGTGGGTTCGTCCTGACCCGGGGTAGGTGTCGGAGTCGTCTGAACCCGTTTGTCATCCTCCTCCAAAAGGGTCTCCACATAATCCGCCAGTCCTTCACACAACGGGATATACTGATCCATCAGCAGGGAGCCCCAATAATACCGGGCATAGGCCAGGGTATACTGATTATAACGGCTCACATCCACATTATAGATCTGTTTGATAAGCTCCACCCGCTTCGACTGATCGGTGAAGAAGAAATTCCAGTGGAACATGGTGGCACTGGAGCCGGTCATACTGTGCATGCCGATATTCTCAGAGTTAAGGCCGTAAGCAAAGGCCGCCAAAGCTGCCGTCTGCTCCGCCGTGCAGTTGGTATACAGGGCGCCCGTGAAAGCAGAAAGGATCTCCGGAATACGGGGGATAAGGTTCTTTTCCTTTACACTTTTGAAAAGCGCCACCAGAATATTCTTCTGGCGGTTCACCCGGTTGATGTCTCCCGTAGCCAGCGAACCATGGCCGCCCTTGCGCACCCGCATATAGTCCAAGCATGCCTGCCCATCCATGTGCTGAAGGCCCTTTTTATAGTAGCGGCCGCCGTTGTCAAAGTCGCCTTCCAGATCGTATTCTACACCGCCTACGGCGTCGATAAGCTCCTTGACGGATTCCATGGTCACGGCGTAGTAATAGTCCACGTTAATGCCGCCCAGCATCCACTCGGCCGTTTCACAGACCTTTTCAAAGCCCTCGCCGTTTTTGCAGTCAATGCCGTAATTGGTGCCATCTGTGCCGCAGTTCAAAGAAGCGTTGAGCTTATAGATCCCCGATACCCCCGGTATCTTTCCATAGGTATCCCGTGGGATGGAGATAAGATCCACCCGGTTTTCATCAAAATTTACGGCGCACACAATCATCACATCGCTGTGGAAAGCGTTGCCGCTCTTGCCGCTCCAGCCCTTCTGGGTGCGGGCTTCTTCATAGTCCACGCCGATGAGCATGATGTTGACGATATTGTGCATCATGGACGTATCCGCCTTCTGGATCAGCTCTTCATAGGGATCCACCGTCGGGCTGGGAGAAGGACTTGGGGAAGAGGTATCTGCCGGCAGAATGGCCGGTGTCACAGTGGCTTCCGCCACGGGGGTGCCGATGACAGCGGGGGTAGGGGTAGTCTTGAAAAGATCCTGGCCGTTAAAAAGGATCCCGGAGAGCTTACCGCCCACCAGAATGCCCAGGGCGATGACCAGCACTGCCGCAGCGGCGATCACCGCTACCAGACGGGTTCTTTTGGCCTTATCGGTATGTTCACTCACTTGCGCTTCACTCCTTTTTTATATGCCTGTATCATATACTCTCCCAGGCCGGCTTTCCACCGTTTACCGGGGAATATAACAAACAGTTTACAAATCTGTGACACCCCGGAGGCAAATATATCTTCCCATTGCAGCGTATTGTGCTATAATAGATTGAATATTTTAGGAGATAAAGTAGAAATGGTTGCAGTGATCCCCGCCTACCAGCCCGATGAAAAATTACGGAGCGTGGTGGATTCTCTTCTTGAAAAAACCGGGTACGCCGTGCTCATCGTAGACGACGGCAGCCGGGCCAGCTGCCAGCCCCTCTTTGAAGAGCTGAGCCGCCTCCCCCGGGTAACGGTTCTGCATCACGAAGTCAACAGGGGCAAGGGTGCGGCTATGAAAACCGCCTTTGCCTATATTCAGGAGCATATGCCCGAAGAAAAAGGTCTTATCACCATAGACGCCGATGGGCAGCACCTGGTAAAGGATGTGATCCGGGTTGCGGAAGCCCTCCATACCCATCCTGACGCTTTGGTCACAGGCTCCCGCCGCTTTACAGGAAAGGTTCCCTTCCGCAGCCGGGCCGGAAACACCATTACCCGTGGTGTTTTTGCCGCCAGCACAGGCGTACGGGTCTATGATACCCAAACCGGCCTGCGGGCTTTCTCTACCGATTATATTCCCCAGATGCTTACCATTCAGGGTGATCGATATGAGTATGAGATCGGCCAGCTGCTGTACTGCTGCCGGGAACGGATCCCAATCTTTGAAGTACCCATCGAAACGGTGTACATCGAAGATAATGCCTCCTCCCATTTCCATGCCCTGCGGGACGGCTGGCGGATCTACAAGGTGATCCTCATGTTCATCAGTTCCTCCATGCTCAGCTTTCTGTTTGAATACGGTGTGTTTTTGGGCATGTCTCTGCTCACCCGCGGTATGCCGGGTACGCTGCTGCTGTCTACCGTGGTATCCCGGGTGTTGAGTTCCATACTCAACTACTTCCTGAACCAGCGGATGGTTTTTGAAAATCACAGCCGCAACAGCTTCCTTCGCTACATCGTCACGGCTGTAGGTATTTATGGTCTGCACTACGGGCTTTTATACACAGCCACCTATCTGCTGCATATTCCAAAGGCTTTGGGTTATGTGCTGGTACAGCTGATCGCCTATCCTATCAGTTTTTATCTGCAAAGGAAGTTCGTATTTACCACAGAATCCAAAAAGCGCAAATAATTCTTTAAAAACTGCGCAAAGCTAACCGAAAACCCGGAAGGATCAAATATTGCTTATGAAAAACCCAAATACCAAACGGATCCTGACCATTGTGCTGGTGGATCTGGGTGCGTTTCTGCTTTTCAGCTTCGGGGTATGCGCCATTGTATTCAATCTCTTTGGCGGCAACCAGAACCTGATGCAGGAAGCCAAGACCCTCAATACCCCCACTCCGGCTCCTACTCAGGCTCCCTCCGACACACCCGTCCCGGTGGTGGATACTCCCGCTCCAGCAGAAAACGGAACGGGCGCCGCTACTGCCGCCCCTACTGAGGTACCCACACCTTCCCCTACGCCTGAACCCACCGGGCTTCTGAAAGGGAAGTTTGCCGAGAAGTTCTCTGAAGAGCGCATCTCCGCCGAAGATACGTACCGCAGCCAGGATATCGCCATTGAGCTTACCATTATTCACGGAGGCTTTTGTGAAAGCTGCAGGCGCGTTTCCCATACGGCAGATGTATGCGAATACTGCGGCAAGACCCTGCACAAAACAGACAAGCAGGATGTATACCTGGCGGATATTTATCTGCAGGATATGGAAGCCTTCAGATCCTTTGCCATTTCCCACAGCGGCGACGTGGACAAGGTTAAAAAGCTGGGGCAGGCGCACAATGCCATACTGGCGGTAAACAGCGACTTTTATGTCAACTCCAAATACAATGGATACGGTTGGTTCGTACGCAACGGAGAAGAGATCGCCAAAAAGAAGATCGATTCGGATCTGGGGATCCTGTATCTGGACGGTACCATGGATACCATCGACTATAAGAACGACACCTGGTCCGATGATGAAATCTACAACAAGTACCCCAGGCATATCTGGTACTTTGGACCGGCGCTGCTTACTGCAGACGGCCAAAGTAAGACCAGCTTCAACCTTCACGGCCCTGTTGCCGCTGCCAACCCCCGAACGGTGATCGGCTATTATGAGCCTGGGCATTATATGCTCATGGTGGTGAACGGCCGACGGGGCAGCGGGGATTCCCGGGGTCTGAGTCTGGAAGAACTTTCCATTTTTTGTCAGGATCTGGGCCTTGCAAAGGCCTATAATCTGGACGGGGGTGATTCTTCCGCTATGTACTTTAACGGCCAGGTCTACGGTCCCAATGGTCGGGGCACCAGCGATATCATCTATATTGCCGAACCCGATACCCAAGCATAAAAAGGAGCCTGATGCGCTATGATGAATGAAAAAGCAAAGAAGATACTCAACGTGATCCCCCAGATCATCGCCAATGTGACCATCGTGCTCAGTGCGGTGTATATCCTCTTTTATATTCTGGATGGATACAACCCCATGCTCCACTTTTTGGGAGAGCAGGTGTTTCTGACCCGGTATCTGGATATTATCATTGCCGGGCTGGGCCTGCTGCTGGGCATACTGTTTATTGTTTGCACCTGGAAGCTGTATGCTAAGCCCCGGAAAAAGAAAAAGAGCGAGAACTGATCCCCACTCTTTCCGCGCAACATACAAGCAGCCGCTGCCGGTTTAACCGGAAAGCGGCCGTTTTTTTGTTGCAGGACTGTATATGCGCAGTCAAAAAGAGCTGTGATACCGGATCATGTCGCTCTATAGTTCTATATACTCTGCCAAAGCCTCCAGTCCCTCCAGCACGGGTGCCCCGGTCTTTTCCAGGCGCGCCTTGCTCTGGTGCCCCTCCGTCAGCAGCACACAGGGACAGCCTATAGCCGAAGATACCTCAAAATCATGATCCGTATCCCCGATAAACAGACAGCTTTCCGGGTTCAGCCCTCGGCGGGCGATGAAATTCCTGGCCAGGGCCGCTTTGGAAAACGCATAGTGATCGGGCAGCCCCATTATCTCCTCAAAACAGCCGGACAAGCTCGGAAACAGTTCTGTCTGTGCTTTCAGCTGATCCTCCCGGCTGGCGGAAAGCAGCACCTGGGAAAGCCCCTGCTTCCGAATCCGCTTCAGCAATGCTTCGATGCCGGGGCGCAGGGTATTCATGGAAAATCTGTCCAGATACAGTTCCACAAACTCATCGGATACCGTTTCATAGCTTTCCTTATCAAACCGGTAACCCAGCTTTTCATAATAGGCTTTGATGGGAAATCCGAACACCTCCCTGTAAGTGTTCATATCCTTTATGCACGGTATGCCACGTTCTGCCAACATATGGTTGGCAATGTCAAAACACTCCTGCACATCCATCAGAATAGTGCCGTTCCAGTCCCAGATCAAAAGCGACGGTTTCATTTCTTCTCTCCTGTCTTGCGGATGTCTTTAGTATACGGGGTTTGCCTCCCTTTGACAAGGCTCTCCCTTGCGCAAAAGAGCAAATTGGGCTATACTGTATATGTGTGAAAATGGGTGAATAGTCCTGTAAAGAGGCTTTCACTGCGCCATATACAGAAGGAGCGCACCGCGCCCCGGAAAGGAATCTTCGTTGGCCCAACAGAAAAAAACTCCGACAAAAAAGTCCGCCGCTAAAAAAACTCCGGCCGCCAAAGCAAAAGCGGCTCCCAGGAAAACCGCCGCACAAAAGAAGCAGGAAGAACAGGCTGCACTGGAAGAAGCTACCCTTCAGGAGCGCATTAAGAGCGAAATTCTGGGAGTGGTGCTTATTGCTTTGTCTATTCTTTTTGCTTTGTATCTGTATTTTACGCCGGATAACCCTCTGGGCACGGTGCTCAACCGGGTGCTCTATGCCTCCACAGGCATGGTAGCTCTGGGGCTCCCTCCGGTATTTCTGCTTATGGGTATTCTGGCCATTGCCGGCCGGAAACGCTCTCCCGTAGCCGGACGTACGGCTGTAACGCTGGTCGCCATTCTCTTTGCCGCCGCACTGGTCCACGTGCTGTGCAAGATTCCTTATACTGTCGAAGACGGAAAGCCTATGACCATTGCAGACTACATTCTGCAATGCTATGATCTGGCAGTAGCAGCCCCTAAGGGTATGCACCGGGGCGGCGGCGTTCTGGGCGGACTTCTTTGTTATGGGCTCCAGTGTCTGGGCGGACAGGGACTTTGCGGCGTGGTGGTCGTCTGCGGTCTGGTGGTCTGTCTGCTGCTTATGACCCGCATCAGCCTTAAAACCTTTCCGGAGCTTATCAAAGGGAATCTGGATCATTTTTTTGAATCCATTGACCCTGATGACGAAGAAGAGCTTACCGGACAGCAGGAGGTGGAGATTCTCAAGACCCGCAGCAAAAAGCCGCTGTATATCGACAAGCTGGAAGAAGCCCCCGACCCGGAACAGGTGGGGCATTTGGAGGATATTCCCGCTGTTGGAGACAAACCCCGCTCAACGGAACCGGAAAAACCGGCAAAAAAGAACAGAAAAAAGCCTTCTCCCCTGCCTTTTGACGAAGCCTTTTATGTTCCTGAAGCCGAAACCCCTGTAAAGAAGGAAGCCGATCCCTTGGAATACTTCCCTTCCGAAGGAAAGCTGGCAAAGAAAAAAGCCTCCCGCCCTGCACCGGTTGAAGACGATGGCGAGCCCATAGACGACGTATTGCCCATGGCCCGCAGCACCACTCCTGCAGCAAATACTCCCGCAGCAGCGGAGCCTTCTCTGGCTCATCCCCTTCCGGCCCGTCGGGCCAAAGCCATGGAAGCCCAGTCTTCCGGCCCGTCTCATGTACTTCAGCAGGAGGAACCCTCCCTGACATGGGAAGTCCCCATTCAAAGGGAAGAACCCCGGGAGGAAGCGCCTGTTCCATCGCCTGCTTCTTCTGTCCGTTCCCAGCTTTCCATGGAAGAACTGACAGAGGGCTTTGCCGCACGACCTTATGAGAAGGGTGAATCCGCCCCAAACCCCGACGCGCCCAAACCGGATAAGGAATTTGTGTATCACGATGAAGTCACAGGAGAAGCCATGCCCAAGGCACAGGAAGCTCCGGAAGCTTATGCGCCCCCACCCCTGGATTGTCTGGATAAACCCCGGCAAACCTTTGGTAAACCTACGGACAGCCCCCGGCAGACCGGGGATCTGCTGATAGAAACCCTGCGTTCCTTCAATATCGAGGCAAAACTGGTAAACATCTCTGTGGGCCCGGTGGTCACCCGGTTTGAACTTCAGCCTGCGGCAGGGGTACGTGTCAACCGCATCACCTCCCTGAGCAACGACATTGCCCTGGCTCTGGCCGCCCCCCGGGTGCGCATAGAGGCTCCCATCCCCGGCAAGGCAGCGGTAGGCGTGGAGGTGCCCAATAAGAGCGCCGCCACGGTGCTCCTGCGTGATATCATCGACAGCCAGGAATTTGCCGCCATGACCAGCCCTGTGAGCATGGCTATGGGCAAGGATATCGGAGGTAAGATCGTTGTGGCGGATCTGGCCAAGATGCCCCATATGCTCATTGCCGGTTCCACCGGCTCGGGCAAGTCCGTATGCATCAACGACCTGATCCTTTCCATGATCTTCAAATCCGCCCCCAAGGATCTGCGGCTGATTCTGGTAGATCCCAAACAGGTGGAGCTTTCCGTTTACGCCAAGCTTCCCCATCTGCTCATTCCTGTGGTCACGGATCCTAAAAAAGCCTCCGGTGCCCTGCGCTGGGCGGTAAATGAAATGACCCTGCGCTACAAGAAATTCAGCGACCGTGGTGCCAGAGATCTGGTACGTTACAACGAACTGCAGGAGGAAGAAAAGAACCGGCTGCCCAGAATGGTTGTGATCATAGACGAGTTGGCGGACCTGATGATGGTGGCACCCGACGAGGTGGAAGATTCCATCTGCCGGGTAGCCCAGTTGGGCCGTGCGGCAGGTATCCACCTGATCGTAGCTACCCAGCGTCCCTCTGCCGATGTCATCACCGGCCTTATCAAGGCCAACATCCCCAGCCGGGCCGCCTTTGCGGTCAGTTCCGCCATAGACAGCCGGATCATTTTGGATACCAGCGGAGCAGAGAAGCTTCTTGGCCGGGGAGACTGTCTTTTCCATCCCAACGGAGCCGCCAAGCCCACCCGGCTGCAGGCCGCCTTTGTTTCCGATGAGGAAGTGGAACGGGTCATGAACTATTTCAACCAAAAGAGCCCCGGCGAACCCCAATTTGACCGGCAGATCATGGAGGATATGACTGCTACCGGCGGCGCAAGAGGCGGTGTGTTCGGCGAAGGCAAACAGGAAGATGAGCTGCTGGGCGAAGCCGTGCGCATTGTGCTGGATTCCGGTCAGGCCTCCATCAGTATGATCCAGCGAAAGCTTCGGGTAGGATATGCCCGGGCAGCCCGGCTGGTAGACATGATGGAAGAGCACGGTTATGTTTCCGGCTTTGACGGCAGCAAACCCCGAAAGGTGCTTATCAAGCGGGCTCAGTTTGAAGCGCTCTTTGGAGACGGACAGGGGATCGATGCAGGCTCGGACTACGGTCCCTCCGGCGGCAGCGCCCCGGCTGCGCCTGCAGGAAAGCAGGCTGCGGCTTCCGTTTCTGCCGAAACTCCGGTGGAAGAGGGAGACGCTCCCTGGGATAACTGACCGGCACCCGGTAAGGATATCTGAAAGAAACTCCTGTGGGGCGTGTATGCTCCCTGCCTCTATTTATCGACTACAGGAGGGTGTGCCCCCTCAAAGAAAGGACAGTATGAAGATCGGTGTTATCAGTCTTGGCTGCGCCAAGAATCAGGTGGATACGGAGCGTATGCTGGGGCTTCTGGCTCCTGCAGGCTACGCTTTTACGGAAGATCCCGCCCAGGCGGAGGTGCTCATCGTCAATACCTGCGGTTTTATTGACCCGGCCAAAGAAGAAAGCATCAACAGTATTCTGGAAATGGCGCAATACAAGCAGACAGGCATCTGCCGGGTGCTGGTGGCCACAGGCTGCCTGGTTCAGCGATACCGGGAGGAACTGGAAAAGGAGATCCCCGAGGTGGATATCTTCTTGGGTGTTCGGGAGTATGACAAGCTGCCCGAACTTTTGGCTCAAAAGCTGGGCCTTCCTGCTCCGGCCCCCTGCCAAAGCGTCCATCGCCTGCTGACCACCCCGCCTTACCGTGCCTTTCTGCGGACGGGAGACGGCTGCAACAATCGCTGCACCTACTGTGCTATCCCTTTGATCCGGGGGCCTTTGCAGGATGTCCCCATGGAAAAGCTCCTGGCCGAAGCCCGTTCTCTGGCGGAACGGGGCGTTACGGAGCTTACCGTCATAGCCCAGGATACATCCGGCTACGGTAAAACTCTATATGGGGAGCCCCGTTTGGTTCCCCTGCTCAAAGAGCTGAATCGTATAGACGGCCTGCACTGGATTCGGGTACTGTATACCTATCCGGATACCGTTCACCCGGAGTTGCTGGATACCTTGCAGGAAGGGGAAAAGCTGGTTCCTTATCTGGATATTCCCCTGCAGCACATCAGCGATGCCGTGTTGAAGCGGATGCACCGCCGGGGCGACAGCCGGCATATCCGCTCTCTGCTGGATTATCTGTATAAAAACTACCCGGATTTTACCCTGCGCACAACCATGATGGTGGGCTTCCCCGGGGAAACGGAGGCTGATTTTAGCGAATTGCTCTCTTTTATCCGGGAATATCCCTTTGACCGGCTGGGTGCCTTTGCCTTCTCCCCGGAGGAAGGTACAGCCGCCGCCCTTATGGAAAATCAGATTCCCGAAGAAATCAAGCAGCAGCGGCTCAAAGAGCTTATGGCCGCGCAGCAGCCCATCTCCCTTATGCGCAACCGCCGCTGGGAAGGCCGGGAACTGGAGATGCTCATCGAAGAGATCACGCCCCGGCATACCATCGGCCGTACCATTCGGGAAGCACCGGATGTGGATGGCCGGGTGATACTGCCTCGAAAAGCCATTCATGCCGTAGGAGACTATATCCCTGTTCGGCTCACCCAAGCCAAGGAATACGACATGCTGGGCCAGAGCCTGGAGTAAGGAGCATTGCATGCGGGCTGAGATCCTTTGCGTAGGCACCGAACTGCTTATGGGGCAGGTGCTCAACACCAACACACGTTTTCTCGCTCAGGGGCTTGCGCCCATGGGGATCGATCTATATTATCAACTGGTAGTAGGGGATAACCCCATGCGGCTGGAGGAAGCGGTTAAAACCTCCCTGTCCCGGTCAGACATTCTGCTGCTTTCCGGTGGACTGGGCCCCACAGAGGATGATTTGACCAAGGAGACCGTAGCCGCCGCCATGGACATGGGGCCTTTGGAACTGGTGCCGGAGGAATGGGACAAGATCGTTGCCTACTTTGCCCGCACCGGCCGCGTCCCCTCTCCCAACAATCGCAAGCAGGCCATGTTCCCCCGAAAGGGTTGCTGCATTCTGCCCAATCCCAAGGGCACAGCCCCGGGCTGCATTTTTGAAAAGGACGGAAAAACCGCCATTCTCATGCCCGGACCGCCCCGGGAACTGATTCCCATGTTTCAGGAACAGGTGGCACCCTATCTGGCCTCCAAAAGCGATCACCGCCTCTATTCCCGGGAGCTGAGGATCTTCGGCATGGGCGAAGGAGCGGTGGAATATGCCCTTCTGCCCTTGATTGATGGGCAGACCAACCCCACTCTGGCGACCTATGCCGAAACAGGTGAGGTCAAGTTGCGCATCACTGCCCGCTGCCAAAATGAATCGGAAGGGGAAAAGATACTGACTCCCTACCTGGAACGGGTACGGGCGCTGTTGGGAGATGTGGTCTATTCCGACGAAGGCAAGAATCTGGCGCAATGCTGCCACGAAGCCTTGATCGCACAGAATAAAACCCTCAGCTGCGCCGAGAGCTGTACCGGCGGCCTGTTGAGTTCCGCTTTCATTGACCTGCCGGGAAGCTCCTCCTATTTTCTGGAGGGAGACGTAACCTATGCCGAAACTGCCAAAATGGCCTCTTTGGGCGTCAGAAAAGAAACGCTGACCGCTTATACGGCTGTATCGGCCCAATGTGCTAAGGAAATGGCAGAGGGGATGCGCAAAAAGACTCAAACAGACTTTGCTCTGGCCACTACGGGCTATGCCGGCCCCGATGGCATCGAAGTAGGACATGTGTTTGTGGCCCTGGCCGCAGACAGCGGCACCCAGGTCAAGGAACTGCATCTCACCGGAGACAGGAGCCGCATCCGGCAGGTGACCGTGCTTCATGCCCTGGACATTTTAAGAAGAAAACTCTGTACGAACAAATGATACTATGGTATACTGATACCAACGCAAAAGGCGCCCGGACTCCTGTTTCTCCGGGAAAAAACATAAAGGACGGTGGAGTTAATGTTAGATAAGGAAAAAGCGCTGGAGATCGCCCTGGGTCAAATAGAAAAGCAGTTTGGTAAAGGCGCCGTCATGAAGCTGGGGGATGCCGGTTCCAATATGAACATCTCCGTGATCCCTACCGGCTGCCTGGATCTGGATCTGGCTCTGGGGGTAGGAGGAGTGCCCCGGGGCCGTATTATAGAGGTTTTCGGGCCTGAATCTTCCGGTAAAACCACCATTGCCCTGCATGTGGTGGCTCAAGCCCAACGTCTGGGCGGTACCGCCGCTTTTATCGATGCCGAACACGCTTTGGATCCTGTTTATGCCGAAAATCTGGGCGTTATGGTGGATGATCTGTATGTTTCCCAGCCGGATACCGGTGAACAGGCTCTGGAGATCACCGAAGCTCTGGTACGCTCCGGCGCCATTGATGTGGTGGTGGTAGACTCCGTAGCCGCTCTGGTGCCCAAAGCGGAGATCGAAGGCGATATGGGGGATTCCCATGTGGGGCTTCAGGCTCGTCTCATGAGTCAGGCTCTGCGGAAGCTGGCCGGCGCTATCAGCAAAAGCAACACCGTAGTTATCTTTATCAATCAGCTCCGTGAAAAGGTGGGCGTTCTCTTTGGCAACCCCGAAACCACCCCCGGCGGTAAGGCCCTGAAGTTTTATGCATCCGTGCGGATGGATGTACGGCGCATTGAAACGCTTAAAAACGGGCAGGAAGCCATTGGCAGCCGCACCCGGGTAAAGATCGTTAAAAACAAAGTAGCGCCTCCCTTCCGCACGGCGGAATTTGATATGCTCTACGGTGAAGGTATTTCCAAAGAAGGTAGCATTCTGGATCAGGCCGTGGCCCGGCGGATCATCATCAAATCCGGAGCATGGTTCTCTTACGGCGATATGCGTATTGCCCAAGGCCGGGATAATGCCCGACTCTTCCTCAAGGATAATCCTGAACTTTGCAGCGAGATCGAAAAGAAGATCCGGGATCAGGTTGCTCAGGAGCAGCAAAAAGCCCGGGAAGAAGCCGAAGCCAAGCGTGCCGCCCGCCGGGCCGCTTTGGAGCAGCCTCAACAGGGGGAGTGATCCGCAAAGCATGCGCACCCGGAAATATGGAGTTTCCGGGTGCTTTTTGAATTCAACACAAAGGGCATTTCATGTGGTTCAGTTGTTTCTCCTTTTCTGCTATTCTTATGGCATCCACCAAGCAAAGGAGATGTAATGATGAATACAGATAAGATCTATGCAGCGCAACTGGCTAACGAATATGCCCCCAAGGATACCTCCAAAATACTGGCCCTGCGCAAACTGGATGCCCGCGCCAAGCTCCCGGCTACGGTGTGCGGCTATACCATTGGTATTGCCTCTTCCCTGATCTTTGGCACCGGAATGTGCCTGGCTATGGGGCAAATCGGCAGCGCTTCCCCCGGTTCTTTTGTTCTGGGCATTATTGTGGGACTGTTGGGTATGGCCGGCATGGGTATCAATTACCCCTTATACAAAAGGATCCTGACAAAGGGAAAACAGAAATATGCCTATGAAATCGTGGAGCTGGCTCGAGAGATCAGCGAACAGTAAATGAACAAAACGGCAAAAAGGATTTTACATCACTTGTTGCATCCGCCGGGAGGGATACTGTGCACACTCCCGGCGTCATCCTTTGCCGCGCTGTTTTTGTTTTTTCCCGGGAGTGGACAGATACCGGCCTGGCCTATTTGGTCTATTTTTTATCTGCCTATTCTCTGCTTATTCTGCTTTGTGCCGCTCCCCGGCTGTTGGAGCATAACCGGCAGTCTGTGCGCAGCAGTATCCCGTTCAACCAAGCAGTTTCACGGCCAGAAATACAGCGATTCATGGCCGACCCTGCTATCGGGGCCGTGTCGGCCTTAGCCGCAGCATGATAGTCAATCTGCTGTATGCGGCTTTCCGTCTGGGAGCGGCGTTTCACTTCCGCTCGGCCTGGTTTCTTTCCCTGGGTGTATTCCATCTGGTACTGGGTCTATTGCGAGCCAATCTTGGTCTCGCAGAAAAACGTCAGGAACTGCGCTGCTACCGCCAAACGGCCTGGCTGCTTTTTTTACTGAATCTTTTTATGGGCGGCATGATCGTACAGATGGTGCTGACCGGATCCAGTTTTTCCTATCCTGGCTACGGTATCTATCTTTCCGCCATGTACGCCTTTTACACGCTTTCGGCGGCAGTCCTGCATCTGGTAAAGTATCGAAAGCTGGGCAGCCCTCTTCTTTCTGCCGCCAGGGTACTGCATTTTGTTTCTGCCCTGATGACCATGCTGGGGCTGCAAACGGCTATGCTCGTCCGGTTCTCTCCCCATGCAGAAGGGTATCGCCGCCTGATGAATGCCATTACCAGCGGTTTTGTATGGGGTATTGTGATCTTCATTGCCATATATATGCTGCTGCACAGCCGAAAAGCCAAAAAGGAGGCACACACGTTGCATTGATCCGAAAGCAAATACTTTCATACCGCCGCCAAAATGGATGAAGCACTGCTCGCTCTGCTGGCGAAAAAAGAATTGGCCTACATCACCGTCAAGGAGATCTGTGCAGAAGCAGGCGTAAACCGCTCTACTTTTTATCTGCACTATGAGACCATTGGGGATCTGCTATCCGAAAGCATTCAGTATATGAACAAACAGTTTGTCTCCCATATGCAGTAGGATCCAGCAGCATTCATAGCCAGACTCCGCCACTGCCCCCTGGAAGAGCTGTATCTGCTGACACCCCAATATCTGATGCCTTATCTGCAGTATGAGCAAATGCACAAATATCTTTTCAAAGCTGCCATAGAAAACAGCGCCGCCCTGCAAGTGCAGGAAGCCTATGATGCTCTGTTCCGGCATGTGCTCTCCCCTATTCTGGAACGCTTTAACATTCCTGAGCAGGAGCGGCCCTATATGACGGCCTTTTATGTTCGAGGTCTTATGGCTATTGTGACGCAGTGGCTGGAAGAGGACTGTGCCCGACCCATTGAACAGATCATCGCCGTTATGCAGCGCTGTGTTGGTTGCAGCTCCGCTCACTGGCAAGCTTCCCCATACCGCACGGGGAAACTCCTCCGTGATCCTGCAGGAACGTGCGAATAGGAAGCCCGGTTTTATGCGAAATCCGATGCCCCGTTTCCCTCTTCTTCTTCGCAGCTTCCGCTCTGCCCATTTCAACAGCCTGCCTGTATAGTCATAGAAAAAAGGCTGCGGAGGAATCATTTAGACTCTTCACAGCCCCTCAGTTTGTTTCTTTTATTTAGTGAGAACCGGGCTCCCCTTCAGGATGCTTCTTTTCCAGCTTACGCTTATTTCCCTGAGGATCCACCACATACATATTGTCCAGCTGGCTCTGCAGACTGGCCTTGAACTGATCGATGTATGCCTGCCGCAAACGTTTCTGTTCCTCCCGTTCTTCTTCCGTCAGGCCAAGATCACTTTTGGCTTTGTGTGCCAGTTCGTTGATCCGCTCAATGTTGATCTCCACGCTGCAGCCCTCTCAATTCTTTGCAATAGCGCCCAGCAGGTCGCACAAGGCCCGGAGGGAATCCTCATGGGTGCGCTCATAACCGTGAGTTTCGATAACGCCGGGGCCGATCAGAGCACAGCGCACATCCTGGCTACCGGCCATAACAGCATTGGCATCGGACCCATACCGGGGCAGCATCATATCCATCACATAAGGGATCTCATACTTGTCGCACAGATTTGCGATCCCTCCCGTTAATTCCAGATCATAGGGGAAGTGTGCATCCATGGCAATCAAGGTGACTTTATGCTCGCTGGAAGCATTTTCCGGCCCGACGCAGCCGATATCCAGAGCGATATAATCCTCCACATCTGCCGGGATCCCGCAGGCACCGCTGCCGCCCAGTTCCTCATATTCCGTAAAGAGCACATATACCTTCCGACCCAGCGTGATCTCACCCTGGCTGACGGCCTTCATAAGTCCAAGCAGACAGGCGCAGGCAGCTTTATCATCCAGGAAACGGCTCTTGATATACCCCGTCTCCGTAGTCACTACACGGGGCTCCAACGCCACCATATCTCCGGTAGAGATGCCCAGAGACTTGGTGTCCTCGGCAGACTCCACATTCTCGTCCAACCGCACACACACGTTCTCGTGATAATTCAGGGGTTCGTCTCTCTCCTCCAAGGTCATCAGATGGATAGATGGATTCCGGCGGGCTACGGTGCCTGTATACATACCGCCCTTGCGGGGATAGATGCGTACATTCTCATGCAGGGTCTGAAAAGGAGGCACGCCCCCTACGTTGTGCACTTCCAAAGTACCGTCAGGAAGGATAGCCCTGACCATCAGCCCTACGGTGTCTGCATGCGCTACAAACACCATGGGCCGACCCTGTCCTCCCAGTTCCACCAATACGCCGCCCTTATGCAGCCGGCGGGCGGCAAAGCCAAGCTCTTCGGCCTGATGCAGCAAATACTCATCCATCTCCCGGTGCATGCCCAGAGGGCTGTCAATAGCAAGCAGTTCCTTCAGCTTATGGATCACGAACAGATTGTCCATATAAAATTCCTTTCTCTGTCTTTATGTGCAAATACGGGAGGTCCGCAGAGGCCTCCCGTACGACTGTTGCTCAGTTGACCTTGGTCAGACGCACCTGCTCCCAGGCGCTGTTGAATACATCCGCAAAATCTCCCAGATCATGGAACACTTTGCAGCGGGAGCGAACGTCATCCCCGGGATTATAAGTCTCGTTTTCTGTGAATTCGGGCCCCATAATGGCCAAAGCGGCATCATTGGGAGTGGAGTAGCAGATATACTCCGTATTCTGCCGGGCAACCTCGGGATCATTGAGGAAGTTGATAAACTTTTCCGCTTCTTCCTTGTGGGTAGAAGTTTTGGGGATCATGGCATTATCAAACCAGATATTGCTCCCCTCTTCCGGCACCACAAATGCCAGATCCGCATTCTCTTCCATGGCATAGAAAGCATCCCCGGAATACACCACACCCATGGCTGCACGTCCGTTGATCATAGCCGTCTTGATATCATCGGTACCGTAAGCCTGCACAATGCGCTCCTGCTTCTGGCGGATGAGAGCGTCTCTGGCTTCGGCCACTTCGGCTTCGGAACGGGTATTCATATCATATCCCAGCATCATCAATGCCACTGCCAGAGAATCCCTGACGGAATCATACATGAGCACCTGCCCGGCATACTTTTCATCCCAAAGGATCTTCCAGCTGGTAACAGGCTCACTGACCATCTTGGTGTTGTAGAGAATGCCTACAGTCCCCCACATATAGGGTACGGAATATTTGTTGCCGGGATCAAAGGCATCGCTGATATCATAATACCGCTGGCCGATGTTTTTGGCGTTGGGGATATTGTCATAGTTAAGGGGTGCCAGCAGATCTTCCCCGATAAGCTTCTCCAGAATATAGTCGGAAGGGAAGCACAGATCATATACGCAGTCGGAGGAGCGAAGCTTGATGATCATCTCCTCGTTGCTGGTCATGGTAGTATAGTTTACATGGATGCCCGTTTCCTGCTCAAAACGCTCAATGAGCTCCGGATCAATATAATCCCCCCAGTTGAGGATGTTCAGTTCGGCTGTCTGACTGCCGGAGCAGCCGGTATACAGAAGAACGGTACCAAGGATCATCATCAGGACGATCAAAAGGGAAATAGTTTTTTTCATGCTTCGTTTCCTTTCTTCAGCTTAACTTTCTTATTTTGGATCTCATCCTCCCGTTCCTTGCGCAGGCTGCGGATATTGACGATAAGCAGCAGCGTTACCACGGGAATGAATATGATAGTGGAGATAGCGGGGTTCACGCCCTTGGCTTTACCCACGGCAGAGTAGATATACATGGACAGGTTGTTATGCAAACCGTTGCCTGCAAAATAGCTGACCACAAAATCATCCAGCGACATGGTAAAGGCCATGATAAAGCCCGAAACGATCCCCGGCCGGATATCCGGAATAACCACCTTCCATAAAGCCTGCAAAGGGGTGCAGCCCAGGTCCATAGCCGCTTCATACATCATGTTGCTGCTCTGCCGAAGCCGGGGCAGTACGGAAAAGATCACATAGGGCAGGTTAAAGGAAATATGGGCGATCAGCAGCCGCAGCATATCGTCCATATTGCCCATGCCGATCTTGCCCCGGAGCATATTCATAAAGGTAAAAAGCATCATAAAGCTGATACCCGTTACCAGATCCGGGTTTACCATGGGCAGCTGAGATACGTTGAGCACCAAAGTGCGAAAGCGCTTCTTTAAGGACATCAGACCGATGGCAGCAGCGGTACCCACACCCGTGGCTACAATGCTGGAAACAATGGCCAGTTCCAATGTGGTCATAATGGCCTTGACCACCTCTCTGTCATTGAGCAGCTTCACATAGTTTTTGAAGGTAAAACCCACCCAGTTTCCCAGAGTAAAGGAATCGTTAAAGGAATACAGGATCAAAAACAGGATCGGAGCATACAGAAACAGCAGCATGAGGCCCAGATACGTTCCCTTGAAGAAAGAAGATACCTTTTTCACCACATTCTCCCCCCTTCCTCATGATCCTTATCAAAGTGATTCATCACGGCGGTGCTGATGATCACACACAGCAGCAGCACCACCGCCATGGCGCTGCCCACATCCAGGGCATTGGCCTGCTTGATCTGATATTCAATCAGTTCCCCATACAGGGTGTTGGTCATGCCGCCCCCCAGCAGCTTGGGTACCGCAAAAGCAGTAATGGAAGGAATGAACACCATAGTGATGCCGGAAATGATGCCGGAAACGCTCAACGGCAGCACCACCTTAACGAAAGTCTGCACCCCGTTGCACCCCAGATCCCTGGCTGCCTCCAGATAACTTTTGTCCATTTTAGACAAGGTCGTATACAGCGGCAGGATCATAAAGGGTAGGAAGTTATATACCAGGCCCAGCATGACCGCAAAATCATTATTCAGCAGGGAACCGGTATGGAACAGGGCCGGAATAAAATCTCCCAGTATGCTTTGCCAGGCATAGGTGCGCAGCAGCACGTTCATCCACATGGGCACGATAAAGAACACGCTGATCAACGCTGCTACAGCCTTTTTCATGGTGGAAAGGATATAGGCTACCGGATATCCCAGCACCAGACAGATAGTGGTGGTGGCAAAGGCGGTCTTTAAGGAATCCCACAGGCTGATCAGATACGTTTCTTTTCCCAGCACTGCACGGACGGCTTCCAGAGAAAAATTCCCGTCTCGAGTGAACGCATAGTAGAGCACAAACAACATGGGAGCCAGTATAAAGAGTACCATCCATACAATGTACGGATAGGAAAATACTTTCCGCTTCATGGCTGCTGCCCTCAGTTTTTATGGGAAAGAACCAGTTTCTCCGGCTCCACCCGGATGCCTACTTCTTCCCCATCCTCCATAAAGTCCGGGGTGTAAGCGATCCAGTCGTTTTCCTCACAGGAAACGGTGATCTCATAATGGCTGCCCAGGAACATGCAGGCCTTGACAAAGCCGGTAAGCTTGGCATCCTGAGGATTGACGATCTGCACATCCTTGGGCTGGATCTGCACCAGAGCCACTTCCTTATTCTCATAGTCTTCGGGAATGGTGCAGGCAAAGGCCTTATCATCGATCCAGATCTCTCCGTCACCGGGATAAACCTCGCAGTCAAAAATGTTGTTAGACCGGGTCTTTTTCATAATATGGATGGCATCGGGCGGGATTTCTATACCCACCTTGGCCCCTACGGTAGTTTCTTCGGTGGTATGCACCACCCACTCATACCCGCCGCAGTCCACGCAGACCTCATAGTGTACACCCATGAACACCACACTGGTGACAGTGCCCTTGACCATCCCCGTTTCAATGGGCACGATGTCTATATCCTCCGGGCGCACCACGGCATCCACCTCTACGTTTTTGCCGAAGCCTGCATCCACGCAGGTATAGGTCACGCCGTTCATGCGCACCTTATAATCCTCCGGCATGATGGAAGCAATGATGTTGCTCTCCCCGATAAAGTCCGCCACGAAAACGTTTTTGGGCTCGTTATAGATATCTTTGGGCCGGCCGATCTGTTGGATGACCCCGTCCTTCATGATCACAATGGTATCGGACATGGTCAACGCTTCGGTCTGATCGTGTGTAACGTAAACAAAGGTGATCCCCAAGGCCTGCTGCATACGTTTTAGCTCTACCTGCATCTCCTGACGCAGCTTAAGATCCAAAGCGCCCAGCGGTTCATCCAGCAAAAGGATCTTGGGCTGATTTACCAGCGCTCTGGCAATGGCTACCCGCTGCTGCTGACCGCCGGAAAGCTGATCCACCCAGCGCTTGCCATAGCCCTCCAGATTCACCAGCTTGAGCATTTCGTGTACTTTGCCTTCAATAACATCCTTGGGTGTCTTTTTGATCCGCAGGCCGAAAGCAATGTTGTCGAATACATTCAGATGAGGGAAAAGAGCGTACTTCTGGAATACGGTATTGATCTCCCGTTTATAAGGCGGAACCTGTGCAATATCTGTTCCGTTCATATAAATATGCCCGGAAGACGGCATGATAAAACCGGCAATAAGCCGCAGGGTCGTGGTCTTGCCGCAGCCGGAAGGCCCCAGCAGGGTAAGGAATTCTCCGTCATTGATATACAGATTCACATGTTCCAAAGCGAGGTCGCCCTCATAGTCCTTGGAAACGTCCACCAGCTCGATCAGTCTCTTTCCCATTTTTCTTTCCTCATGCTCCGTTTTTAGGATGTTTGTTTAAAAAGAGGGCGGAGTGCTGACCCACAGCACCCTGGCTTCCCCTTTGCCGACATTGACAAGATAGTGCACCCCAGCAGGGTGAAAATAGAAGGAATCTCCCCGGCGAAGCTTATAGCGGCTGTCGCCGCAAGCAAGCTGTATGGAACCGGAAAGCACATAGCCGAATTCTTCGCCTTCATGAGGATCATCCGGACTGGTGCTGCTGCCGGGAGCCATGGTCACCAGAATAGGTTCCAGCGCATTCTTCTGCGCATTGGTCACCAGCCATTTGATGGCCACCCCAGGGCAGGCATCCTCTTTGATAAACATATCTTCGGCGGCATAGACGACCTTTTCATCGGCGTGATCGCTGAAAAACTCCCCCACGTTGCTCCCCAGAGCCTCCAGAATGTCCATAAGAGTCGCAATGGAGGGCGAGGTGATATCCCGCTCCAGCTGGGATATGAAGCCCTTCGTCAGCTCCGTCCGATCCGCCAGCTCTTCCTGGGTCAGTCCCAGACGCAGGCGCATGCGTTTTATCTTGCTTCCGATCTCCATGCAAACAGCCTTTCTAAACTTTTTGTTTACGGATACTGGCTTACAGCCTTTCTAAACTTATGGTTTACAATTTCTAAACAAACACATAGATTAAAACAGAAATCGACAGTCTTGTCAATCCCCTCTGCGTACATTTTTTTGAGATATTTTGCGGAGCCTCTCCCGCCCCCATGTGCAGCATAGAGTACAGCTTTTATCTGCCGTAAACCTGGGAACCGAATCTGCAAAATCCAATATCCAAGCAAGTAAAAAACCAGAACAGCCGCCTGTCAAGCACGAACGGTCTGAGCTTCAATGAGGCGCCGAAACGGCTCCGTCTATGAACAATAAAAAGGCCCCAAAGGGGCCTTTTCTCACAGAATTGAAGGATCAGGCGGCATACAATTTGCCGATAAGGACATTGGCCCAGCCGCTGGGCAGTATGCGCATGATCAGACCTGCCATTTTGTAAAGCAAACCGGGGATATAGAAAGGTTTCACCCGCTTTTTCAAAGCACAGCGGGCCATCAGAGCTCCTACCTTTTCCGGAGAAGCACCCTTGCGTTCATCCGCTTCCATTTTGCCTACCGATCGGGAAATTACGCCCGCATAAACGCCGTCTCCCTCATCCACCTTATCCCGGGCAGCGGTAAACCCTGTAACAGTATCCCCGGGCATAACGGCACACAGACTGATATGAAAGGGCCGCAGCTCATTTGCCATGGACATGGTGTATGAATTTATGGCAGCCTTGGAGCAGGCATACCAGGTCTGAAAGGGAATAGGCACTACCCCCGCTACAGAACTGGCCAAAACGATCCTTCCTCCACCCTCGCGGCGCATATGGGGAATACAGGCGTTGACCATATTGGCTGTACCCAGCAGGTTCACACGCAGCTGCTGCTCTGCTTTTTCCATAGAGGTAAACTCTCCTGCACCGGAAATGCCATATCCGGCACAATGGATCAGTATATCCAGCCGGCCTTCCCGTTCCACTATCCGTCCGACAGCTTTCCGGCAGCCTTCCTCGCTGCATACATCGCAGGAAATATGTTTATCTCCTCCCTCCTGTCTGCGGCTGAGAGTATATACGATGCAGCCCCGTTCCTTCAGGGCCTTTGCGGCCGCAGCCCCAATGCCCGAGGTGCCGCCGGTGACCAGTGCGACCTTTTCCATAGCTGATGTGCTCCTTTTCTGATTCTTATTTCATGGCATATTCCGGCATGGAAAGCACCCGGCTTAATATATCCGCCGCTTCTTCCAGCAAAGGCTCCGTCAATGTAGCCATCAAACTGGTGCGCAGCATACACCCGTCTGCCGGCGCGGCCGGAGGGAGCACTGTGTTCACAAACAGCCCCTGTTTGTACAGTTCCATGGCAATGCGCAGGGTCCGATCTGCGGTATAAGTGAAGATCGGCACAATAGGCGTCCGGCTCTCCCGAATGGACATTCCCCGCTGCTTCAATGCTTCCCGGAAGAAATCCGAAAGCCGCAAGAGCCTTTCGGGCAGTTCCGGTTCTTCCTCCAGCACATTCAGGGCTGCAAGAGCCGCCGCACAGGAAGCCGGAGGCACGGAAGCCGAAAAAATGAAAGGACGGGAATTATGCCGCACATAATCCACGATCCTGGACTTACCCGCCATGTAGCCGCCCAGGCTGGCCAGTGATTTGGAGAACGTGCCCATATACACATCCACCTCCTGCTCCAGGCCAAAATGGCTGGGAGTGCCCCGACCGCCCTTTCCCAGGGTACCCAAGCCGTGGGCGTCATCCACCATGATCCTGGCCCCGTAGGTCTTTGCCAGCCGGACGATCTCCGGCAGGTTCGCAATATCTCCGCTCATGGAGAAAAGACCGTCGGTTACGATAAGTGCTCCGGCGCTTTCCGGAACCCGCTGCAAACACCGCTCCAAAGCCTCCATGTCATTGTGCTCATAGCGCAGAAGCTTCCCATAGCTCAGACGGCAGGCATCGTAGATACTGGCATGATCCTCTTTGTCCAGGATCACATAGTCATTCCGCCCTACCAGGGCACTGATAATGCCCAGATTGCTTTGGAACCCCGTGGAGAAGGTCATCGCCCCCTCCTGATGGAGAAACCCTGCCAGCCGTTCCTCCAGCTCTACATGCATATCCAGTGTCCCATTCAAAAAACGGGAGCCGGAGCATCCGGTACCATATTGTTCTACCGCCTTGACCGCCGCCTCTATCACCTTTGGATGACTGGTCAGGCCCAGATAATTGTTGCTGCCCAGCATGATCCGCCGCTGGTGCTCCATAATGACCTCGGGACCCTGACGGGTCTGCAGTGCTCTGAAATAGGGGTAAATGCCCTTTTCCCGGTATGCGTCGGCTATGCCCGGCGCATAGCATTTTTCAAAGATGTCCATTGTCTGTCTCCTTTGATGTGATCTATAATGAACGGAGGCACATTACACAGAAGCAGCCGGGTATGTAGGGCTGCCGCAAAAAATGCACCCACGCACATCGCCTGGATAACGTTGAATGACAAATTATACCGTCCCGGCACGGTCTTTGTCAATTCTGCCGCAAGTCGGAAACCCTTGTTAATCAAAAAGTAAGGATATCTCTCAATCCAAAGCTCTCCTCCGAAGCAGTTCAAATCCCTTCTGCCTGCATATGCTGCACTCCACTTGAGTCTCCTGCACATATAAAAGGCAGCTTCCAAGAAGAAGCTGCCTTCAGGTTCCATAACAAATACGGTTTTACTTTCTGCACTTTTCAATGGTGCGCATAGCCGCCTCATCCACCTTCTCGGCGGTAAAGCCCATGGCCGGGAATACTTCCTTATAGGGGCCGGAAGCACCGAAGTGATCGATGCACACCGTTTCTCCATCCAGCCCTACATACCGGCCCCAGCCGAAGGAAGCGCCCGCTTCCACGGCCACTCTGGCACGAATACCATCGGGCAGGATACTCTGCTTATACTCTTCGCTCTGCTGTTCGAAAAGCTCAAAGGAAGGAACGGAAACGATCCGGGCGGTGTATCCCTTTACCGCCAGCCGATCGGCGGCTTTGAACAACAACTCCACCTCGCTGCCGCTGCCCATGAGGATCACATCCGGCGTACCTTTGGGCTCCCGCAAGATGTAGGCACCCTTCAGTGCGTTCAGGCCGCTGCCCTCCAATTGGGGCAGGTTCTGCCGGGACAGCGCCAGGCAGGTGGGTCCTTCGTGCTGCAGGGCCGCCAGATATCCGGCAGCAGTCTCCCGGCCGTCGGCAGGACGGAATACCAGCGTATTGGGCACGGCTCGAAGCATGGCCAGCTGCTCAATGGGCTGGTGAGTGGGGCCATCCTCTCCCACACCGATGGAATCATGGGTAAGCACATACAGCACCGGCAGCTTCATAATGGCAGAAAGCCGCAGGGCAGGCTTGACATAGTCGCTGAACACGAAGAAGGTGGCGCAGAAGACCCGCAGCCCTCCGTACAGCGCCATACCATTGCAGGCGCAGGCCATAGCCAATTCCCGCACGCCGAAATGGATGTTCCGTCCCTCATAGCAGCCGGGCTCCATGAAAGGAAGTCCCTTGAGCTCTGTCTTGGTGGAGGGAGCCAGATCTGCGCTGCCGCCCAGCAGGTTGGGCATGCCGGCCGCCAGACGATTAAGCACCGTACCGCTGCTGCTGCGGGAAGCTTCGCTGGGGGAGAATTCCCAGTAAGCAGGATCCTGCGCAAAATCAGGCAGCTTTCCTTCCCGCTCCGCTTTATACCGGGCAGCCAGTTCAGGATATGCCTGCTCGTAACGGGCAAATAGATCTTTCCATTGAGCCTCGGCGGCCTCGCCGGGCTTTTTCAGCGCATCAAAATGCGCATACAGTTCCTGAGGCACCGTGAACGCAGGATACTTCCAGCCCAGATTCTCTTTCATGAGCTGTACGTTCTCCTCACCCAAAGGTTCTCCGTGAACCTTCGCACTGCCTGCCCGGGGCGTACCGTATCCAATGACGGTATGCACAATAATCAAGGAAGGATGCTCCTTATCTGCCTGCGCCTTTTCCAGAGCAGCGGCGATGGCAGCGGTATCTTCCCCGTCCATGACCTCCAGCACCTGCCAGCCGTAGGCTTCAAAGCGCTTGTGCACATCCTCGGTAAAGGCGATGTCCGTGCCGCCTTCAATGGTGATGCGGTTGCTGTCATAAAAGGCAATGAGCTTATGGAGCTTCATGTGCCCGGCCAGGCTGGCGGCCTCATGGGAAACACCCTCCATCATGCAGCCGTCGCCCATAAGCACATAGGTATAATTGTTTACAATGGGGAAATCCTCCCGGTTATACACGGCAGCCTGATGGGCTTCCGCCATAGCCATACCCACAGCCATGGCAAATCCCTGGCCCAAGGGGCCAGTAGTGGCTTCCGCACCGGGGACCTCATGATACTCGGGGTGGCCGGGGCAGCGACTGCCCAGCTGACGGAAGTTGGCGATATCTTCCATGGACAGGCCATAGCCATAGAAGTGCAGCAGGGTATACAGCAGCATGGAAGCATGTCCGGAAGAAAGAACGAACCTGTCCCGAGCATCCCACCGGGGATCGGCGGGGTTATGCTTCATGTGTTTAAAAAGAGTGTAGCCCGTAGGGGCGCTGCCGATGGCCAGACCGGGATGTCCGGACTTTGCCTTTTGGATGGCTTCTGCGGTAAGGACCCGCATGGCGGTGATTGCCTGTTTTTCCATTGCTTGCTTTTCCATTGCTCTCTCCTGATGATTTTATTTTAAACCTGTATTTAAATGCTGCTTTGCGGCGTTTGTGCGGCGGCTTCTTCTTCAAATCGTTCCGCCAGCACCTTGGTGGTAAGGTAAGCAGAAATGGCATCTATGGCCATGCGGTTGTGCCCGCCCCGCATAATGGCAAAGTCTGCATCTTTGATGTATTCTTTAATGTACTTTTCGTACATGGGTTTCACCGTTTCCATATACTGTTCCGTTACAGAATCCAGTGAGCGCCCCCGGGATTTCATATCCCGCCGGATCCGCCGCAGCAGGCACACATCAATATCCACATGCATGTAGACCTTCAGGCTCATAAGCTCACAGATCCTGGGATCATGAAACATATGGATGCCCTCCATAATAAGCACCTGGGGCGGCTCCATCAATTCCTGCGTATCCGCCCGAAGATGTTTGGCGTAATCGTACCCCTTTTTGTAAATGGGACGGCCGCTCATAAGGGTCTTGAGATCCTCCAGCAGCTCGTCATAGTTAAAAATGGAAGGCTCATCGTAATTCAAGTGACAGCGTTCTTCAAAGGAAAGCTGAGGGAAACTCCTGTAGTAGCAATCCTGCCCCATAATGGTGCAGGAACAGGTCAGACTGTCCTGAATACGTTTGGCCAGGGTGCTTTTCCCGCTTCCGGAAGCGCCGCAAATACCTACGATGATCATTTTCCTCTCGCCCTCCCTTATTTCTCCTTTATATAGTATACTCGTTGCATCTGCTTTTTGCAAGGGAAACCTGGCAAAAGCAATCTGCCGGGCGGCCGGTCTCTATGGGTTTCCCACCGGTGCACACAGCCTGCCGCTCCGATGCACCCTATCTGCTGCTTTTACAGTATCTTTCCATCCCCCACCATTGGGGCATCAGCGCTTCCAGTGTGATCGTTTGCCGGGTTTCATAATCCACCAGTATTTCCATGTCTTTATTTCTTAGGGATAACTGCATGAAAAACTCCCTGCACGCTCCGCATGGCATTCCGCTCCCTTCTCCGTAAGGCGGTATATCCCTGAAGGCTATCAGCCTTTTGATCACGGTTTGTCCGCTGTTTAAATACATATTCAAGGCAGCGGCTCTTTCGGCGCATATATTCATGACTCCGCTGCATCCTTCTATGCAGCAGCCGGTGTATATCTCTCCATTTTCGCTTTCCAACGCACATACCACATGATGTGCATAGATAAAGGGAGAAACCTCTTCCGGATGATACTGCTCCTTCGCCTTCAAATACAATTCATGCCAAATATCTGCCATGTTTCCTCCCAAAGTCCTGATTTATTTTTTACATACAGTATAGCAGAACGCAGTGAAAATGCGAACTCCTCATTTGCCGCAAATAGTTCTTCCCTGTGCAAACAGCTTTTAGCCGGCCAACGGTGCATTTTGTTTCAGAGAATACGGCTGTGAAAGCCATCCTTCCGAAATTGCCCCCGGTACGGGGCAATCTCCGTTTTTTCACAAAAAGCAAAAACCCTCCCGCAGAAAACAGGCTTTCTGCAGAAGGGATTCCATGCAATATAACTGTTTTTGTTCAGAAAAGACAGGGTTTCCCGGTTTTTCCGGATTCATAAATTCCAAGGATCACTTCCAGCGGCGGCCGGCCGGTGGACACATCCGCCATCAGGGGCGCACCGTGCAAAACAGCATATACCAGATTCTGTATCTGTGTCACATGGCCGGAGCATGCAATGGCCCCCGGATCGGAGGAGGCTACGTTTTGGGCGTTTTTTCCTACGGGAATACGGCAGGGAATGGGCAGATCCCAGCGGAGAATGGAATCCTCCTCCATGACGACACTGCCTTTGTCCCCACAGATCTCAATACGACGGGGATAACCGGGGAAGCAAGTAGTGGAGCCCTCTATAGTGCCTATGGCTCCGTTGGCAAACTCGACTATGGCGGCAGCGGAATCCTCCACTTCCACAGGCCGGGTCAAGGTTTTTGTAATGGCAGAAAGACTTTTCAGCGGTCCCATAAGATATCGGAACACGTCTATGCCGTGTATACCCTGATTCATCAGGCAGCCGCCGCCGTCCATTTCCCATGTGCCCCGCCAAGCGCCGGAAGCATAATACTCCAAAGAACGGTAGTATTTCATTTGCAGGCTTCCGGAAACGATCCTGCCGAAAGCGCCTTCCTGTATGGCCCGGCGCACCTCTCTGGTGGCATCGGAAAACCGATATTGTGAAATGACGCAGGTCTTGACACCGGTACGCTCCGCCGTTTCGATCATACGATCCGCATCCGCCAGAGTAAGACTCATAGGCTTTTCACAAACCATGTGTTTGCCCGCCTCCATGGCTGCTATAGCCTGCGAAGCGTGGAGCCCGCTGGGCGTACAGATGCATACCGCATCTACCTCCGGACTTGCCAGCAAGGCCTCCATAGTGGGATACACCGTTACATTATGCTCTCGGGCAAAGCGCTCTGCGCTGGCCATGTTGGGGTCAAACACTCCCGTCAGGCATGCTTCCGGAATCTGAGCAATGGCTGCTCCATGGATCCGTGCGATCATCCCGCAGCCGATAAGCGCAAATCTGACTTTGTTCATCCTTCAAGCCTCCTGCCATCCATAGCTGTCCCGCAGTATTTTGAAATACGCCTCCGTTGCCTCATATCCGCCGTTGGAAAAAACGCTGCCCTGAGGCAGAGAAAGCTCCTTTTCTGCAAAAGAGGCTCGGTGTATGCGATAATGTGTCTCCACAGACACCCACCCATGGTATCCATCCTGCTTCAGCCGGTCAAAAAGGCCGTGGTAATCCACGTCTCCCTCTCCCATAAGCGCCGGAGTATAGAATTCACACCCGGCGGCAGAAGCCTTGGTATCCTTTACATGCACGTGGAACAGATAGGGCTTCAGCAGCTCATATCCTACCGGATAAGGAGGGGGACAGGCCGGGTCTGCAGCTTCGTTTCCGGCATCAAACAGCGCCCCCACCCGCTCCGAAGAGAGCAACTGCAAAAATTCATAAAGCGAGCGCATGTTTGCCGTGCATACGCTGGGTTCGGATTCAATGGCAATGCGGATCCCTTCCTCCCGGGCAACGTCTATGGCTTTAGCATATGCATCAGCCAGTTCCATGGGCGTAGGCACAGCATCCGCTCTGCGCCAGAAAGTGAACCCGCGCACCAGATCCGTGCCCCAGCTGTGAGCGGCCTGCGCACACCGGCGAAGTCCCTCCAGGTGGGTGCGAACAGCTGCCGGATCATCATGGTTGCATTTGAAGAAGGGCGGCGCCACAGCGCAAATCTTCAGTTCGTGCTCTTTGCATATCCGGCCGATGGCACGAACATCTTCCGGTGTCATCTCAAAAGGATTTTTCTCGTTTACGGAACGGATCTCTACACCATCCAGCCCATATTTTTTTGCCAAAGTGCAAGCGATGGCCAGATCCTGCGATATTTCATCGCTGATTACAGCTGTTTTATACAAGCAAAAGTCCTCCTTTATTGTGCAAGGGCCTCCATAATGAACTGTGAAACGGCCTCCACGCCCCTTTGCAGCAGCAGGCGACCCTTCTCTGCCGTGGCCAAAGACATATTGCCCCAGGCTCCGCTTTTGCAGTACTGACGGAAGCAGCCGTAAGTCTTAAAGGGCGTACCGTTCCAACGATTCACCTTTTCCAAAGCCGGTGCAGGTGTCTCAGCAAGGGCATCCTCCATACGGACAAGCTCTTTGCACAGGACAAAGGCTACGCTGGTGATCATCTCACTGCCGTGCCCACGTCCGGTTGCCGTGTCTTCCAGCACGCCGCAGGAGCGGCTTCCCACAGCAGCCCACCAGTCTGCCAGCAGGACCTTTTTTCCTTCAATGGTCAGGCGACGGCAAACAGAATTAGCGGCATGGCAGTTCAGCGAGTGCGTGGCCAAAAACACAACGGCTCTGAATCCGCTGTGGATCAAAAGCGAATTTGCCACTGCATACAGATACTCCTCCAGTACCGTCTGAGGAATATGCACCGTACCCGGATAAGAGCCAAATTCCAACGTATCCCCATAGGGGATCAGCGGCGCGCTCAAACAGCCCGTTTGTTCTGCAATGGGATCCACGATGGCTTCAGCCACCATATCGTCCAGTCCCAGGGGGCCGTGCTGCCCCAATATTTCCAGAGACCCTATGGGAATAATCACGGCAGACGCTTCGGGGGCTCGCTGTATAAGTTCCCTGACGGTCATATCCTTTATGCGGGTGCTTTTTGTATATTCCATAAACTCAGTCGCGGCAGCAAACCCGGACGGGCTGGCCGGTAAGGGAGGACTGCGTGATAGCATGCACCACATCCATGGAGCGGCACGCATCCATAAGGGTGCTTCGAGGAGATTCGCCCCCCAAAAGGCTGCCAGTAAACTCTGTCCATTCCTGCTTGAATGGATGGTGATCCACTGAACCGCTGTTTGGCTCTATCATGGGCAATTCGATCCAGTCATTCTGCTTGGGAAACAGTTTGGAGGAGTACAGCTTTCCGTTTCGAATAGCCCCCTGGGTACCCAGCACATCAATATTAAACTGATACGGGAAAGCCAGCCCATCCAAAGAAGCGGACATCCGCCCCACAGAGCCGTTTGCAAACTTTACCGATGCAGAAAGAGTCGTATTAAAATCAAAGTCCGCTCGCCCGGGTGCAGCAAAGGCAAAAACCTCTTCTACCTCGCCGTTCAGGTATCTGGCCGCATCCGCCGCATGGCAGCCGCCGGTGATCATAGCGCCCCCGGCGAATTCCTTTTTTCGAATCCATGGATAACTGGAAAAGGATGGCTTAATGCCGTGCCAGTAGTCCGTTCCCGTGTAATATACATCACCGATTGCGCCGCTGCGGATAAGGTCTTTCAGATTTTCCACCAGAGGCACCCAGCGGATCAAAAAGCTCACCACTGTTTTCAACTCCTGATTGGCACTGGCGGCAGCAAAAAGCGCATCCGTTTCCTCCTGAGTGATGCCTACGGGTTTTTCCAACACCAGATGCTTTTTCGCCTGCAGCGCCAGCAGGCTTTCCTCTGCGTGCAGATAGTTGGGCATACATTCCACTATCACGTCTACATCCGGGTCTGCCAACATATCGGCATAGGCATTGTAAATACGGGCCTGGGGAGCCGCGCTGCGGGCAAAGGCTCTGGCATGTTCCGGATCTCTGCCGCATACTGCGGCTATATATACATGGGGATTGGCTTGGATAGCCTCTGCATGCTGCCGGGCCACCTGACCGGTGCCCCGGATCCCCACACCGAATTTTCCTTCTTTATAGTTCGCCATAGTTTATTTCTCCAGCATGTTGTATATCTGAAGAGTGTACGCATTGAATTCAGGCGTCATCTTCATCTCCAGGTTTCTGGGTCTGGGCAACTCCACGCTTACGTTCCCTACCATTTGGGAAGGACGGGCGGAAAGCACTACGATTCTGTCCGACAGAAACACGGCTTCGCTGATCTCATGAGTAACAAACAGAACCGTCTTTTTTGCTTCGGCCCAGATGCGAAGCAGTTCAAAATTCATTTTTTCGCGGGTAATGGCGTCCAACGCACCGAAAGGTTCATCCATCAAAATGAGCTTGGGGTCATGGATCAGAGCTCTTGCAATGGAAACACGCTGCTGCATGCCGCCGGAAAGTTCATTGGGATAGGCCCTTTCAAAGCCTTTCAGTCCCACCAGTTCCAAAAGTTCTCTGGCCCGAGGCTCATACTTTTTTCGATCCAGTTTCAGGATCTCTATGGGCAGCAGCACATTGTCGATGACCCGCCGCCAATCCAGCAGCAGCGCCTTCTGGAATACAAAACCCACCTCCCGCTTGGGATCAAAATACTGCTTGTCTACGATCAACTCCCCGGAAGTCTGCTGCATGAGCCCCGCAATAATTCGCATCAGGGTGGTTTTGCCGCAGCCGGAAGGGCCGACGATGCTGACAAATTCCTCTACCCCTACATCAAAAGTAACACTGCCTAAAGCTTCCAAAGTGCCCTCGCGGGTGGTATATACCTTTTTCAGATTCCGAATGGACAATAACGTTTTTTCTTCCATACTGTTTTAATGCTTTTGCCCGGGCAAAAGGACTCCTTACTTTGATGTTTTGTTACGGAGGAAAGGAACAGGGGCTGCGCCGAAAAGAGATCTGGTGCAGCCCCCGGCAAAGATCTTATCAGTCGCTGAAGTTGTTGTAGGGGGTCTCCGGCAGGAAGGACTTATCGTAGATCTGATCCACGGTATAACTGAGCTTGGTCTGGTAGTTATTCACCAGATCATAAGTAGCCTGCATCTTTTCATCGCTGATGGAGCACACACCGTTCGTCTTGAAGCGATCGGTCTTCAGGAAGGCAAACTCAATCTTCAAAGCTTTGAGCACATCGTCCTTATTGATGGAGTGATACTGTGAAAGAATGTCAACCGCCTCTTCGGGATTATTGAGCACATACTCCCAGGCACGACAGGTAACGTCCATGAACTTCTTGAGAACTTCAGGGTTCTGCTCCGCATACTTGTCGCTGGTGATGTAGGAATGCGCATAGCATTCAAATCCGTAATCGGCCCACAGAATGTTGGAGAAGCCGCCTTCGGGAATAGCGGATTCAAAGTTGGGATAGCCGGTGTAAAGCTCGAAAACCACATCGGCGTTGTGGGAGGCCAGAGCGGATACCTTGGCGGTAGATTCAATATTGATGAACTCCACGCTGTCAGGATCCACACCGATCATGGCGGCGAAAGCAGGCCACATGACCTTATGTCCATCGGTCTCAGGCACGGCTACGGTCTTGCCCACGATATCCTGAGGCTTGGTGATACCGCTGTCATCCCAGAAATACATGGAATTGGGATGGTTGTCGAACACGATGCCGATGATCTTTACGGCAGCGCCGTTCTCTCTGTACTGGAAGGCAACGGGGGCATCGCAGATGGCGATGTCGGCGGTACCGGCGTCAATGGCAGTGGCGGAATAACCGGAGCCCTGACCAATGATCACGTTTACATCCAAACCGGCTTCCTCATACCAGCCCTTGTTCAGAGCCACATAGTAAGGAGAATGGTCAGCGGCAATGGTCCAGTTGAGCAGGAAGTTGACCGGAGTCAGCTCTTTCTTTTCGGAATCGGTCTTGGCATCGTCGGCAGTCTTGACGTCATCGGCGGTCTTGGCCGGCTGATCGGCATCGGCTGCCTTCTCCTGCGTACAAGCGGCAAGGCTCAGGGCCATAGCCAGCACCAAAAGTACGGCTAGAAACTTCTTCATGGGATATCCTCCTGTTGTGTTATTCTCCCGGCCGCGGGAGGGAAAGCTGAAGGGCGTCTGCTTTCAGGCATCTACCCGTTCTTTAACAAAGTTCCACGGCATGCACAACCGCTCCAGCAGCGAGACGAGCAAATACATGCCCCATCCCAGCACGCTCATCATAATAATAGAAGCGAACATGGGGGGCGTATCCATGGTCAGCTGCGCATTGACGATCACATATCCAAGCCCCCTATCCGAAGCAATCAGTTCGCCTACGATCACTCCCATAATGCACAGGGAGCTGCTAACCTTCATACCGGAGAAGATATAGGGAAGAGCGCCAGGGATCTGTATCTTGAACAGAAGCTGCCAACGGTTGGCACCCAGATACCGCACCAGATCCAGCAGGTTGGGATCCTGCGCATTCAACCCGGTAATAGTATTGATGACCATAGGGAAAAAACTGACCAGAAAGGCAATGAGCACGTTTGTCTTCAGCCCATACCCGATCCAGATCAGCAGCAAGGGCGCAACGGCCACCATAGGCATGGAGTTGATAAAGATAAAAACGGGCATAAGCAGATCCTGTATCCGCTTGGACCAGACGATCAGCACCGAAAGGGCAATGCTTCCCACCACCACAATGCCAAAGCTAATCACATATTCCTTCAGCGTCATGAGGATATTGATCTGCCAATGATAATCCGCATCCGGCTGGGGCCACAGCAAATGGTACAATGCACTGGAAGGCGTGCACAAAAAAGCTTCCCGCACATGGAATGCCCGCACCAGCACTTCCCACAGAAGCAGAAACAGCGCAATGGAAAACACGTTCTGGAGCAAAGACATACCCTTGTTCTTTTTGGGAGCGGAAATATCTTTCAGCTTTTTCATGATCTACTCCTTTTCTCCTTCGCCGCTGCGGCGGTCCCAGGGCATGCAGAGCCTTTCGGCCACATGAATCATTCTGAAAAACAGCAGCCCTATGACGGCCAGCAGGATCAGACAGGCAAACATGGTGGCCATATCAATGTTGGCCTGCGCCGAGCGAAGCAGTCGCCCCAATCCGTTTTTGGAAGCCACGAATTCTCCCACAATAGCACCGGAAACGCACATGACGGCACTGGTTTTGATCCCGGCAAAAAGATGAGGCAATGCGTTGGGAATACGGATCTTGGTAAACACCTGCCATTTGGTAGCGCCCAGATATCCGGTCAGATCCAGCAGGTTATCGTCTATATCGATAAGTCCTGTGACCGTGTTGATGATCACCGGGAAAATGGCCACCATCACGGCTACCACAATGTTGGTACGCAAGCCATATCCGAACCAGAGCAAGAACAGCGGAGCCAGCGCGATTTTTGGAATGGAGCTCAGCAGAACGATCAGCGGCATGATCAGTTTGTGCAGCGGCTTGGACCAGGCAATGGCCAAAGAAATCAGCACCCCCAGCACTACCACCGTAAGAAAACTCAAAAAGATCTCCCCCGCCGTAGTGCCGATATGCAGCCACCAGTTGTTCTTTGCAGCTATTTGCGGGTCAAAAATGGCCTTGAGCACATTCAGTGGTTCCGGCAGTACATATTTTTTAATATGAAACAGCTCTATGGCACCCTGCCACACCCCTATGAACACTGCAGCCGCCAGCAGTTTGAACAGAATGCTCTTTACTTTTTCTTTACCACGGCCATTATGCATGGTACGCCTCCCTGGCTGCCCGTTCTATTTCCTCCAGCCTGTAGCCGAATCCGGAATCTCCCAGCGTATAAAAGGAAACGCATCCTTCCCGCCTGCGGTACAGACCGGGATGGATCCTTGCGGCATCTGCAGAGGCGCCGGGGCAGAACTGCATGGAGTTTACCTCCACTCCCATAATGGTGCCTGCATTGGCCGCCAGCAGCACATGGGGGATAATGGCCAGCCTGGGATTGGTCAGATCCTGAACCATGATGGCCATTCCGTGCTCTCTGGCCCAGCATAGGGAAAGTAATGCTCCGGTAAGCGTCTTGCATGTCTTCAGAGCCACACCCGTCCAACCCAGCTTATAACCCAGGGCTACAAAACGCCAGTCATGAGCACTTTCATCCATGAGCAGGAGCTTCCTCCGGCTGCAGGCATGCACATCTATGGGGTTTGCCTCCATATCATAGGGGAACGGCTGTTCCACATACAGAATCATTTCATAGATCGCCGGCTCCTGTGCCTTGAGTTTATCCAGTATCTCATTGACATAAGCAGGATCCGTAACGGTACAATTAAAATCCACCGTAAGATTCTGCACGGCATTTGCTATGGCGATACGGCCAACCTCTACAATACGATTGTAATCCCAGGGAGCATCGTTGCCGGTAAGTTTGATCTTCAGATTGAACAGCCCGTCCCGATGGATCCAATCCTGAAGAAGCAGGGGATATTCATCCTTTGGATCTTCTTCGGTCAGTTCGGAAGGATACAGATGATCCTTCCCGCCTACCAGATGGCACGCCGCCAGCCGGGCAGGCACTGCATTGCGGGGCACCAGATATTCTTCCGGATACTTCCCTGCAAAAAGCCCCGCATATTCCGGGGAATAGTAAGTGCTCAGATCCCGGTTCATATATCGCCCATTCAGGCAGTCAAAAACCTTTACCCCGTGAAGGATCCCGTAAGCATCGTACAGCGCCAGATCAAAAGCCGAACAGCATACCAGCGCACACAGATAAGGCATAGGATCTTCCGACGGATATGCTGCATTTTCCTTTTTCAGGCAATCTGTCAGCCGGGTTTCCAGAAACAGAGAGCCGATCTCCATGGGGTGGCCGGAAAGGGACACCTTTCCCCATTCCGCCTGCAGCAACAGGCAGAACGCCTGCATCCGCTCCACCCGCCGGCTTTGCGACAGTACAGAAGGCCAGCTCCAAGCCGCCCCCAAAGGCGTTTCCCCATATCCCCAGGCGCTGCGGCCCTTTGTATCCGTGACCTGCATGCGCACGCAGACCAGCTCGCCGCCATTGGATACCTCGTGGCCGAACTTCAGCGGCACGCGGTTCAGATACGGAAAAAACTCCACCTTAACTTGAGAGATCGATACATCATTTACATTCATAGTTCACCGCTGCCTTGCTTTGCGTATTGGGAAAGTGAAAAATTATTTTGTAATTCAATTTTACAAATTTATTATTTTTATCGTAACAGAAAAAGTCTATTTTGTCAACCAGGTTTATAAAATATGTTTTTCCGGTTGTTTTTTGAAGAAAACATGTGTATACTGGTTTTGTATGAATATGACTGTAACCCCCAAGCTGATCGAACAGCAAAACCAGAATAACATTATATCCTATGTGGAAAGGGGCCGTATCTCCCGGGCAGAAATCGCCAAGCAAACGGGGCTGAGCCGGACGACCGTATCCAATGCCTGCTCCAGGCTGTTGGATCTGCATCTGGTACAGGAGGAAGTTCTGCCGGAGGAAAGCGTGCTTAGCCGGGGACGGCCCGGGACCCCCCTTTCCCTGACGGAAGACTGCTGGTATGCCGCCGGAGCTACCCTGATAGACCGGGAGCTGCTTTTTGTTTTGCTGCGTCTCAGCGGAAAGGTTGCCTGTCAGTTTTCCCTGCCGTTAAAAGACCTGGGGCCTGAAACCTACCTGCAAACTCTGGCAGAGGGATTTGCCCGGATACTGCATATGTGTCCGGATCGGCTCCTTCCCTGCCTGGGGGTAGGATCTCCCGGCCTTATCAACAACGGAAAGGTGCTCCACGCTTCCGATATGGGCTGGAGTGATTTGGATATTTCCGGCTACCTGCAGGAACAGTTAGGCATAAAAGCAGAAGTCATCAACCGCCATTGGGCCAGCTGTCTGTGTGAATACAATCACCTTTCCGTAGGGAGCATGATCTATGTAGGCATCAGCACGGGTATTGCAGCGGCCATCATTGCCGACGGAAAGCTGTTTACCGGCGCCTATCACAGTGCCGGAGAAATAGGCCATACGGTGGTATGCCCCAACGGTCCCATATGCACCTGCGGCCGCAGAGGCTGTCTTCACGCCATGTCATCGGAAACCTTTATTGTGCGCCATGTAGAAGAGCAATACCAGCATAGCCGGGGGCCGCTTTTTGATAAAGATCCTCTCTGGGATTACTTCTCAGCCCACGAAACGCTGCCCATAGAAAACATCTGTCAGGCAGCTCGTCAGGGGCATCCGCTTGCCCAAAACATGCTGGAACAGGCTGCCCTGTATCTGGGGCTCTCCATCAGCAATCTGGCCAGTATGTTTAACCCGGAATGCGTGGTGCTGGGAGGCTCTCTTGTAGAACATGGGGGGCCGGAGTTTGTCCGGCATATTTTCGACAGCGTACATCAGTACAGCAGCAGCGATACCATGTGCGCTGTCAAATTCCTTACCTGGAGCCAGGGCCGGATATCCGGCGCAGTAGGCGCCGCGCGGCTGGTGTTGGACCGGAAGATTGAACTGGCCGCCCAGGCACTGAAAAGCCATACCCCTTCAGAACAGAACAAGCCCCCAAAGCAGTATTGACCGTTCATAAGCCAACCACCCCATCTTCTATCCAAAAACCAAAGAACCACCCGGCGAACGGGTGGTTCTTTTTCATATATTCAGTACTCTCTCAGATCTATGTTCCCTGTTTATAAAGCTGCGGGCTGGCCGGGTCGCTTATATCTACAAGCAGGCTGCCTCCTTCCGTATATATCCACAGGATATTTTCCTGCAGTTCCGTATCCGTTAAAGAATATTCTCCCAACTCCGGCAAATACAGTTCTCCCAGCTTGTTTCCTTCCGTATCATAAAGGAGCAGGAGGCAGGCTTCAGGATCCACCGTCCAACATATACCTTCTCCCGAACCGAAAAGTCCGTTCTCCGGTATCTCCCCTGCCCATGTACCGGTATCCGCACCAACGGCAGGCGTAGGCGCATCCATGGTGTTCATGGCGCCCTCCTCCTGTTCGCTTACTGAAGTGCTTTCCTCCGGAGCATCAAAAAAGCCTGCTGCACCTATGGATTTTTCTTCACTTTTGTATTGGGCGGCCGCCTGCATAGTATCATTTGCATCTTTTTTATTGCCATAGCTCTGCCCCAGCAGCCATACTCCCAGGGATATCATTACCAGTGCACAGGCTGCCAGAGTCCCCCAACGGGCAGGTGCTTTCCATAACGGTTTCTGCTGCGTCTGCCTGCGCTGCATTTCCTGCAACAGGTCTTCTCTGGGATGGATGCTGTCGTTAGCCTGTTTATAGGAATTCCGGAACATCCTCAGATCCCTCCTTTCAACGCTTCCTTCAACCGAGCCCGGGCCCGAAAGAGGTGGGATTTCACGGTGGATTCCGGGCAGTCCATGAGGGATGCAATAGCGCTGACACCGTAGTTCTCATAATAAAACAGGTGTATGGCAATACGCTGCTTTTCCGGAAGTTTGAGCACCTGCTCGTATACTTCCGAAACCTCTGGCGCCGTATCCCCCGGCAGCAGCTCCAATGCACTTTCATCTGCCCGATGCCGCCGAAAAGCACTGCTCAGCAGCGAATTACTGCTGTTCAGTGCCGCCCGGATGAGCCACGCCTTTTGATGCTCCCGGCTTTCAAATTCCGGCGCACGGCGCAGGCAGCGAAAAAAAACATCCTGCAGCACATCCTCTGCATCAGCCCGGTTCCGGGTGCGCTGCAGTGCCAGCCGATAGATCATATCCCCATAGGCGGCATACAGCGCCTCCAAACTCAGGGGCACCGCCTCCGAGGGTGGAATCGTCCTGGTTTCCAAGGTGAAATTCCTTTCTGCTCCCAATACCCCGCAGCCCTTAAAAAGGTTGCGCCGGAGCCGTTTGTTCTGCTTATCCTTCCCGGATCAGACTTTCCAGCTTCTTGATCAGGTCAATGTTATAGCAGGCATTCGGATAATCCTTGCGGATATCGTTATAGGTAATGCTGCCCTGAGGATCATACCAATCATAGCCGGAATAAAAAGTGTAGTAACTGCTGGTTTCTTTGAATTTGTGTCCGCAGCGGGCGAATATCTCATTGCGTGCAAAGCCCAGCAGCTGTTCCAGCGTCTGGTTGTTGCCCGTAGGAATGTTCCAAAGTTCCTCCGTGGTAAGCTTTTCCTCCAGACTGTTTTCAAAAATCAATCCTTCATCGTTCCACGGGCTCTGGCCGCCGTTTTCGCCGAATGCCATGGAACCGCCGTTAAGCGTATTCACCGTGTACAGGCTGGTTGGGAAGTCCCCATTGTCCCTGGCCTTGGCGGCGGAAGCAAAGGTGTGCAGCGTTACATCCTCTGCGGAAATCACCGTCCGAGCCCCGAAATCGTATACATCTGCCCGGAGGTACTCCGTTTTTCCGGCCTCCGTTTTAACGGTATAAATCACCGAAAAGCAGTTGCCATATTCCGCCGAAGCATTTTTCCCGGTAATAAAGTAATTATAGCTTACCTGGCTGCTCTTGAAATCGGTGCCGTAATGTGCCTCTTTAGCCTTGCGGATGGCCTCCCGCAGGGCAGTCTGATCATATCCGTACAGACTGGAGAGCACATTTTCCCGGCTCTCCAGAGATCTGGGGGTATTCTGCTCCGGTTTGGGTGTAGCCGTAGGGGAGGCAGCAGGAGTCGCTGTAGGGATTGCTGTTGAGGGCGCAGTATCTGCTGGAACGGGCGTATCCGTAGGAGCAGGCGTATTGATAAGTTCCTGTTCCCGGCTGCGGGTAGCCGCATACAGAGCAGCTACCTCTTCCTGGGTCATGTTCCAGGTGGTATCGGTGATCTCTATCCCCCGTTCCTTAAAGATATCCACTACCTCCGGCAGCGTGCTGGTGGTTTCTATCCGATAGCCAGTCTCCGTTTCCGTCACATACAGGCCAAGACTCATGACTGCCTGATATCCTTTATCCGCTTCCTGCGCAGCGATATCCACCGGCAATTCCCAGCGGCAGGCCTTCAGCAAAGCCTCCTTATCTATCGTCAGCAGGTATCTATCCTGATAGTCCAAACTGCACAACGCATATTTACGGATGCTGATGGTTCTTGGGCCGGTCTGTGCACTGGCATAAGCAGCCTCTGCCTGTTCTTTTGTCCATATCCAGCGGGTATTTGTCAGCACCAGGGCGCCTTTTTTCAAATCCCCTGCGGGATCCGCCAGACTGCTGGCCGTTTCTATCTGCCAACTGTCCTCCCCTTGCGGGGTAACCACAAAGACCAGAGAATACACCGCTGCCACATCCGGGTAACGGCTTATATCCAGTTCCGTAGTCTTTGGATCCGGCAGATGAAAGTCGTGAATAATGCCGTCTGCATTTACGGAAAAAGTAAACTGCCCCTGTTCGTCCTTATCCGTCAGAACATACCGGCGCATATCCACTTCCCGCAGATTTTCCCCGGATTCAAAGTAACTCAGGCAGATCAATACCCCTGCCATGAGCACCCCAAAGCTGAGCAGCGCCGCCGTCAGCAGGAGGATCATCCGTTTTGTCTGGGTCTTGCTCATAGGCGTGCCTCACAGCTTTTTGCCGCAGCCGGGGCAGAAAAGACTATCGGCACTGACCTTCCGCCCACAGTAGATGCAATGCATATAGCCTGTCTCTCCGCCATTTTGCCGAACCACTTCCGGTTTCCCCGGTTGTTCCTGACTCGGTGGCGGGGTCTGCACTTTTGCGGAAGCCGCGTCGTCAGAGGCAGAAGTGTTTTCCGGAACAACAGGTGTTTTTGCAGCTTCTGCAGCAGGTGCCTCTTCGCCTGCTTCCTTTGACGGTTCTTCCGGCTTTTCGGCGGGTTTGGCAAACACCATCGCCTGTTCTTCGTCTTCTTCAAACAAATCGTCCAAGTCCTTCTGCGGGGTATGGACCACCCGGCGGAAAGAACCGCCCGGTGCCCTTTTCTCCCGAGAACCGCTTCTGGGAGCAGGAGATTCCGTCTCCACCGGCTCCTCTTCTTCCTCTTCGGCAAGATCCTCTGCTTCTTCCCCCGTAGAAGCAATGGCTACGGTAAGTATAATGGCGATGAGCAGAAAGGCTCCGCCCATGACAAGGGCAATAATAAAGGTCTGGTCAAATCCCTGAAAGATGGTCCTTTGCACAAAGGCTGCATCTTGTCTGACTGAGATCCAGGCCGTAAGGCTGTAGCAAAGAAGCACGGCCGCCAGTGTGGCCAGAATAGTGCGTACGGTTTTCATATCTTTTTCCTCCGTTTACTTTTCTATAAGGGATTGTATTTCCCGCAGCAGGCGCAGATTCGCTTTTTCCGTTTCGCTGAGGGCGATATCTTCCCGGTCAAAGTGTCCCTTATACCAGCCATAACCGGTGTAATGATTCAAAAATTCTTTTTCTGCAGTTTCACTGAAGCGCACATAATGCCTTGCATAGATCTCTTTGCGTGCATAACGCAGCAGATTTGCCAGAGAATGTCCCTTTACGGCAGTGAGCCGCCAGATATCGTCTTCTTTCAGCAGATCATAAGTGGGCGACCAGTAAAGTCCATTGGCCATTTGAAAGCTGGTGGCCGTATCAAAAAAGCGCACGAACCCATTCTGATCAAAAGCGCTGCGTTCTTCATTGCGCATGCCGCCCCCGTACAGATCGAAGCAGGTGCAGCCCATCTCTTCATACTCACTGAGACTCTCCGCTTCCCGCAGGGTATCCGGCATACGCAGGCTGCTCCTTCGAAAAGTGACTCCCTCCCTGCTGCTGTAAGCAAGATCCAGCACCTCCACCGTCAGATACTGCACCTTCTGCATTTTGGCCGAAGAATCCGTTTTCTCCCGGATTGCATATACAGCCCGATAACAGTTTCTGTAAGGCTGTCCAACAGGAAACACGATAAAGTTCAACTGAAGTTTTTCTGTCTCATATTCATCCTTAAACAGGCTCTTTGCCGCCTGATCCCGCCGCGCCTGCACCTCTTCACACACGGTTCGCAGGTTATATCCCCGGCCGTACGGATCCAGCAAAGATGTAAGATATCCTTCCGTCAGGGGCTTTTCTTCCTCCGCCGGTTCCTGTTCCACCGCCAAGGAGCCCTTTTTCTCCCGGGGCGCCACATAGGCGGGAGCTTCCATAGTAAATTCCAGTGGCGACAGTTCTATGCCCCAGCGGCGCAGCGTATCCGTATCCGCCCGGAGCGAAAGTTCCATATTTCCATCCTGCCCGTAGGCAAGCTGCAATTCCATAGAGAGCAGCGCCTGTATATCCGGATACCGTCCGACTTCCAATCCCGATTCCCGGGGATCCGGCAAATGGCAGGCATTCAGCAGTGCGGAAAGATCCACCCGGGCCGCCACAGCCCCGTCCTCCCGCCGGTACAGAGACGTATACGACCGCGGATCCACCTGTATGGGCTGCCGCCACAATTCCCAGTACAGCAGGCACAGAAGCAGCCCCAACGCCAGCACGATCAGCGAACTTCCCCAGGCGATATCCCGTATCCGCCGGGCCGGAAGCTTCTTTCGCCTTTTCCCTCCGTCCATATATCCCTTCTCCCATCGGGGCGGCATCCCCATGTCTGCCCCTTTCGTTGGTACAGATGTATATATTGTATCCGACCTGACCCGGCATTTCAATACGCACAAGGATCGGGAGCACATCGGGACGCAATTATTCTTGATTCATTCACACTTTCGTTGCATCTTGGCAAAGAATGTGACCCCATGTGCCCATGATTCGTATCCCATGCACCATGCAAAAAGCCCCGGCTATGCCGGGGCCTCTTTCTTTTTCTCTTGTTAAAAAGTAAAGTTTCCGTTACGGAATACGGGGATCACCGTACCATCCGCCTGAATACCGTCGATGGACAGGTCTGCCGTACCCACCATGAAGTCCACATGGGTCATGGAGCGGTTAAGACCATTTTTCCTGCACGTCTCTTCATCCCAGTTCTCCGCACCCTCCGCACAAGTGGGATATGCTTCTCCAAAGGCAAAGTGGCAGGCAGCATTCTCATCAAAAAGCGTATTGTAAAAGAGCGTTTTACTGTTGCTGATGGGGGAATCATATGGCACAAGAGCTACCTCGCCAAAGCGCCGTGCGCCTTCATCCACATCGATGGCCTTTTGCAGCACTTCTTCTCCTGTGGAAGCAGTAGCTTTGGTAATACGGCCCTGATGAATTTCAAAGCGGATATCCCGTATCACATTGCCGTCCTTACACAAAGGCAGCGCCGCACAAAGGATCCCTTCTCCCCGGTTGGCGTCGGGAGCGGTGAAGATCTCTTCCGTAGGCATATTGGGCATAAAGAACTGCCCTTTGGGCGTATATTCTCCGCCGGCACACCAGATATGACCTTTAAGCAGCCCCACAGTATAATCCGTGCCCAGGCTGTTATAGTAGTGCAGCCGGTCAAAGCGGTAGGCGTTGAGCTTTTCTGTCCGCAGCTGAAGCTTTTGGGCATGTGCTTCCCAGGCTTCCACCGCAGTTCCATCTCCCTTTACCCGCACGGCCAGGAAAATCTTTTCCCACAAAGCCTCTACGGCCTCCTTTTCCGGCAGTTCCGGAAACACGACCTTGGCCCAGGCCGGGGAAGCAAGGGCGCCGATGCACCAGGGGAAAGCGCTGGCCATAGACAGTTCCCTGTATTCCCGCAAAGCCTGCCCCTGGCTCCTGGCGCTGCGCAGGATCCTGTCCGGATCCACGCCCTTAAGATTTTCCGGGTTGCTGGCTACCAGATTCAGAGTAGCGGCACCCTCCCGGGCATAATCTGTGCACTGATGCACCACCCAGGCAGGCGTTTCGTCAAATACATCCTCCTGCGCATATAAATACTTCATACGAGTCATGGCATCGTCATTCCAGCGCAGCACCACTTCCCTGGCGCCCCGTTCATAGGCGGCCTGCGCACACAGGCGGGCAAAGGGCGCCTGCTCCACCTGACTGGTAAGCAGCAGAGTCTGTCCTTTTTGCAAATTGGTGCCCACTGCCACAAGCAGACGGGCATATTCCTTCAGTTTATCCTCAAAGCTCGGCATTTGTTTACTCCCTTCCGTCAGTCCATTTCTATCTCTTCATGCTGTGCTGCTTTGAAATACGGACGGCCCAGAAGCAAGAATACACCGCCCAGCACAAACAGCACGATCAGGCTCAGTATCCCAAAGCAGGCCTTCCCTGTAATCCCATAAACCAGCGCGTACAATGCTGGTCCGATAACAGCGGCAAACTTACCGAAGATATCCAGGAACCCGAAATATTCGTTAGAACGTTCCGGCGGGATGATCTGCCCGAAGTAGGAACGGGACAGCGCCTGAATGCCTCCCTGCACCGTGCCCACCAAAGTAGCCAGTACCCAGAAAAGCACCTGACCAATGGCAATGGCTTTTTCTTTTGTCATACCCATGGTATCGTAAAAATCAATGAAGAAGCCCATAAAGAAGCCTACCACGGTGATCAGGGCATATACCCCTACGGCCACGCCGATAAGCTTCAAAGCTCCATACTTCTTCCCCCAGCTGCCGAAGAAAATGGAAAAGGGCATGGCTACCAGTTGCGTGACCAGCAGGGCAAGGATCATGCCGATAGCCCCCAGACCCAGGGTAGAACCGTATTTGGTCGCCATGGAGATGATGGTGTCCACCCCGTCGATGTAGAAGAAGTAGGCCAGCACAAAGAACAGCACTGCTTTATTGGTAACGATGTTTTTAAGCGTGCGCCCTACGTTTTTAAACACCTCCCGGCCCAGCTGGGAAGGGGGCGTTTCCACATAGTGCTTCTGCTCTACATTCTTCCAGAAGGGAATGGAAAAGGCCAGCCACCACACGGGCACAATGGCAATGGCGATCTTATACCCCAGCAGGTTATCCAGCCCCATGATCGCCATAATGGCAATGGAAAGTACAAAGGGAATGGTACTGCCGCCTATATACCCCATGGCAAATCCCCAGGCAGAGACCCGATCCATCCGATCCCGGGTAGTCACATCCGTAAGGAAGCTGTCATAAAACAGGCAGGAACCGGAAAACCCGATGCGGCTGAAAATAAAGCCGATGATCATCAGCACCCAGTTATCCGTCAAGGCCATAAGCAGTGTGAATGCCACGCCCAAAAGCATGAATATCTTCCAAAGTCTTTTCTTCATGCCCTTGAAATCCCCGATGGCCCCCAGGAACGGCGCCATAACGGCTACGGCCAGATTGGCAATGGAAACCACATACCCATAGGTAGTGTCGATGGCCTGTGCATTGGCCAGGCCCTGAATGACCATAGCAAAGTAAATGGGCCAGATGGCGGCGGCAATGTTGGTAGCCCAGATGGAATTGGCCCAATCATAAAAGATCCAGCTTTTTTCCACTTTGGTAAAACTTCTCCAGCCTTTTTTCTCCTGCGTTTGCTTTGTTTCCAAGTTATTTTTCCCTCCCGGTAAGGTTTATCTTATTATGGCATATTCTCCCGACCGGCGCAACGGTCATTCCCCTTTTGGTCTAGTTGTTTTTCATTCTGACTGCTTATGGCGAAATCACCATTCCCTGTTTTTCGTGTGGTATCTTCCCTTCACCAAACATAAGGGAGGCGATTTCCATTTTCTCTAGTACCCGCCGGACTCTCCTAGCAGGCATTCTGCTGGGAGGCTCATTGCTTTTGCTGTCCCAGGGCTGCCGGGAGGCTTCCCTGGAAAAAAAGGAACGGATCCGCAGTGCCTTTGCCCCGGATTATTCCCGTGTGCAGTTTTCTCTGGCCGCTCCGGAAAGCACGCCGGTCCCCCCGGCAGATCCGCGCCTGACCGCTCCGCCCACCCAGAGCCCCAGCCCCAGTCCTACGGCGGCACCCACGCCGTTTTCCATGCTCTGGTTTTCGGATACCCAGGTCTATGCCTATAAATACCCAAAGGTATTCAACACCATGGCTGCCTATGCCGTAAACCATCGGCAGGAACTCAATGCCCTGTGCGTTCTGCAAACGGGCGATATTGTAGATAACCGGCACATGGAGCGCCATTGGAAAAATGCCGCCCATGCCATCGGCCTGATGAAGGAGAAGATTCCCTTCTACTGCATCGCCGGAAACCATGATGTGGGAGCAGATAAAGCGGACTACGCCGTGTACCTTACCTATGCCTTTAACGATATGGCTGCGCCGGAGCAGCAGTATAAGGATGGCGTCTGCTGGTATGAAACGCTGGAAGCCGGTGGTACAAACTTCCTGCTGCTGGGGCTGGGCTGGCAAACGGATACGGAATATTTTGACTGGGCTCAGGAGGTGCTGGAAAAGTATCCGGATCACATTTGTATCCTGCTGGTGCATAACTTTCTGAGCGATGACGGAAGCCTTACCTCCAACGGCCGGAGAGTGGAACGAAATCTTGTGCGGTTGTACAAAAACATCCGCCTGATCCTCTGCGGCCACAATGATGGCTCTGCGCGGAAAGATATCGTCTATGAGAATGGGCGCACAGCCTATGCCCTGATGTATAACTTCCAGGACGATAAAAAGAAAGGCCTTGGTTATCTGCGGATCCTGACCTTTGATCCCGTGACCCGTTCTGTTGGTGTGCAAACCTATTCGCCTTACTTTTCCGACTATAATTATTATGAGGATGAAAGCCGGGACTGCTTTACTCTGGAAAACGTATTCTGATCTTTCCGATCTTGTCAAAAAGCTCCCCAAACGGGGAGCTTTTTGCGTGCTTTATTTTTTCTTTCTGAGCAGAGGGATGGCACCCAAGGCCATGATCACCGCAAAGACAATCAAGTAGTAGAAGGAGGAAATACCGTGGGCCACAATGGCGGCGATCACCATAAATACACTGCCGCAAATGGCCAGAGCAGGCAGCACAAACCGCTTTCCGGCTTTCAGATCCGTGGCCTTCTTCATGAACAGCAGCATCATGGGAATGTAGAAAGCGTAGATATTGATGATGGGCAGTTCAGAAGAATCAAAATTGAAGGGACCGAACCAGCCTTCCGTCAGGTTAGCGCCGTAGAAATATACATACCAGGCCGTACATAGCAGCAACCCTACCACAGCAGAGTTGGCCGGCACATTGGTCTCTTTGTCTACGCTTTCCAACGTCTTGGGGCGGAAGCCCTCTTTCCGTACGGCAATGGCATAGGAACTGCGCACGGAAGCGAACATAAGCCCGTTCAAGGTGCCCAGGCAGGAGAATACAATGAGTACTTCCACGATCTTTCCGCATACCGGCCCAAAGATATTCACAAAGGGCTTTGTTGGATCCACCAGAAGCTCCGCATTGGAAGCGCCGCCGGAAAGACCGATATAATACAGGATATAGACCACCGCGATCAGTCCGCAGCCCATTACCAGTGCAATGGGCAGATTCTTCTTGGCATCTTTAAGCTCGGCATTGATGGTGGTGGCAATGATCCACCCTTCATAGGCAAATGCCGTGGCTACAACGGCGGCAAAAAGCGGGCTGGAACTCCCTGCACTGCTCACAACGGCATCATGAGTCATATTGGCGGCCAGCTGCCCGTTGGCAAGCCCTACAACGCCCCCCACAACCGCCATTAGTGCCAGCGGGATCAGCTTGACAACCGTAGTAGCTATCTGAAACTTTCCTGCCAGCTTGGGCGCCAGCGCATTCAACCCGTAAATAGCCACAAGGTAAAATGCCCCCAGCACCATGCACTCCGCCGAATTTAAGGCCAGTCCGTACAGAGCCACCGTATACCGGGCAGAAACCCAGGCCAGCACGCTGGTCATGGCCGGATAATAAATGCAGGTGGCAAAGTGAGCCACAAAATATGCATATACCTTTCCGCAGGTAGCCTCGGCATAATCTACCAGACCATTGACCTTTTCATACCGGCCGGCCATGGTGGAAAAAGCCAGCGCACATACGATCATGACCGCTGCCCCGATGACCCAGGCCAGTACACCCAGGGGCATGTTGCCCTGGGTCTTTTGCAGGATGGCTTCCGCCTTATAAAAAATCCCGCTGCCGATAACAATGCCCACCACCATGGCTATGGCCGTCCACAGGTTGTATTTCTTTTCCAGTTTGTTTTCCATTTGCCTCTCTCCTTTTCCTCCGTGCCCGATCCTTCCTGTTTCAGCATACGCTGTCCCGGCGGGATACAGACCTTTTCTCGGGTTCAAATGCAGGAGAACGATACCCCCGTCTTCGATCCCTTTTTTCAAGCGGTTTCGTATATAATAGCACAAAAGTTGCAGCATGCAAACATATTTATTTGCTTTTTTCTCTTAAAATGAAAAAATATCCGGAAAGAATCCCAGTCCGGATAATATTTATGCATACCATTATTTGTTTTTTCGCTTGTTAAAGTCAGGAAATACAGAGAGGAAGTCTATACCCCACTCCCCTATGCCGGACGATTGTCCGTTATATGATAGGTGGGCACAGCCTGCTCCAGCAAGGTTTTAATATCCGGGCTGTTGTGCATACAGGCTTTCCAAAGCACCTCCAGCTGTTTTTGCAGATCTTCCGGGCAAATGTTCAGAGGCTTTCCGATGAAGATGAGCTTGTTATCCGTGCTGCGCAGCCCTTCCTCCTTGATAAGCAGCTCCTCATAAAGCTTTTCTCCGGGGCGCAGACCCGTATACACGATCTCAATATCCACGCCTGGCTCCAAGCCGCTTAGGCGGATCATGTTTCTGGCCAGATCATCTATTTTCACCGGTTCTCCCATGTCCAGAATAAATATCTCGCCGCCCCTGGCATCGGATCCGGCCAGCATGACCAGGGAAACCGCCTCTGGAATGGTCATAAAGTAACGAATGACCCGCTTGTCCGTCACCGTTACCGGACCACCCTGCGCAATCTGCTGCCGAAACAACGGGATGATACTGCCGTTGCTCCCCAGTACATTGCCAAAACGCACAGCTACATATTTAGTATCGTAGCGGCCGTTGAGAGACTGCACGATCATCTCGCACATCCGCTTACTGGCTCCCATAACGTTTGTGGGGTTCACTGCCTTATCCGAAGAAATAAGCACAAACGTTTCCACGCCATACTCACCCGCCATACAGGCTACGTTATAAGTGCCGAAAATGTTGTTCTTGACCGCTTCATTAGGTGAATCTTCCATTAGGGGCACATGCTTGTGCGCCGCTGCATGAAAAACGATCTGAGGCCGATAGCGTTCAAAAATCTGCCGCACCCGCTCCTTATCCCGAACAGAGCCGATCAATGTTTCCAGCGGAAGTTCCGGACAGCTTCGCCGCAATTCCTGCTGAATACCATAAGCGTTGTTCTCATAAATGTCAAAAATTATAAGCCGTTTTACCGCATGGTGCGCGATCTGCCGGCACAGTTCGCTGCCGATAGACCCTCCGCCGCCCGTGACCAAAACTGTTTTGCCGTTGAGGAAGGCGCCAATGCGTTCCAGATCCACCTGCACCGGCTCACGGCCCAGCAAATCTTCGATCTCTACATTACGGATCGTTTGCATAATGACTTCGCCGTTGGCGATCTGATACAGAGCCGGTAGAGTGCGCAGCCGGCACCCTGTCTCCTGACAGATGGTCAGCAAATGCTTCTTTTCCTGACTGCTGGCTGTTGGAATGCAGAAAAGGATTTCGTTGATATCAAACTGCTTCGCCGCCTGCAAAATCTTGTCCCTGCCGCCGATAATACGCACGCCACGCAAATACTGCCCACGTTTGGCCGGGTCATCGTCAATAACGCAGACAATATTATTTTGAGAGAATCGGCTTCTCTGGCACTCCTGAATGATCATGGCTCCCGCTTCGCCACCACCGATGAGCATGGTTCGTACGCCTCCCCGCTGCCGCCTCTTATGAGAAAGATAGGCCGCATATCGAGAAAGAGTGACAAATATCAGCTCAAAAGCCAGCGTAAACACGGGAAAGCTTCTGGGAAACGGACACTGGGAAAACACCAGTATAGCCAACAGCAGCAGCGCTGAAAGACCGCAGGCTTCAAAGAGCCGGATAAACTCTTCCGTTCCGGCAAATTCCCACATGCCGGAATACATATGGAAAGCGGTAAAAATAACCAAAGCCCCTGCTACGAAAAAAGGCATCCGAAACAAAATGGGGTAAAAGAATCCCTGTGCTACAGGCTCTGTTAAAGAAAACTCAAACCGAACCACAAGGGCCAGAAAGGCGGCCAAACACAAAAGCACACCATCCATGATCATCATGCAAATAGTGCGCCATGGTTTCTTCAGCCAAGACAGAAAGGGATACAACTCTGTCTTCTTGTTAATTTTATCATTAAATATATTCGTGTTCATTAACAAACATAATACGCCTTTACCGCAAAAAAGTCAACATAATCGACGGCTTCGACCGCTGGACTGGATGCGGCCTTCTAAAACCATATCCACCGCTGCGCCAAGCAGGGACAGCTTCTCTGCAAAGTTTTCTCTACAGGGAATGACCTGTACGTATGGATGCACTTGCCAGGCTTGAAAACTTTTTTCGTTCAGTGCTGCCGCTTCCGCCGGTGCTTCCGTTCGAATGGAATTGCCGGTAACTGTATAAAGATGTGGAAGTGCTACCGCTGCCGATTCCATAAAGAATACGGCATCATATCCTGCCAGTAAATGCTCCAACGTCCAACCTTTTTTTTGCAAAATAAAGTCGTATTCGTCTTCTGCAATATAAGCACGATTGTCCAGAAGACCCCGGTCGGAAAGAATAAGAATCCGTTCCGCATCCATGCTCTCCGCCGCTTGCAGAAAAATGCGCTCCCGTGCGGCCTGTAATTCCATTTGGCACTGCTGATAGAAAACACTGGTGGAGCAGTTCCACGGAGTAACACCGCCGCTCATAAGGTCTGTGGCCGCTTCCCGGATACATAAAACGCGAAAGCCCTGTTCCATGTATCTATGCCGCAAATAATCCATGGCTGCGGTCTTTCCTGCACAGGGTCCGCCTGTGATCACAATTCTGGTAATACGCCTCATCTGGCACTCCTCTCTGCGAATGAAGGATTTTCTGGTCACTAATTTTCATTTTATCCCCCGCAAGCCGGCATGCGCAAAGCGCGGCCTGAGGTGAGAACTGGTCTGTATGCCGCGGCAGCAACGAAAAAAGCGCTTCAAGTGAAGCGCTTCTAAAAGGGATCCGGCGGCTGCCT
>UQYI01000020.1 GCA_900545265.1 uncultured Eubacteriales bacterium
CTGCGCCGGAACGTGCGCCCCAGGGATCCGACTCCAACCTTATCCGCATAAAGCCGCGGGCTGCGAATGCTGTGAAAAACTGGATGCAATCCACTCAACGATGTTCCGTTTACTTTCTTCAAAATACGCAAAACAGTAGTAACTCTCTGTACCATACACAAAAAGAGCCCCACACGGAGCTCTCTTTATGCCTGCTGGCTTTACAGGGGCATGTTCCCCCGAATGCGGCCTTCCCGCTTCTTGTTCTCAAAGAGATTCAGTGCATCCAGAATATATTCCCGAGTCTCGCTGGGCTCGATGACGGCATCTACATACCCGTGGGCAGCGGCCACATAGGGGGTGGCAAACTCGGCGGTATATTCGGCAATTTTTTCCTGCCGGGTAGCTTCAGGGTCCTCGCTGGCTTTGATATCCTTTGCAAAGATAATGTTGGCTGCCCCTTCCGCGCCCATAACGGCGATCTCTGCAGTGGGCCAGGCCAGTACCATATCTGCACCCAGATCCTTGGAGCACATGGCCAGATAGCTGCCGCCATAAGCCTTGCGCATGATAACGGTGATCTTGGGGCTTTCCGCTACGGAGTACACATACAGCAGCTTGGCGCCGTGACGAATGATCCCGCCATACTCCTGGGCGGTGCCGGGCAGGAAGCCGGGCACATCCACCAGGTTGATCAGGGGCAGACCATACGCATCGCACATCTGGATGAACCGGCTGGCCTTATCTGAAGCGTTTATGTCCAGACAACCGCCCATTACCTTGGGCTGATTGCAGATAAAACCTACGCTCCGTCCTCCCACCCGGCCAAAGCCGGTGACAATATTGGGAGCATAGTTGGGCTGCAGCTCAAAAAAGCTGTCTGCATCGGCGATCTCTCCGATGACCGTGCGCACATCGTAGGCTCGGCGGGAGCTGTCGGGAATGACGGTGTCCAAAGCAGGCCGGCCCTTCTCTTCTTCATTCTCATAAGCTGGAGCAGGCTCTCCTGCATGGCTGGGCAGATAGGAAAGAATCATGCGCACATACCACAAGGCATCCTCCTCCGTAGAGGCGGCCAGATGAGCTACGCCGGAAACGGACGTCTGGGTGGAAGCGCCGCCCAGAGCTTCTTCTGTGACCTGTTCACCGGTAGTAGCCTCGATAACCCGGGGACCGGTGATAAACATCTGGGATTTCTCCTCCACCATGATGATAAAATCCGTCAGGGCAGGGGAATATACGGCTCCTCCGGCGCAAGGCCCCATGATCACACTGATCTGGGGGATTTTGCCCGAAGCCAGACTATTGCGGCGGAAGATCTGTCCGTAACCGGAAAGGGCATCCACGGCTTCCTGAATACGGGCGCCGCCGGAATCATTCAGTCCCACCACGGGGCAGCCTGCTTCCAGCGCCATATCCATTACCTTGCAGATTTTTGCAGCATGCATCTCGCCCAAAGCACCGCCCACGCAGGTGAAATCCTGTGCATAGGCAAAAACCTTCCTGCCATCCACCAATCCATAGCCGGTAACTACGCCATCGGCGGGAATTTCTTTTTTCTCCATGCCGAAGTGATTGCAGCGATGGGTCACAAACCGGTCGATCTCCTTAAAGGTGCCTTCGTCAAAAAGCAGATTCAGCCGCTCCCGAGCGGTGTATTTTCCCCGGGCATGCTGCTTGTCTACGGCTTTCTGGCCGCCGGCTTCCAGAATCTTGGCACACCGTGCCCGGTAATCATTGATCTTTTCTGCGGTAGTCATGGCCTTTTCTCCTTCTTATTTGCGTTCGCAGAGCTCCAGCAGCACGCCGCCGGTGGCCTTGGGATGTACAAAAGCAATCCTTGCGCCGCCTGCCCCGTAGCGGGGGGTCTGATCAATAAGGCGCACGCCCTTCTCCTTCAGTTCCTCCAAAGCCTTGTCAATATCATCCACCCGGATAGCAATATGCTGGATGCCGGGGCCGTTCTTTTCAATGAAGCGGGCGATGGGGCCGTCCGGCTCCGTGCTTTCCAGCAGTTCCAGCTCACTGTCGCCGCAGGGCATAAAAGCTACTTTTACCTTCTGCTCCTCCACCACTTCAAAGCCTTTGGCCTTGAGACCGATGCTCTCTTCATAGAATTTTACGGACTCATCCAGATTTTTTACGGCCACACCAATATGATCGATTCGATCCAGTTTCATGGGAATGCTCCTTTACTTTAAAATTTGAGAAAGAGTGGCATCCACCCACTCATAAGGGTTCTTCTTCTCCTGCATGAAGGCTTCCATGGCCTGCGTGCCAGGTTTGGGCAAAGCGGCCCGACGAATGATCTCGCTCTGCATGATCTCCAGCAGTTCGCTTTGCAGCCGCTGCTGCCGCCGCTTGGCCAGCTCCCCACTTTCGGCAAACCGCTGCCACATGGCGTCCAGCGCCTCTCCATAGGCTTCTATGCCCATAAAGGAAGAAGCGCTGGTCTTGAGCACCGGAGCATTCTTCTTCTCTCCGGTTTGATCCATGTCCAGCATGCTCTTCAGTTCCAGAACCACCCGGTCTGCACCGGGCAGATCACACTTGTTTACCACGAAAATATCGCCGATTTCCAGAATGCCGGCCTTGCTGGCCTGCACATCATCTCCCAGGCCGGGAACGCTGACCACCGTGACCACATCGGCACACCGGGCCACAGCCACTTCGGACTGCCCCACGCCTACGGTCTCCAGAATGATATAGGCAAAGCCGCAGGCATCCAGCACCCGGGCCGCCCCGGTACAGGCGGCGGAAAGCCCTCCCAGCTGCCCCCGGGTGCCCATGCTGCGAATGTATACGCCGCTGTCCAAAGCATGACTGCTCATACGGATGCGGTCCCCCAAAATAGCACCCCCCGTAAAGGGGCTGCTGGGATCCACCGCAATAACGCCAACGGTATGTCCCTGCAAGCGCAGATGCTTCACCAACGCATTGGTCAAAGTGGACTTACCGGAACCCGGAGGACCTGTAATGCCCAATATCCGGGCGCCGCCGGTATGGGGCCATACCAGCGAAAGAGCCTCCCGTGCAGGGTCGCCTCCGTTTTCCACCAGTGAGACCAGACGGGACAAAGCCCTGCGCTCGCCGTTTGCGGCTCTTTCAAAGAGCTCCTGAGGGTCGTTTACCGGCCGCATTTTTCGCGCAGAAAGTCCACGGTAGCGCTGGTAGGCGTACCGGGCGTAAAGATCTCCTGAATGCCCTTTGCTTTCAAACCGGGGATATCTTCATCGGGGATGATACCGCCGCCAAAGACCACAATATCCCCGGCGCCCTGTTCCCGCAGCAGTTCCACTACACGGGGGAACAGGTAATTATGAGCCCCGGACAGCAGGCTCAGCCCTACGGCGTCTACGTCCTCGGCAATGGCCGCAGCGGCAATCTGCTCAGGGGTCTGGCGCAGGCCGGTATAAATAACTTCAAAACCGGCGTCCCGCAGGGCGCGGCAGACCACCTTGGCCCCCCGGTCATGGCCATCCAGACCGGGCTTGGCAATCAAAACACGAATCTTTCTTTCATTCTGTTCCATGATATTCTCCTTTACAGCACTTCCACGGGCCGGTATTCTCCGAATACGGCTCTGAGCTCATTGCAGATCTCTCCTTCGGTGCACCACTTGCGGGCGCAATCCACAATATAAGGCATCAGGTTTTCATCGGTAGCAGCGGCAGCCCGCAAAGCGGCCAAAGCATCGGCAGCCGCCTGGCTGTCCCGCTTTTCCTTGACGGCCTTGATCTTGGCCACCTGTTTATCGGCAATGGTGCTGTCAATGACCATATGCTCCTTATGGCCCTCTTCCTTTACGGTGAACTTGTTGACGCCTACCACTACCTGCTCCCCGGATTCCACCGCCTTTTGATACGCATAGGAACTGTCGGCAATCTCCTTCTGGATATAGCCCTGTTCAATGGCCTTTACGGCACCGCCCATATCATCGATCTTGTGGATATACTCCCAAACCTTCTCTTCGATCTGATCGGTAAGGCTCTCCACATAATAACTGCCCGCCAGAGGATCTACTGTATCGGCTACGCCGCTCTCATAGGCCACGATCTGCTGGGTACGCAGGGCAATACGCACGCTGTCCTCCGTCGGCAGAGACAGGGCCTCATCCCGGGAATTGGTGTGCAGACTCTGGGTACCACCCAATACGGCCGCCAAGGTCTGGATGGTAACACGGATAATATTATTATCCGGCTGTTGGGCGGTAAGGGTGGAGCCGCCGGTCTGGGTATGGAAGCGCAGCATCATGCTCCTGTCTTTCTTGGCATGGAAACGCTCCTTCATGATCTTAGCCCAGATACGCCGGGCGGCCCGGTACTTGGCCACCTCTTCCAGCAGGTTGTTGTGCGCATTGAAGAAGAAGGAAAGGCGGCCCGCAAAGCTGTCAACATCCATACCGGCCTTAATGGCAGCGTCTACATAGGCAATGCCGTCTGCCAGCGTGAAGGCCACCTCCTGTGCCGCAGTAGAGCCTGCCTCCCGGATATGATAGCCGGAGATGGAGATGGTGTTCCACTGGGGCAGATTCTTGGAACAATATTCAAAAATATTGGTAATCAGCCGCATGGAGGGCGCCGGGGGGAAGATATAGGTGCCGCGGGCTGCATACTCCTTGAGCACATCATTCTGAATGGTACCCTTAAGCTGATCGGGAGAAACGCCCTGCCGCTCTGCCGCCACAATATAGAAGGCAAGCAGTACAGCGGCGGAAGCGTTGATGGTCATGCTGGTGCTGACCTTATCCAGAGGGATACCGTCAAAAAGCACTTCCATATCCGCCAGAGAATCGATGGCCACACCGACCTTGCCTACTTCTCCCATGCTCATGGGATCATCAGAATCGTAGCCGATCTGTGTGGGCAGGTCAAAGGCAATGGAAAGGCCCGTCTGGCCCTGGGAGATCAGGTATTTGTAACGCTCGTTGCTTTCTTCCGCATCGCCAAAGCCTGCATACTGACGCATGGTCCAGTAGCGGCCCCGGTACATGGTAGGCTGTACGCCCCGGGTAAAGGGATACTGGCCGGGATACCCCAGCTTCTCGTCATAATCGTCCCCGGCTACATTGCTGGGGTCATAGGCCCGTTCCACTTTAATACCGGAGCTGGTAGTGAACTCTGCCTTACGCTCCGGATGCTTGGCCAAAGAAGCCTCGGTACTCTTTATCCAAGCCTGCTTATTTTCTGATACTGCCACGGGAAAATAATCCTCCTTGGTTTATTCTGTTGTATGTGTATGCCCTAACTATAAAGGACATCGGGCGTTCCCGCAATAGGAACGCCCGAAACTTTACTTAAAGCAGGCCCTCGCCTACTTCCAGTGCCTTGAAGTTCAAAGCCTCGGTGCCCTTTGGAATATGGGCAGCCACTGCCTGACGCAGGATATCTTCGGATACCAGCCCCAGAGCCTTATTGATCACGGCCACGGCAATAATGTTGGCCACAAAGCTCTTGCCGACCTTTTCTACCGCACTGTGAAGAATGGGTACCTGCACCACCTTATGACCCTTGAGCCATTCGGGAATGGTCAGGCTGCTGTCAGCCAGCACCAGGCAGCTTTCCGGCAGATCTTTGCTGTATTTCTCCAGGGAAGTCTGGGTAAGCGCCAACAGGCAGGTGGGGATTCGCACCTTGGGAAAGCCCAGTGCGCCGCTGGTGATCACCGCCTGAGCAGAACAGGCGCCGCCCCGTGCTTCGGGGCCGTAGGACTGGCTCTGCGCGGCATTGAGGCCTTCCATTACGGCGGCCTCCGCCAGGATCACGGAAGCAAGGATAACGCCCTGGCCGCCGCTACCTACCAGCTTGATCTCTTCTCTCTTCTGCATATGCTTACTCCTTTGCTGCCAGCTTGGCAATGAGCTTGCCGTATTCTTCGGTATACTCGGGAACATTCTTATCCTCATGGAAGCAGCCGATGACCATCTTGCCTTGAAGCTCCTCGGCAGGCATCTTATCGGCCCGAGCCTTGAGAATGCCGTTATCCCGCTGCCATTCCATCATCTTCACGGCATCGCCTTTCTTGTTCTTGCGGCCGTAGTAGGTGGGACAGATGGATACGCAGTCGATGACGGAAAAGCCCTTGTGGGCAATACCGTTCTGAATGAGCTGGATAGTCTGGGGCACATGATACGCATCGCCCCTGGCAGCATAGGTGGCGCCGGCGCCGGTGGCCAGTTTCACCAGATCGAAAGTTCGATCGATGCTGCCGTAGGGGGCGGTGGTGGCAAAAGACCCGGTGGGGGTAGTGGGAGAGAACTGACCCCCGGTCATCCCATAGATATTGTTGTTGAACACCACTACGGTAAGGTCAATGTTCCGGCGTGCGGCATGGATCAGGTGGTTGCCGCCAATGGCGGAGCAATCGCCGTCGCCAGTGATGACAATAACGGTGAGCTCGGGTCTGGCCATTTTAATACCTGTAGCAAAGGCAATGGCCCGGCCGTGAGTGGTATGAATGGTGTTGAAATCCATATAACCGGCAGCCCGGGAAGAACAGCCGATACCGGAAACGATCACCACTTTGTCCTGCTCCAACCCCAGATTGTCGATGGCCTGGGCCACATCCCGCATAAGGATGCCGTTGCCGCAGCCGGGACACCAGATATGGGGCAGGTCTCTAAGACGCATATATTGATGAATGAGCTTGCTTTCCATTTCTATGTACAGCCTTTCTTTCGATCAGATTGGGGTTAGGCTTCCAGCCTGGCCAGCACTTCCGCAGGATCGATGACGGAGCCGTTGAACCGGCCCAGGAAGTCTACGGGCGTATCTCCGGCAGCAGCCTTTACCTGCAGGAGCATCTGACCGGCATTGTTTTCCACCACCAGGATGCGCTTGACCTTAGCAGCCACCCTGGCCATGGCCCGTTCGGGGAATGGCCACACGGTAATGGGCCGGAACATACCCGCCTTAATGCCCTTTTCACGGGCTTCGGCGATGGCAGCCTCTACGGTACGGGCGGCGCCGCCAAAGCAGACCACGGCGATATCCGCATCTTCCAGATCCCGTTCTTCCCACTTTTCTATATCGTCCCGATTCTCTTCGATCTTGCCCAGCAGCCGCTCCAAAAACGCTTCGTAGCTCTGGCTGGTGCCCCGGGGGAAGCCGCCCTTATCGTGGAACAGGCCGGTGATGTTGTAGCGCTGGCCCTGACCGAAGGGAGCCATTTCCGGCACCCACTTGCCTTCCGGCACCCGATAAGCCGCCTCTCCGGTGATGGAACGGTCTACAGGCCGGTCAATAACTTCGTATTCGTGAGGATCGGGCAGGGTAATGCCCTCTCTGAGGTGGCCCACCATTTCGTCCATCAAAAAGATCACGGGAACCCGATACTTCTCGGAAAGGTTGAAGCAGCGGATGGCCTCCATATAAGTCTCCTTAACGGTGGAGGGAGAAATAACAATAACGGGGCGGTCCCCATGGCTGCCCCACTTGGCCTGCATCAGATCGCCCTGAGCGGGAGAAGTAGGCAGACCAGTGGAGGGACCCACACGCTGCACATCCACGATCACGCAGGGAACCTCCGCTTCGGCAGCGTAACCGATATTTTCCTGTTTAAGGGAGAACCCCGGGCCGCTGGTGGCGGTCATGGCCTTGACGCCTGCGGCGGAAGCACCGATAACGGCTGCCATGCCGGAGATCTCATCCTCCATCTGAAGGAAGCGGCCCCCTACCTGGGGCAGACGAGCGGCGGAAAGCTCTGCTATCTCAGTGGAAGGCGTAATGGGATAGCCGGCATAAAACCGCATTCCCGCTGCAATGGCACCTTCTACGCAGGCTTCGTTGCCCTGCATCAAAACTGTTTTGCCCATTATTTTCCTTCCTCCTCCGTCTCCAGATAAATGGCGTAATCCGGGCAGCGGAGCTCGCACTGGCCGCACAGGATGCAGGCCTCCAGATTCTCCGCGTATACCTTTTCGTCCTTCACTGCCAGAACCTTCTTGGGGCAGAAGGCCGCACAGATGCCGCAGCCTTTGCACCACGCCCGGTTGATCACCAGCTTTTTGTTTAGCATGATTGACCCCTTTCAAAAATTCCTCAGCCCTTTAGGCCTCGCTAACATTCTAACACAGCAGGCATCATGTAAAAAACATTTTTTTTCGCCCATTCATTACAAGTATTCGGTTGTGGATTTCAGCACATTTTGAAAGATTTCCTTCATTTTGACCGTGTTGCTCCGCTATCCTGCAAAACCGTTCCTGTTAGCTTCGGAAAACCCTCCTTCTTATCACAATATCTCTGATGCATATAAAATAACCCCGGAGAAAATTCTACGGGGTCAGGTTTGCGGTTCATGACCTGCAGTCCAGATCAACGGAGGCTGCAGATAGAAAAAGCTGTCCGTTTCCCCTTTTGTCCCGGACATTCTTTCTAAGCCAGCTGCAAGTCATGAGCAAACTTTCTGCTTGTATTGTAGCAAAATATGTCTGTTTATGCAAGGGTTTCCGGTGATCGCTACAAAAAAATTCTGTTTCATCCTGAAAAACAGAAAACGTTTTATTTTCCCATTTTTCTTAATATTTCTCTCTTTTTTCCATTTTCCCTATTGTTCTCTCCCACTCTTTTCTGAATTATATATTATTTTTTCTGTTAAAAAGAGAGGGAATTCCAATGGATTTTTCTGCTTTTTCAGCCAAATTACTGTTATTTTTAACTTGTTTTACAGTTGTTGTGTCCGCCCCACTCACAAATCGCCGTCCTTTTTTATAATGAGAATAATCGCTTGCAGAGACAATTGCCCGTCCATGCATCGCCTACACAGGAGAGAAGGTAAAGGCAAGAATGCCGGAGCGGATGAATGCTCTAAGGGTTCTTACAATACCAGCGCGGAAAGCATGGATGGATGCCTCCCAAGCCGCCCATAAGTCTGTACATGCAAGATGTGCAAGACTTTCTTTCAGGACAGGCATGATAAAAGCTGATCTCCGCATAACGGAGATCAGCTTTCGGGCAGAGAAGATGCGATACTGTTTTATAAAATGTGTTGAAATGGAAAGACTTAATATATCGTTTTGGATGGTGTTTACAAAGCCGGAAAAGAGTGATATACTCTATTTCACATATAGGATAGAATTGGAAATAACGTAGAAATGTTTTTTAGTATCGTTTTCATAGGGCATCTCCTCTCTTGGATATCTGTACCGTAGCACAGCATTGGTTTTGCTGCAATGGGTATTTCTTTGCATGGGGACGTCATTTATTTGCGCATAATTTGCGCTTTTTTGCGCAGCGGAAAATATATGAAACGAAAAGGGGCGAAAGCATGACAGAACAGGATGCTTTTTTAGCGTTTTTTGAAGAGCAGATCAGCGCTAACAACCTGAATACGCTGGAAGAAATCGCCGACAGAGTCGGTCTCAGCGTTTCTACGGTAAGCCGCATTCGCTCAGGAAAGATGACCCCGGGGTCCGGTGCCATCCGCCAGATATCCACCGCTTTCGGCAAGTCTGAAAACGAGGCGCTGGGCCGCCCGGTGCAAATGTGTGCCGGAGCAGAGGTGATTCAGGATCTGATCCTGCATTTTGACCGGCGTTTGGCCGAGCGGGAAAAGCTGCTGGAAAACATGAGGGACAAGCTGGATCAGGCTCATTCGATCGTTACGGAGAAGAATCAGCAAATCTTCCGCCTGACGGCGGAAAGACGGCAAGCCCGCCGCCTGGCCATATGTGGTCTGGGAGGATTTGTGCTGCTATTACTGCTCGTCATTTACATACTGATTTACGATCTGACCCATCTGGACATAGGCTGGTTTGCAGATATGTTTGGTAATCTTATGGATATGAGCAGAATGCTTTAGTTGGTTCCTGCATATTGCATGTAAGCCCGGGGTAATCTCACGGGCTTTTTTATACCCGCATACGCAAAAAGCAGCCCCTCCGCAGAAAAGCTGCCTGCACGTCATTCAGTTTTGTTCTTTTACAGAGCGGGCTCCGTCCAGTCATCGCCGCCGGAGCTGCTGCTGGAGCCGCCTCCACCGGTTTGTATCTGCTTATCGGAAATATTCTCCTTTGCCGTGAATACCCGACTGCCGTCCTCCAGGATGCAGAGATAAGCATCTCCCGTCTCTGCAATGACCTGCAGCTGGGTGTTCACCCGCAGTTCCCGGCCTTCTCCCAGCCGCCACAGAGTATCATATACCACAGTCCGGTTCCGGGCATATCCCGTCCAGGGTTCATAAGTGGGATCGCCGTCCACCCGCACCAGCCGTATATCCATCTGATACAGTGCATGGTCAAACAGCACTGTGGCGTACCGCTCTCCTTCCTGGTATTCCACCAGCTTCAGGACATCTTCCGGACCCATAAAGCCGGTATACGCTTCTACCTCATCCGCCAGGATAAGTCCCTTGCCGGGAGCAAAGGGTGCTGCGGCTTCCCGCCGGAAACCGCCCAGCCGAAGGATGCTGCCGCTGCCCCGGCTGCTCAGCTGAATATCTCCGCCGTCATCCCCACCGGAATCTCCGCCGCCGGAATCGCTGCTGGAGCCGCCGCCGCTGCGGATCTGTCTGCCGCTGAGCATTTCTGCTCTTACGTATCCTATTTGATCCCCGGTCCGCACCAGAAGCGTTACCCCCAGATCTTCCAGAATCTGCAGCTGAGTATTCTGCTTCAGCTCCGCCAACTGTTCCCCGTCCATATAAGGGGAAGCATTCAGTTGTGCGCCCCGCCGGGCATACATGGTCTTATCCGCAGGAGCCGGCTGGTCGATCATCCGAACGAACCGTTTTTCCACCAGAAAAGTCTGCTCTCCCATGGCAATTGCATAATAGGTTTCGTCCTGCTCTGCCGTGACTTCCACCTCTGTGCCCCGGGCCAGCAGTGCACCGATCAGGCCGCTGCCCTCGGTCAGCCCATGGGCGGGCTGCCCTTCAGGCTCGGGAGTGGGACTGGGGGTAGGTTCTGCCGTAGGAACAGGGGTATCCGTAGGAGCCTGCGTAGGAGCGGCGGTGACCGTTTCTGCCAAAGGCGCCTGGGTGGGAATATTTGCTTCCCCCTGATCGATACCGGTATCTTTTTTGCTGCAGCCGGGGCTGCACATCAAAATCACCGCCAGCAGTGCCGCCCACAAGCAATGACGCTTTTTACTCATCTTCTTTTCTCCTTCATGCAAGGTTACATATAAGTTCATTGTATCTGCCCCAAGAGCTAATAGCAAGAAAAGCAGAAAAAAGATACAAATTCTTCATTTCCCCTTCATTTCTTGTGATTTCTTTGTGAAACAGCCTCCTGCCGGCTTTGTCTGCATTTGCATTCCTGCAGGGGGTGTGATATGATAAACATGTTATTTTTCATGAAACCGGCCGTTCCTTCCGAACGGCGGAGAGGAGTGCCTATGAAAACCTGTCCCGTATGCGGCGCCCAGGCAGCAGATGACGCCAAGTTCTGTTTTTCCTGCGGGAAATCCTTTATCTCTGAAGCGGCTCCTGGCGAACCCGAAAAACCGGAGGCTCCCGCCGAACCCGTGCAGCAGGAAGCGCCTGTGCCTCCTGCCGAACCCATCCCGCCTGTACCGCCGGAAGCCCCTGTTCCCCCCGCTGCGCCCCTGCAAGAGGATGTGCCTCCTAAAAAGCTCCTTCTGAACACCTTTCAGTACATGATGCTCATGGTGCTTTTCTCCATTCCGGTCATTGGGCTGATCTTCCTGTTTGTATGGGGTGCAGGGCATCCTAAAAACCCCTCTCTGAAGCGGTTTTCCGCTGCGATACTGCTGTGGCGGCTCATTTTGGCGGTATTGCTGGTAGGCGGCCTGCTGGCCATGGTCATTCTTCACGGCCATGCCGTTCAGGAAGCGCTGAACATGATCGTGCCGGGCATCAAATCCTTCCTGGCCGTTCTGATGAGCTGATAAACGTGAAATAAAGTATAAGCAAGCGGGCTCTCCTTTAAGGAGGGCCCGCTTTTATGAGGACGAATATTTTTATTCCGTCAGTCCCTGGATATATGCCGCGACCTTTTCCAGTGCCTCCTGTTCCCCCTCGCCGTCGCATACGATGGATACGGTCTGTCCCTGACGTATGGCGCATTTGAGAACGGAAAAGATACTCTTGGCATCGCAGGTCTTTCCTTCCGCTTCCAGCTTCACGGAGCAGGGAAAGTTCTTGCACAAATTGATGAGCTGTGCTGCTGGGCGGGCATGCAGGCCCGTAGGATTCTGGATCAAAACATCTTGCTTAACCATGATAGCCTCCTGTCTGTTTTATGTCTGTAAGTATAGCACACCGGCGCAGAAAAATATACTTTTTCAGTTCTTTTTTCTTTTCCGAGAAGAAACAAACAGGCGTGCGGCTCGGAAGCCCGGTTCTGCAAGTCGAACTATGTGTGAATGCGGTAGGCGGGGGCGCACTGCGTGCCTGACGGCACGCCTGCGGGGCATGCGCCTCGCAGAGTTCCGGCGGCAAAGCCGCCGGAACGTGCGCCCCCGGGTTTCGTATACGTCCCGGCTCCGGTTTCCCTCGTCCCCGGCCCCGTGCAGAAACCCAGCTCCATATTTAATTTTTCACATATGGCGGCTTTTGGCTGAAATATGGCGGTATTTTTACATTCCTTCTATTGTGTTTTCTTCTTTGGAAGTATATACTATTTTCAAAGAATGCAGCTGCGTCTCATTCTTAAAAAAATACTATTACAGGAGGCCAACAATGAAGAAGCTAATCAACAAGGTTGAAAACGTGGAAATCGAAATGATCCAGGGCATCGCCAAGGCGCATCCCGATATCCTCGAGCAGCTCCCGGGGCACACCATTCTCGTTCGCAAGAACAAGAAGACCGATAAGGTCGCTCTGATCTCCGGCGGCGGTTCCGGCCATGAGCCCGCTCACGGCGGTTTCGTAGGATATGGTATGCTGGATGCTGCTGTAGCCGGGGCCGTGTTTACTTCTCCCACCCCCGATCAGGTAAAGGCTGCCATCGACGCCGTTGGAACTCCTGCCGGCGTGCTGCTGGTCATCAAAAACTATACCGGCGACGTTATGAACTTTGAAATGGCCGGCGAACTGGCCGAAATGGACGGTATCCCCGTAAAGAGCGTCATCATGAATGACGATGTAGCCGTGAAGGATTCTCTGTACACCACCGGCCGCCGGGGCGTGGCAGGCACAATCTTTATCCACAAGATCGCCGGTGCCAAAGCAGAAGAAGGCGCTTCCCTGGAGGAAGTGGCCCGCGTTGCCGAAAAGGTCATCGCCAACACCCGCACCATGGGCATGAGCCTCACGGCCTGCACCGTGCCCGCTGCCGGAAAACCCGGCTTCGAGATCGCAGATGACGAGGTGGAGATCGGCATGGGCATCCACGGTGAACCCGGCACCCATCGTGAGAAGCTCCGCACCGCCGATGAGATCGCCGACACCCTGCTGGAAAAGATCCTGGCAGATATCGACTATCAGGGCCACGAAGTCGCCCTGATGATCAATGGCTGCGGCGGCACTCCTCTTATGGAGCTGTACATTGTCAACAATCATGTCCACGATGTGCTGGAAAGCAAGGGCATCCATATTTACAAGACCTTTGTGGGCAACTACATGACCTCTCTGGAAATGGCCGGATTTGCCATCTCCATTCTGCGGCTGGATGATGAAACCAAGGCCCTGCTGGATGCTCCCGCCAACACCCCTGCATTCAAAATGTAACATTGCATACCGGAGGCAATCTCTATGGCAACCGCTTCTGACGTAATCAAGATTATCCATGGCATGGCAGATGTGATCGGCGCCAACAAAGAGTTTCTGACCGATCTGGATGCCGCCATCGGCGACAGCGACCACGGCATCAACATGAACCGGGGCTTTCAGGCCGTTCTGACCAAGCTCCCCCCGGTAGAGGATAAAGACATCGGTACTGTCCTCAAGACCGTAGGCATGGGTCTGCTTTCCACGGTAGGAGGGGCCTCCGGCCCCCTGTACGGCACCGCCTTTATCAAAGCTTCCATGAAGGGGGCTGGCAAAACGGAGATAGGCATGGAAGATTTTCTGGCCATGCTCAAGGATGCCATCGACGGCATTATGTATCGGGGCAAATCCCACCAGGGAGAAAAAACCATGCTGGATGCCATGATCCCCGCCTATGAGGCCATAGATGCCGCAGTGAAAGCCGATCAGCCCCCCAAAGCCGCTTTGGCAGCAGGCGTAGCCGCCGCCGAAAAAGGCGTGGAATACACCAAGACCATCATCGCCACCAAAGGCCGGGCCAGCTATCTGGGTGAGCGCAGCATGGGGCATCAGGATCCCGGTGCCACCTCTTTCACTCTGCTGCTGAAGGTCATTGCCGACGCAGCCTGAGGAGGCAGAGTATGGTAGGCGTGATCATTGTATCTCACAGCGAGAAGGTCGCCCAGGGCGCCAAAGAACTGGCAGAGCAAATGGCTCCTCAGGCTCCCATTGCGGCGGCCGGCGGTCTCCCGGACGGAGGGATAGGTACGGATTATCAGCGGATCCATGATGCGGTGGAAGCCGTAGCCAATGAGGATGGCGCCGTGGTCCTCATTGATATGGGCAGCGCCATCATGACCACGGAGATGGTGCTGGAGGAGTTTGCGGATAAAAACGTACGCATGATCGACGGCCCCATTGTGGAAGGCGCCATTGTGGCAGCTTTGGGCTCCCAGATGGGTCTTTCCGTAGAGGACATTATGGAGCAGGTAGCTTCCGCAAAAACGGAAAACAAGCTGGCCTGAACCGAATCACAACAATAGCACAGATCCCCCGGCGGAACCGGGGGATCTGTGCTTTATATTTCTTTACAGGATCGGTTCGAATTCTCTTTTCGCGCCGTCCCATGCCCTGTCCGGGTCAGCACCTCTGCGCAGCTGCAGCAGCACGATTCTCATCTTAGCCCGAAAAGAACTTTGGCCCATCCGTCTTCAGTCCTGCTTAAAGTCTTTTTCATGCACCCGGAAGAAATCCCGGGCGGCCCGTACCTCCGGCAGCTCCGTCCAGGAGCGAATAACAGCAGGGTTGCTGTCCAGGTCATAGATCCGGGCGCCCTCCATGGCCAGCAGATAGGGGCTGTGGGTAGCCAGAATGATCTGGCAGCCGCAGTATCGGACGGAATCCAGCAAAAACCGACTCAGTTCCATCTGTCGGCTGGGGCTCAGACTGTTTTCCGGTTCATCCAGCAAATACAATCCGTCTTCCCCGATCTTATCCGTAAAGTATCGAAAGCCGCTCTCCCCATTGGAATATTCCCGAACGTTGTGGGCTATACGTTCCCGGGTATACTTGGACAGAGTCCTGCTGCGGGCTTTATTTACCCGCTTGAGTTTATCCAGATCCTCCATGGAGGTAAAACGAAACTGACCGTATTTATCTGTCAGATAGTCTCTGAAAACCTCCTCCCGGCGGATATCTATGCCCTCGTTCAACGCCCGGACATGGAGCATATAGTCAAACACATCATCACTGGTGATGATCCTGCTGCACGCAGGCACCTTTTCCAGCAGGTCATAGCTGCACAGCTTCAGATAGCCCTCATAAAAAGGACTGCGATTGTATGGGCTTTCCCGCTGAAGGCTCAGTTTTTCCGCCATGATATTCAGCGCTGTGCTTTTACCGCTGCCGTTACCCCCATACAGGATGGTCAGCGCCCCTGTGGTCAGTTCCTCCAATCCCCTCCCGGAAAGGGTAAAAAAAGGGTACATGGAATCGAAGCAGGTTCGCTTTTCATCCAACCGAAAGGCATACTCCTGATCATACGTCGCAAAACGAAAACTTTCCAGATACTCCATGGATCCCTCCTTATTTTTACAGTATAGCATAAGGCTTTCCTGTATGGGACCATGTGATATGTTTTTATATGATCCCCAGAGTTTTTCCCATGTTCCGCAAATATCTTTTCAAGCTTCCTTGACAACAAGGTCAAAGGGTTTTAAACTTGCACAAATATATAATATATTATTAAGGAGGCAAAGCCAATGTCCCGCACATTCATCCCCGCAGGTTACGTTTCCCCTTTGAACCTGTATGATACCCAAAGCGCCATTGCTCTGATCAAACATACTTTTCAGGATGCGCTGGAAGATCTGCTGCAGCTCAAACGGGTCTCTGCCCCTCTGTTTGTAGACCCCTCCCAGGGCCTTAATGACAACCTGAACGGAGTAGAGCGCCCGGTATGCTTTGATATCCCTCAGGCTCACCTTACCGGAGAAGTTGTCCATTCACTGGCCAAATGGAAGCGCTATGCGCTCCATCGCTACGGATTCCACCCCGGCAAGGGACTGTATACAGATATGAACGCTATCCGGCGGGATGAAACGCTTGACAACCTCCACTCTGTCTATGTGGATCAATGGGACTGGGAAAAGATCATCACGCCTGAGCAGCGGAACGAAGCCTTTCTGCGAATAACGGTGCAGTCCATTGTAGATGGGCTGTGCTATACCAATTCCGTCCTCCGGGCCAGATACCCCCAGCTGCATACCCAGATAGAGCAGAAGGTGACCTTTATCACCGCCCAGGAGCTGTTGGACAAATATCCCGCCCTTTCTCCCAAAGAACGTGAGACGGCCTTTTGCCGGGAGTATGGCACCGTTTTTGTGCAGGGTATCGGAAACAAGCTCTCTAATGGTCTGCCTCACGATGGCCGGGCCCCGGATTACGATGACTGGCCCCTGAATGGAGACATTCTCTGCTATTATCCCCTCCTAGATACGGCCTTTGAGCTCAGCAGCATGGGCATTCGGGTGGATCCGGTTTCTTTAAAGCGGCAGCTGACCCTGTCCGGCTGCGAAGAACGTGCAAAGCTTCCCTTCCATCAAGCGCTGCTGGAAGAGAAACTGCCCCTGACCATGGGCGGTGGCATCGGTCAAAGCCGCTTGTGCATGTTTATTCTGGGGAAAGCCCACATCGGGGAAGTGCAGTCCTCCCTGTGGGACGAAACTACCCTGACCGCCTGCGAAGCCGCTGGTGTAACACTGCTGTGACCTTTGCACCGTCGGCCTTTGCGCATACAAAAAGGAGGCCCTGTTGGGGCACCCTCCGTAAGGAAGGGACTCCAATGATTTGTATTTAGCTTTTTTCGCGGATTGTGGTGTCATAATCCGATGCTTGCTATCCCTGTGGACACGACGGCAAATGCTTCGTATTATTTATAATAACTCCTTTGTACCAAGTCGGAATGGATTTCGTCATATTCTCATACCAGCTTAGTACATCTTTTGCTTGATTTATCATTACTTGAATTTGGCTCTGCCCAAAAGGAATTGCCCAAGGCACAGAAGATAAAGTATTACTGCTAATATAAAGTGCGAGCAACTCCCAAAACGGAATTGGTACGTCATTGCTGAAGTATCCGTTTACCATTCCGGTTGCAAACAAAGGGGTAGCTTGAGCGCACCACACAATGCGGTTAAATTCTTCCCACGGATCTCCGAAGTCATTTTTATTAAAATCAATGATGTAGAGTCGCTTATCATTCCCTATCATCATATTGCCGATATGGTAATCTCCGTGCTGATAGGTTCGAGGGCGACCGCTGAGCAAATATCTGTGAGCGTTAATGTAATCAATGAAGGCTTGCCCATTTTCGTACTTGACAGGACATTCTTCATACATCTTGATTTTGTGGTCTGCTTTACGATTAAAATAGATTTCCCAATCTTCTATTTCTTTCGGAGCGGGGATTTTATGAATTTCTTTTAGTATTTTTCCCGCTTCAAAACCATAAGAATACTGTTCTTGGTTTGTTAAATTATGTATATTTTCTTCTGCATCAATGCCATCTATCCAAGTTTGAATAGAATAAACTCCTTCATCAAATGTGCCGAACTCTAAGGGGCGGCACATTGGTACACCGAGAGCTGCTACCTGACCCATAAGTTCATATTCGCTTTTCTTCCTGTCATACTGTTCAATCGGAGAAACACGAAGCAAAAATTTATTTCCTTGCTCGTCGGTAACACAGTATTTTCTATCTTCTGACCAACCTTTATCTATTAGTTGCTTTGTAATAAATTCATGTTGTGGCATAGCCTTTCATCCTTTCAAAGAATTATTTGCCTACAAAAATTATTCTTGGTAAAATTATATTTCTTATTATACAGAAAATAAAATCATTATTTACTATTTTTTCTCCTACCGTAATCCTTCAATATGATTGTTTTTCCTATAAATCCAAATTCCGGCTGACGACAAAATCAAAGGGAGACAACTTCCTTACGGAGCGTCTCCCTTCGGCCTCCTTTTTCCGTACTTTTTACTCCCGGCGCAGCGCCTCGATGGGGTTCAGCCGGGCCGCCTGCACCGCAGGCACCGCCCCGAAGAACAGGCCCACCACAAAGGAGAATACCACTGCCGCGGCAATGATATACCAACTGATGTAGATGGGTATCCCCGAAGCTTTGGAGATGATATAGGCCAGACCTATGCCTACCAATACCCCCAGAATACCGCCCATGCAGGTGAGCACACCGGCTTCCGTAAGGAACTGGCCCGAGATACGCCTTTTCCCTGCACCCAGAGCCTTTTTCAGGCCGATCTCACTGGTCCGCTCCGTAACGGACACCAGCATGATGTTCATAACGCCGATGCCGCCCACCAGCAGAGAGATGCTGGCAATAAGCAGCAGCTGGAGATTGGTGGAGCTGGAAAGCTCCTGCAGTTTTTTAGCCTGCTTGAGCAGATCCTGGCTCTGATACTTGACTTCCGGGTTCTCCTGGGTGCTTTTGCCGTTGAGCAGATCCGCAGCCTGCTTGCCCGCCGTAGTCATATCATCGGTACTGGTTGCCTGAAGCACCACGGCCACCGGCTCATCATAGCTGTAAAGAACGGGCCAGGTGGTTATGGGCAGCAGCACCTGCCCGCCGGAACGATTTGCATAGGTGTAATAATCCTCCAGCGACTTGATCACCGGCGTGAACTGGCTGGACTGGGTAAATTCCCCGATGATGGTATAGGGCTCCCCGGAGATCTCCACGATCTGACCCACGGGGTTTGTGCCTGAAAAGAGGCTTTCGGATACCGTCCGGTCTATGAGACATACCTTCCTGTACTGATCAAAATCCTCCTGCACAAAGTCCCTGCCGGAGCGCAGCATGTACCCGTATACGGAAAGGAAGTTTTTGTCTACCCCGTAGATGGTTCCCTGACTGAGACTTTCCGCCCCCCGCCATATGGCGCCATAGGCATTCCGTTTATAAAACACGGAGGAGTTGACCACCTGGGGGATCTCATTGATCTCTTCCAGAATACTTTCATCCAGAATGGGCACATAGTCCGGCACCTGCTGGTAACCGATTTCAAAGGGATAATCCCCCTGATACAGCTGGATCACTACGGTGTTGTTCCCTGACCCTACCAGATTCTGTTTGATCTGCTCGTTGGTGCCCATAATAGTGGAGGATATGGCGATGATGGACGCAATACCGATGATAATGCCCAGCATGGTCAGGGCGCTCCTGAGCTTATGGGTCCAGATGCCGTCAAAGGCTTCCCTGAAATTCTCTAACATGAGCGGCCCTCCTTCTTAATAGATGACCAGGTTGTCACCGTCCTCCGGCATTTCTGCGGGAGCGCCTTCCCTGGCGTTCTTTTCATAGGGGAATGCAATATAGTCTTCCGGCGTCAGCGAGCTGTCGATCAGTTCCACATATTCATAGACCCGTTTGCCTGTCTTGACCTTTTCTTTTACCAGCACGCCGTCCCGCACCACAAAGATGCAGTCCTCTCCGTCTATGGTTTTGATAAATGCCGCCGACAGATAGATGACCCCCATATCGGTAATGGGCTTGTAGCTGTTGAATTCGATGTATTCACCCACATTCAGCTCCACATTCCCCAGTATCTCCATGGCCACCAGATAGGCAGAGTTATTTGGGTTGTTGCCGTTGCGATAGCTGGTGGTCAGGGGCATTTTGCCTACATTGCTGATGCGGACGGTGACCTCCTGGCTGGAATCATAGGCATACCCTGTAAGCTCTGTGCCCACGGAATATTTGCTCAGATCCATTTCGCCAATTAAGGAGGCCACATACAGGCCGCTCCCTCCCTGCACGGAAAGGATCACATCCCCATTGTTGACCTGTTCATAGTCGTTAACGGTGCTTACGGTACCGTTGACGGTGCTCAGCAGCAGCCCCGTAGCGCCTTCCATCTGCAGCTTTTGAATATCCAGACTCAGCTGCCGGTATTTGACCTCATTCTCCCGGATATCCTTGGCGATGGAACGGGCCAGCGCTTCTCTTTCGGCACGGCTCATACCGCCTCCGGGAACAAACGGCGTCGGTTCTCCGCTGGGATCCGGTTCCAGGCTGGGATCCGGCGTAGCGGTTGGCTCCGGCGTAGGGGTAGGCGTAGGACTGGGGCTGGGTGTAGGCAGCGCAGCCGCCACCCTGAAGCTCAAAGTGCCGTCGTTCCTGAATACCATTGGCACGGAGAAGCCCGAAGCAGACAGCGTCACGTAGATATCCTGCGGATTTTCCGGATCCATGGCCCGGGCCCGAAGCTCTTCTATAAACCCGATGGGTACGGCCACGCCGCTGGCGTAAGTATACACATAAGGTTTGGAGGAACTTCCCTTGCCGCCAGCAGGTTTATTGAAATTGGGCGTAAAGGGAGCCACTTCCGGAGCCGTTACCGCAAAGGTCATAGTCCCTTCCGGGTTCACCTCCAGAGAAATGGATACGCTGCCCGGTGCATCCAGCCGGCAGTAAATGGTACGGTTCTCATGCTCGGCATCCGCCTGCGTCTTCACCCCTTCCAGAAAGGCTGCTGTCACCGTCTCCCCGTCGCTGATGGAATACACATAAGGGTTGCCTCCCGTTCCCTCACCGGAAACAGGGGCGGAAAGATCCCGCTGCACCAACACGCTGCGACGGCTGCCCAACTGCACGACCGACAGGCCGCTGTCTTTCTGAGACATGTGCACAAAGCCGTTTCCGTTGTGGGAAGCTTCCGCCGTCCGGGGGCTTGAGCTGGGTGTAGGCGTAGGGGTGGGGAGGGTTCTGGGATACGGAGTACGGGCATAGCGGGCATACTCCACATAGGAGCTTTCCAGATCATGGGCCAGCTTTTCCCGTTCCAGAAGCTTTTCCTCCAGATTGATGGAGTCCATGGTGGCATCATACCGCAGCAGGGGATCGCCAACGCTCACCTTCTGCCCCGGCTGCACCAGGATCTCCAGAATCTTCTTATCCTCATCCTTGTATATTGTCTGGGAGGCATCGGAAGTAACGTTGCCGTATATATAGCTCTGATCGGGCATGTAGTTAAGCAAATAACTACCGGCCAGATATGCCGTAACGGACTGTTTGCCCGAATAGCGGACAATGGCAAACACGCCGCCGCCCACAAGCCCCAGGCACAGGACCGTAATGAGTACGATTTTAAGGGCTTTTTTCACTGCCGTTCCCCCTCCTTTTCCGTCAGAATGCCATCATAAATATACAAAATGCGCTGGGCCCGCTGGGCTACTGCCCGTTCATGGGTGATCATGATGATGGAAATCCCCTCCCGGGAAAGCTCATCAAAGATGTCCATGACCTGCTGACCGGAACGGCTGTCCAAAGCCCCGGTAGGCTCATCCGCCAGCAACAGCAGTGGCTTGGTGCAAATGGCGCGGGCAATAGCCACCCGCTGGCACTGACCACCGGAAAGCTGGGTGGGATAAAAGCCCATCCGCTCCTCCAGTCCCACCCGCTTGAGTGCTTCCTCAGCCCGGGTCTTTCTCTCTGTCCGGGGCACATCCCCATACATAAGAGGCAGGGCTACATTTTCCCAGGCACGCCGGCGCTGGAGCAGATGGAAACTCTGAAACACAAAGCCGATCTTCTTGTTCCGCACCATGGCCATCTTCTGGTCGGAGGCTTTGGAATTATCCTCTCCGTCAAACAGATAGGTACCGGAAGTAGGCACATCCAGATAGCCCAGAATATTCATCAGCGTACTTTTTCCTGACCCGGAGGGACCCATGATGGCAATATACTCCCCCTTCTTCATGGAGAAGTTCACATCATGGAGTACCGGCACCTGGCTGCCGCCCTGCCCGTAGGATTTCTCTATATGTGAAAGCTGTACAAGATACTCTGCCATGAAAGTCTCCTTACTGACCGTCGCCGCTATTGTCCGGAGCAGGCACGGAAAGCATTCCGCTGCCGATGGCTGCATCTCCGCCCATGGCGGGTTCCGCCGCCCCTTCCCCCGGAACAGTCTCCATCAGGCCGCTGTTGCCGTTCATGGAAGGCTCCGTCATACCATTGTTGCCGCCATTTTCGTCATCGTCGTTATAGCGGGTAGTGCTGGCCTTCATCCCCGGCTGCACGGTGTCGTTGGGATAAGCGATCTTATCGCTCATGGAAAGACCGTCCGTGATCTCATAAGTACCGGCCTGCTCGTCATAAGCGCCCAGCGTTACCTGCCGCTTTTCGATATATTCTTTGCTGTCGGCGGCATAGACATATGCCTTTCCGTTCTCCTGGATCAGATAGTATTCGGGGAGCCGAAGCCCTTCTTCATGGCCGGTTCCATCGTTGCCGGGCTCCAGAAATACATGCTGGCCGATGAGCAACCCTTCTACCGTATCCAGGGATACATAGAAGGCATACTTGCTGGCGGTTTCGCCGCTGCCGGAATCATAGTAATAGCGGTTGTCATTTTTTTCCGGCTCGGTATTGATCTTGTAGATGGAACCCGAAAAAGTCTTGTTCTTATCCGTCCGGGAGCGCACCAGCACGGGCATCCCTTCATACAGGCTGTGGATGGTCTGCTCGCTGACGGTACCCTTGACGCAGAAATCCGTTCCGGCCACAATGGTGATATAGTCGCTGGACTGGCTGTCATCCCCATAATAGGCATAAGGATTCTGAGAATTGTTTTCCTTTACGGAGCGGACGGTACCCGTTACGGGAGATTTAACTTCGCTCTGCTCCAGAGCGTTTTTAGTATCCTCCGCCTTCTGCCGCTTGCTCTTGAGCTCGTATTCGTTCTTTTTGATGCTCAGAGATACGGTCTGCTCCTTGATCTTCAGATCGTAGAGCTTGGCAGGCTTGGCCTTTTCGATCTGCTTCTGCAGGGACGCCAGTTCTTCCGTATCGGTCTGAATGGTATTCTCTAGCCCCGTGATATCAATAAGCAACTGTTCATAAGCCAGGGTCAGACTGTCTACATCGTAGCGGAAAAGCACATCCCCCTCTTTTACCGGATCCCCGGCGGCCACAAAGCACTTTTCTATGGTCATGTTCTGATCGGGATTGATCTTGATCACATCCTTTGCTTCCACCACGCCGGTATACTGGTTGTTGGCCCCTGCATACCCAAGGCCCAGGATCTCTGCTACAGACTGCACATATACGGTAGCCTCACTGCTGCCGCCGGATTTGCCGCTGAGCAGAAAATAGCCTCCTGCGCCCAGGCCAAGGAGCAGTACCAGCACCAAAACAACGATCCATCCTTTTTTCTTCATCTCTTTTTCTCCTGTATTCTTTTTCAGTCGGTATCCATGTATATGCCGTTTAACCGGCGTACTGCATGCCTTCCATGCAATCTTCTTCCTTTTCCCCGCAAACCGCAATCAGAAGGCCTTCTTCGTCCAATGTAATGGCAAAAGCGCCCTTAACGCCCTTTTCCGTTTCAAACCATAACCGGGAGCGGAAGTTCGTGCCGGTTATGATGCAGCGGGTACCCTTGGGCAGCAGGGTCTCGGCAGCTTCGTCTCCGTCTTCATTCTCGTCCGCGTATACATACAGATCCATTTTGGTAGTCAGGGCATATTCCCAATCCGACTGAATGGCCCACCGCTCTTCATCAGGGATCAGGGTATCTTCCTCCAAATGGAACCAGCATTCCGCCCCATAGGTCCCCAGTATATCCACCCGGGTGTTCAGCCGAATGCCGCCCTTCTGGCAGGCAGCTACCCAGCCGTAAAAGTATTCTGCAGTGCCTTTCCCCGGATATGGGCTTGCAAAAGACAGGGGCTTTAAGCCTTCGCCGGTGAATCTCCATGCCCATATGCAATAGGATTCGTCCCCGCAGTTGCCCTCCAGCAGCAGTTCGGATACACCGTCTCCATCCAGATCCGTCAACCACAACTGCGCATAATCCTGTATGCCGGTGTTTCCCGTCCAACGGTTCTCGCCCCTGGTCACCACCAGCCCCATGCCCGCTTCCGGCTTTCCCGGATCGGCGCCGGTCAGTTCCAACATTTCTTTCTGGCCGTCTCCATCCAGATCTATATACTGAGGAAATTCCGTAACAGCATCTGTCAGCACGGGAGCTGCGGTAGTTTCCGGTTCCCTGCCGGGACCATAGGCAAAAAGCTTTTCTTCCCCGGCGCCCTCACTCATGTGCAGGCAATGCATGACGCCCTGATCCAGCCATTCCAACGTACCTTCCCCGCCTTCATCATAGCGAAGGATATAAGGGGTATCCACCTCCATATCCTGCTTTTCGTGCTGCGCCCCCTTATAGCCGCCGGCGATCTCCGTAAATTCCTGCGCCCGGCAAAGCCGGTGTTCAAAGGGGATACCATCCAGCACATAACTGATCCGACCGATCAGGGGTGCATACTCCGTTTGCTCCAAATAGCTGTAAGAAACATGTTCCGCTTTCTGAGGCAGAGGAAGAGGCATATCCAGCAGGGTCTCCAGCTCCTTCCTGCTGCTCTGCTTCCAGCTGCCCAGATTCTGGCCGGCACTTTCCGGCCAGCCTGACGTTTGGGCGCCCTCCTTTTTGCAGCCGGAGAGCATACTCCCCAAAAGCAGCAGCGCCATAAAGGCCGCCAGATACCGCACATTCTTTTTCATAGGCACAAGCCTTCCTTTCTCGCTTACAATATAACACCGCAAAGGTTACAAAAAGGTTGCAGCCTTTTGGCGGGTATATGCTTCTGTACAACAGTATACCATCTGACTTGTAACAGAACTGTCACATACGTGTTAACAACGGGATTTTTCTTTCCTTTTCTCTTTTTTCGTGCTACAGTGAAGGTATGGAACACGATAATCTGCTGGAAAAAGAAATTCTCTCTCTGCTCTCCCGGGAACTGCCCCTGTCTCTGCTGTGTTTTGATGAGCTTCCCTCTACCAACACCTTTTTAAAGGAGCTGGGCCGGGCAGGCGCCCCCGCCAATACCGTGTGTCTGGCCCGCTGTCAAAGCGCAGGCCGGGGCCGTTTGGGGCGGCGATTTGAATCACGGGCCGGGCAAGGGTTGTATCTCTCCATGCTCCTACGGCCCCGGGTCTCCCCCGAAGCCATGCTTCCCGCTACGGGTCTTGCAGCGGTAGCAGCCATGGCGGCGGTGGAAAAAGCCTCCGGCCTTATCTGCGGCATAAAATGGACCAACGATCTGGTCTGCCGGCAGAAAAAACTCTGCGGCATTCTGGCTGAGTTGGGCTTTTCTCCCGAAGGCATGCTGGATCATGTCGTTATAGGCGTGGGCATAAACATGAACCAGCGGCAGGAGGATTTCCCTCCGGAGCTGCAGCCCATGGCCACCTCCCTGCTTATGGAGGAGCATCCGGCTTCTCTGCCGGTTCTGGCTGCTTCCCTCATCCGGGAGCTGTTTCCCTTGACCGGCCTGCTGGAATCCGGCGAGTATGAGGCATATCTTGCCCGTTACCGCAGCCGCTGCCTGACCCTTGGCAAAGAGGTGCTGCTGGTAAAGAACGGAGAAAGCCGCCCTGCCCGAGCGCTGGATATAGACGACAGCTTCGGCCTGCTGGTGGAGTATCCCGACGGCAACTGCGCCACCGTCACCATGGGGGAAGCCAGCGTCCGCGGGCTTTACGGCTATATGCCCCAGTAATGCAGGGCGTCCAGTACCATTTCTCCGTGATCAAAGGCTAGTCCACGGCTGCTTTTGTATACGCCCGTTTCTTCCGTATCGATGGTCAGCACAGCATCCTTTCCAGTCAGAGTATATCCTCCGGCTGTTTTGGACACGGAAAACCAGCGGGCTTCCGCCGCATCGTCTCCGGCTCGTGGACAGGCATTCTCCGGAGCCGCAGCCGTAAAGGCACAGGATACCGTCCAACCCCGGGGGTCTCTGCCGGGTTTGCTGTAAACCTGCAAAAGCCGGGGGACACAGCCCTTCAGGCTCGTTTCCTCCAGCAATTCCCGGGCAGCAGCCTGCTCCACGGTCTCATTCGGCTCCACAAAGCCTCCGGGAGCGGCCCACATCCCCTCATAAGGCGGACGCCCCCTACGGATAAGCAACAGCTTCCCTTCCATAAATATCAGCATATCTACGGTCAGGGCGGGCCGGGGATACTTTTCTTTCCCGCAAGCTTCCATTGCCTGTGACATATGGTATGGATGGATTCCTTCCTGCATATTTCTTTCCTCTCTTAAAACAGCTTTACGGTAATATCCGGAAGCTTCTTTTCATAAAAGGTAAGCCGCCAGCTATGGAATTCGGAAGGTTCAAACCGCAGCGAAGAACAGGCCGTTTTCTTCCGGCTGCTCCCTCCCGCCAAAAACACCGTTACGGGACCGTCTGCACCTCCGATAATCCCAATGGCCGCCGCACCGCCCGCTCCCTTTTTTCCGGTATTTCCTGCCTGGGCCGATCCCCATCCTTTGCATCCGTCAGCGCATACCGGTCCGAGTCCAGATCCGGCTCCAGCACGTACTGCATTAAAGTAAAGCAACGGGGCATCTCCCGGTTCTCCATCCCCGGAAAATGTCTTTCCTCCAGCCGTTGGGGTTCCATGCACACCGCCTGCAAGGTATGGGTCTGTCCCCACGGATCTGTAAAAACAGCCCTTGCCCCCGGTGCACTCAAATCAAAAACCGGGCCAGGCATTGCCGTTTTTTCTCTTTTAAGCAGCAGCTCCAGACTTCGCAGTTCTTTTTGCCGCACCCCGGGCACAGGAAAACGCCAGCGGTGAAACGCCCAGCCATACCGGATATCCAGCTTGTAGTGAGTCAGCGTCTCTTTCGTTGAGCTTTCCGCTTCAAGTCCGGGGCGGAAATACATCCCCGTACCCCATGCCCCGCAAATCTGTTTTCCGTTTAACCGCAGAGCAGGTTTGAATGCCGCTCCCAACGGATCTTCCGCCTCTGCCGCCAGACGCACTTCTTCCGAAAGATCCGTACCGTCGTTGTTTTCATCCAAACCGAACTTTTTGCGGAAGGCCCGTTCTTTCTCCGGTTCCGCCCGCAAAAACATATCCAGCACGATCCCCTGCCCACACAGATACAGGGCCGGAAGGAACCATGTTTCCTCTCCCCATGTAAATTCCCGGTGCAGAGAAAGTTCCTTTCCCCGGTGATCTCTGTGCACATGTCTCCAGGGATCTCCCTGATAAAAAACTTTCCAGTCCGTTTTTCTACTCATGGCCATTCCCCTTATTCATAAGCACCGTATACCTCCAGATAAGGGTTTTCCGGATCCGGATCTGTGGGATCCCAGCCATAACCCGGCTCTGTCTCATAGGGGGCTCCCGGAATAAGGGCGGGCAGCGCCGGGGGCTCCGGTCCCGTCTCCCGGGTCACTATCACTGCCGTCCCTTTGCCGCAATGGTCAAAGATCCACTTGGCGTCCCCGCAGCACAGGCGAATACATCCGTCGGAAGCTGCTGTACCCAGCTTTTCATACTCCTCCAGCTTCATGCGGCCCCGACCCTGGGTAATCTTCCGGGCATTTTCATCTATAGGCACAGAATGAAAGAGATAATGCCCCCGGAACCTGCTGCAATACTGCCCCTTTGCCCCATACAGGCTGTGATACACATAAGTGTCCGAAATGCGGAAGCTTCCGGCAGGCGTACCGTCCTCCCGGCCCGTAGAACAGGCCATAATGCGCACCAGCTGCCAGCTTCCGTTCTGTTCCTCATAGGCGCAAACGGATTGAGACCCTATATATACGACCAGCCGCATTTCCCCGGTCTGAGGGATATCCTCCGGGAACCAGCCGGGCACCGGAGTATCTGTGGGAACGGCCGTTTCTGCCGGTGTAGGCGTGTTCACAGGCACAGATGTATTCCCGGGAACTGGCACTGCCGTGACCTCCGTCACCTGCACCAGCAAAGGCGAATCCGCTACCTTCGGAGAAGGCGCACTGTATACGGTCTTTTCATTTTGCAGGGGCATGCAGCCCGCAGCCGCCAGCAGCAGGACAAGAAGTACAGGAAAGATTTTTTGCAGGAAATACTTCATGTCATGTATTGTACAGCAGATTTTTTTTATGCACAAGCACGCCGGGGGGTGCATTGCAATCACACCCGGCGTGTGGTATGATTTATTCATAAATTATCCACAATTCCAATAAGGAAAGGACGATTCTTTATGGCACAGATGGATCCCAAATACGCACCGCTGTTCACTCCCTGGAAGATCGGCAACGTAGAAATCAAAAACCGCATCGTTATGACTTCCATGGGCGGCACCTCCCTCTTTGGATGGATGGAGCCCAACCATTTCGACAAGGAAGCCGCCCGGTTTCTTCTGGAACGGGCCAGAAACAACGCCGGGCTCATCCTCCCGGGTATTGCCCCCATCCGGGACATTCTTCTTGGCAAGTGGCTCTATCAGGGGCAGGGAAAGTTCCGGGAGCTCAAGGCTTTTATGGAAGAATTCCACAAAACCGGCTGCAAACTTTTTGTGCAGCTGACGGCGGGCTTTGGCCGTTCCCTGGCCATCAACGATATTATGATCAAGGCCCTGCATAACAAGGCACTGGCAACGGTGATGAAGCCTGTGCTGGATGTAAGCTACCTGACCGCCAGCGCCAGCGCCACCCCCAACCGCTGGGAGGAAAGCTGCATCTCCCGTCCCCTGACCCAGAAGGAGATCCATGAAATGGTAGAGGCCTTTGCCAAGACTGCCAAGCTATGCATGGATGCCGGGGTAGACGGCATTGAAGTCCATGCCGTTCATGAAGGCTATCTGCTGGATCAGTTCACCATGAAATATACCAACCAGCGGGCAGACGAATACGGCGGCAGCTTTGAAAACCGCTACCGTTTCCCGGTGGAGATCGTCAAGGCCATCAAGGCCACCTGCGGAAAGGATTTTCCCGTGTCTTTGCGTTATTCCGTAGTCTCCAAAACAAAAGGGTTCGGCCAGGGCGCCCTGCCCGGCGAAACCTACACTGAAGTGGGACGGGATATGGAAGAAAGTGAAAAGGCCGCCCGGTATTTGCAGGAAGCCGGCTATGACATGCTCAACTGCGACAACGGCACCTACGATGCCTGGTACTGGGCCCATCCGGCCCCTTATATGCCGCAGAACTGCAACCTGGCAGAGGCAGAGCACATTAAGAAGTTTGTGGATATCCCCGTGGTCTGCGCCGGGCGCATGGAGCCTGAGGTGGGAGCCCGGGCCGTGGCCGAAGGCCGCATAGACGGCGTAGGCATTGCCCGGCAGTTTCTGGCAGATCCGGAGTGGATCACCAAGCTCATGGCCGGCGATCTGGAAAGCATTCGCCCCTGCATCTGCTGTCACAACGCCTGCTTTAATATGGCTCACTATAAGGGCGTCGGCAACGATCAGACGCTTGCCGACAATGCCGGTATGGCCCGCTGCGCCCTGAACCCGGAAACCATGCAGTCCACCAGGTACAAGATCGAAGTGACCCAGCAGCCCAAAACCGTGGCCGTAGTAGGCGGCGGCATCGGCGGCATGGAGGCCGCCCGGGTACTGGCCCTCCGGGGCCATCGGGTCACCCTGTATGAACAGAGCGACCGGCTGGGCGGCGTGTTTATTGCCGCAGCAGCCCCATCCTTTAAGGAAAAGGACCGGGAACTTATCCGCTGGTACGAAAAACAGATGCAGGAGCTGCCCATCCGGGTGGAGCTGAACCGGAAGATTGCCGACGTTTCCACCCTTAATGCTGACGAGGTCATCATTGCTACAGGCTCCAAAGCCCGCCGGCTGCCGGTGAAAGGGGTGGAAAAGTCCATAGAAGCCTGCGACTACCTGCTGGGCAGAAAGCCCGTGGGAGGCAGGGTCATTCTCATTGGCGGCGGGCTTACCGGCTGCGAGATCGCACTGGATCTGTATCTCAAGGGTAAGACCCCGGTCATTGTAGAGATGAAAAACGACCTGATCGCCGTCAAAGGTGTATGTCTGGCCAATTCCTCCTATCTGCGGGACTTCTTTGCCCTTCATCAGGTAGAGGTGCATTTGAATACCCGTCTGACGGAAGTTACGAATCGGGGCGTACTGGTGCAGAACGAAAAGGGCGAAGCTTTTGAAATCCCCGGAGATACGGTGCTGCTCAGCGCCGGGTATGTGCCCACCCCTCTGACCCCCGCCGGAAAGCATATCCACCTGGTGGGAGACTGCAATGGCGTAGGCAACCTGCGCACCGTGATCTGGCGGGCCTGGGATGTGGCCATGAAGATCTGAATTCCCTATACGCACAGAAAGAAAGGATGCAAGCATGATCCCATATAAAATGAAGCTGACGGAGGAGCAAGAGGCTATCCTCCGGGGAGAAAAGGGAGAGACCCTCGGCAAGGTCATGGAAAGCCTGGTTCGCTATGGAGATCTCTTCGGTGCGGACTGCATGATCCCCGTGACCAGCGCCCACAACCACCTGGTGACCTCCTTTGGGCTCAAAGCCCTTGGCCCCGTGTATGAGCTGATGGAAAAGCTCATTGCCGCAGGCGCTCTGTCCAAACAGACCTTCTCCGCGGACCCCCGTCCCATGGATAAAAACGTGCCCAGCAGTTTTCTGCAGGACTTCGTGTTTGATCACTTCATGTACACCCGGCAGGAGTATTACGAAAAGCAGCTGAATCAGCTGGGTCTTATGGATAAGGATGCATTTACCTGCACCTGCTATATGAAAGAAGTGGGCAACACCCCCAAAAAGGGAGACATCCTCTCCTGGTCCGAAAGCTCCGCCGTGGTCTATGCCAACTCTGTTCTGGGGGCCAGATGCAACCGGAACTCCGGCATTATCGATCTGATGGGCTCTGTAGTAGGCTTTGTGCCCCGCTTCGGTCTGCTTACCGACGAGGGCCGCAGGGCTTCCTGGGTGGTGCGTATTGAAACCAGCAAAAAGCCAGAAGCCCAGCTCCTGGGTTCCGCCATCGGCATGAAAGTCATGGAGGATGTGCCCTATATCATCGGTCTGGACAAATGGCTGGGAGATACGCTTACCGACGCCGCCTGCGCCTATCTGAAAGACTTCGGCGCCGCCACCGCCTCCAACGGGGCCGTAGGTCTGTATCATGTAGAGAATCTGACTCCCGAGGCTAAGGAGCTTGGCCGTACTTTGCTACAGGAAGGCGCCCGGGAATATGTGATCGACGATGCGGAACTGCAGCGGATCTACGATGGGTACCCCGTTATCTGGAAGAACCCGCAGGCCACCCCCAAGCTCTGCTTCATGGGATGTCCCCATATGTCTTTACAACAGCTTATGGACTGGACAGATAAAGTGGAAAACGGGCTCAAAGCCGCCGGCAACAGCCGGGTGCTTATTCCCACGGTGTTCACCGCCGCCCCCGCCGTGCTGAAGGAGTTTGAAAAGACTCCCTATGCCCCCCGCCTGAAGGCTGCCGGTGTGGTCACCTCCTACATCTGCCCGCTGATGTATATGAACAATCCCCTGAGCCAGAAGCTTCCGGTGATCACCTCCAGCAATAAACTCCGCACCTACACCTCCGCCCGGTATTATACCGATGAGGAGATCCTCATAAAAATCACGAAAGGAGGCAACTGATATGAAGCAGTTTCAAGGACGGGTGGTAGCCCCCGGATGTGTGAAAGCCGAAGCTCTGGTTTCCCATGGAGGTCTCAATACCCTGGCCTCCTTCCAGAAAGCACTGCAGTTCGGTGACAAAAAGGCTACCTGCTCCGATCAGAACAATCCGGATCTCTATAACCGCCCCATGGCCGGGAAGGCGCTGTGCCTGCCCCAGACCATCGGCTCCACCACCGGGGGGCTTGTGCTCTACTGCGCCTGTTCCATGGGCCGCCAGCCCGCCTGCATGCTCTTTTCCAACCCCATAGATTCACTGGCCGGAGCCGGGGTCATTCTGGCGGATGTATGGCTGGATGGGGTCTCCATGCCCGTGGTGGATTCTTTAGGGGAAGAGTTTCTTCAGTATATACAAACCGGCATGACCGTTTCCGTAGGAGAAAACGGTCTGGTCACCATAGAATAAGCTGTACTTTGCAAGGAGGATATAGCATGATCTATCGAGAGTTTCAGGGCAGCAAACTTTCTCTTCTGGGGTTTGGATGCATGCGCCTGCCCCTTTTGGAGGGAGGAACCATCGACCAGAACACACTGGACGCCATGGTAGACGCCGCCATACGCAAAGGCGTCAACTACTTTGATACCGCCTGGCCCTACCACGGGGGCCACAGCGAAACTGCCATTGGCAAATCTCTCAGCCGCTATCCCCGGGAAAGCTGGTTCCTGGCGGACAAGTACCCCGGCCACCAGACGGCGGCTTCCTACGATCCTGCCGCCATTTTTGAGGCCCAGCTGAAAAAATGCGGTGTGGAATACTTCGACTTTTATCTGCTGCACAACGTTTGCGAAAACAGCATCGATGTGTATGAAGACCCCCAGTGGGGAATCATCGAATACTTCAAAGAGCAGAAGCGCCTGGGCCGCATCCGGCATTTGGGCTTCTCCTCCCATGCCCGTCCCGCCTGCCTGGAAAGCTTCCTGCAAAAATGGGGGCAGGATATGGAGTTCTGCCAGATCCAGCTGAACTTTCTGGACTGGACCCTTCAGGAAGGTGAAAAGAAGCTGGCTCTGCTGAAGCAATACGATCTGCCCGTATGGGTCATGGAACCCCTTCGCGGCGGAAAGCTGGCGCATTTGGCCCCCGAGTGGGAACAGAAGTTCCGCTCTCTGCGGCCCGAAGAAAGCATTCCCGGCTGGAGCTTCCGCTTTTTGCAGGATATCCCTCAGGTGCATATGATCCTCAGCGGCATGTCCGATCTGCCTCAGATGGAGGACAACCTGCGTACTTTTGAGGCAGAAAAGCCCCTGACCAAAGAGGAGCAGGCTTTGCTCTCCGCTCTGGCCGCTACACTGAAGGGAGATCTGCCCTGCACTGGCTGCCGGTACTGCACGGAAGTGTGCCCCATGGGATTGGATATTCCCAATCTGCTGCGGGAATACAGCGATGCAAAGGTTTCCACCAGCTTCACCGTGGCCATGTTCCTGGATACCCTGCCGGAAGAAAAACGGCCTTCCGCCTGCATTGGCTGCGGGCAGTGCCGCCGTATCTGTCCACAGGGCATAGACATTCCCACCCTCATGCAGGAATTCGCCGCCCTGGCAACCACGCTGCCAAGCTGGGCACAGGTCTGCAGGGAGCGGGAAGCCGCAGCCCGGGCTCTGGCCGAAAAGAAAGCATAACCCGTTTTCCGATATCCGCACCCCCACGGGTGCGGATATTTTTTCTCTGCCGGACACATGAAAATGCCGTAACAGACATGAAAACAGCCGGGTATTGTCCATTCGAAAATTCCCGGCCAATATTCATATGGGTAGACTGCAATTCTGGAATCTACTGTGAAAACCGTCGTATTCATATCCACGCAGACTTTCCAAAGGTATACATCAGCCCGCCTTTCAGCAGATCACGAAGTGTATGCCATAACCCGGAGGTATCTGCGCCCCCTTACTCCTTCCGGCCAAGCAGATATACCCCTACCGAGGCAAGTCCCAACCCCAGCATAACAAGGCCGGAACGGGTATCCAGTTTTCCCAGAAGCGCGCATACCGTCACCGCCACGCCCATAGCCGTAGGGATTGCCTTCAGCGCAATATCCCTGATGCGGCACCCTTCCTTATTTATTGGGACGGGAACGGATTTTGCCTGCATCAGAGTCTCTATGGAAACACCCAGTATCTCCGCCAGATACGGAATAGTGGCCGTATCCGGCAGGGAGCCACCCCGCTCCCATTTGGAGACCGCTTTGTCCGTAACATGGAGAGCCTCTGCCAGTTCTTTCTGCGTCATTCCCTTTTCTTTGCGGAGCGTGCATATGGTCTCCCCTATGGTTCTGTTTGTCATTATACCCCATCTCCTTTGCTGTTTTATATACTTCAGCATATACTTTTGCACCGCAAAAACCAATCTGCCTGCGGTAGAGTTTACTCTCCCCCGGGTTTACTTCAAAAACGGCCTCTGCCAAGGCAGGGGCCGCTGATAGTTTTTACTCCTTTACTTTTTGCTGTCCTTAAGATCCAGAAACATGGCCAAACCAAAGCCAAGCGCCAGCACCACCGCTCCGGTGATCAAATTTACAGGGGTAAGAATGGCAGCGGTGAACTGAGCCTTGATAATAATGGGATACGGAGAAGCGAGCATCAGACCCATAATGGCATAATATGTGGGCACCGGCTTATGGGCCAGCAGCCATTTGATGCCCCTGGATACCACCAGCAGCCCCAGCAGCACCCCAATGCCAAAGAACAGCAGGATCACAATGTTGCTGCCGAAGCCTGCACCCAAACCCTGTCCGCCCAAAAGGCCGAAGAGTCCGTTCTTTACATCGTTGACCCGGCCGATAAGATCATGATAATATCCCAGCACAAGCATGACCATGGAACCGGAAATACCGGGAACGATCATGGTCCCGGCGGCGATGAACCCCAGCGCCACTCCCAACGCTGCGCCCGCAAAGCTGACGCTGAGCTGCGCCTCTTTGGCGGAACCCGTCAGATGCGGCAGTATCACCATAACAGCCACCATGAGGGCAAAGAGCACCGCCCCCACAAAGGAGAACTTTTTCCCCTTCACGTTACGCAGAAGCATGGGCAGGCTCCCCAGGATCATGCCGATAAAAGCCATGGCTGTCTGGAAGGGATAGTTGGCAAAGCACCAGACCATTACGCCGGAAAGCAGCAGCATGCCCAGCGCAATGCCGATCACATAGGGGATCATAAACACAATGGCCTTGCGGCGGACGTTTTTATCCCGGCTGGTGATGGAAATAGCCTGTTCGTAAATACCCATGGTCAGGATCATGGAACCGCCGCTGACCCCGGGGATCAGAATGGCCAGGCCGATAAGCATACCTTTAATGATTGCAATAATGTACTTCATGGCCCTATTCTACCTGTTTTTACAGGCAAGGTCAATATACGCCCCATTAAAAAAGCATTGGAAGTCCGGTCGGACCGCCTCCGCAAACGCTCTTGACAACGCCGAGGAAATACGCTATTCTGTACTTACAAGCGCGGGGGCGCCAAGAGCCTGGCTCTTAGCTGAGAAGTACCCTTTGAACCTGTTGGATAATGCCATCGAAGGAAGCGGCACATAGGGGAATGTTTCGGCCGTCCTTTTGTGGCGGCCGATTTTATTTTACGGAGGATCTTATGAAAGACAATATTCGTTCCCTGGTGTTTGGTGCGGCTGCCATCGCCGTAGCCTTTGTGCTCTCCTATATCAAGCTTTTCTCCATGCCTTTGGGCGGGTCTGTAACTCTTTGCTCCATGCTGCCCATTATGCTCTATGCCCATATGTACGGCTGGAAAAAGGGCCTGCTGTGCGGTCTGGCTTACGGACTGCTCCAGTTTATCCAGAAGCCCGAGATCTATCACTGGGCTCAGGTACTTCTGGATTATCCTTTGGCTTTCATGTGCCTGGGGCTGGCCGGATGCACAAAGAATCTGCAGCTGGGCTGCGTAGTGGGTGTGCTGGGCCGGTTTGTCTGCCACACCATTTCCGGTGCGGTGTTCTTTGGGGATTACACCACTCTTTCCGGCTGGTGGGCTTCCATGGCTTATAACGGGGGCTACCTGCTGGTGGAGCTGGTACTTTGCATTATCCTCTCCTTCCCCGTAATGATGCTGCTGAAGAAAATCCCTTCCAGCAAATAACTTGCTGTTAATGAAAACCCGGTGCCGGACTTCCCCTTCCGGCGCCATTTTTATTGCAAAAAGCGTTGACAATTCGTATATCATATACTAAAATATCTCACAACACGTAGAGGCGCGGAACGCAAAAGTAGCCGGGACCCCGTCCGGAACAGATGCCGGCAAAAGGGCGCTCCGCCGAAATCCATTCTCAGGTCCGCTGAAAATGGGTTGGGCTGCGGCAAAATATGTCGCAGACTGTCACTTGTGATAAGTGGAGCGCTACCGTGAAGGAACCAATATTGTTTTTATGGTTTTTTGCCGCGGAAGTACTTTGCTTGCGCGGCTTTTTCATGGGCCGCAGCATTTAAGCAAAAGGAGAAAACAGACCATGCTGACCCATTCCCGCCGCCGGCTTTTGCTGCCGGTACTCATCTGCCTCATTTTTTTGCTGCTTCTGCCCCTTATCTCTCTGGGCGAAGAAGAAAACTCCTTCACCGTTACCAAAGACGGAGAATCTTCAGAATACGATTTTTCCGATCCGGACTCTGCCCTTTCCTATGCGGAAGGGTACGGTGATAATCTTTCTGCAGATCCGGACTTTTCCGTTCACATCCGTCAGGCTATTGCGGCCATCCGCCGGAACACGCCCGCTTACGCCACCATCTGGAGTCTGGTTCCGCCCCTGGTAGCTATTGTTCTGGCTCTTATCACCAAGGAGGTGTATGCCTCCCTGTTTATCGGTATTCTGATGGGCGGCCTCCTGTATGCCAACTTCGGGTTTGAAGGCACTATGGTCCATGTGTTTTCCACCGGTTTTGTAGGCAGTCTTTCCGACAGCTACAACGTAGGCATTCTGATGTTTCTGGTGCTGCTGGGCGCTTTGGTTTCCATGATGAACAAGGCCGGAGGATCTGCCGCCTTTGGCCGCTGGGCTGCCAGACACGTCAGGACCCGCCGCGGCGCACAGCTGTGCACCATTGCCCTGGGCGTGCTGATTTTTATTGACGACTACTTCAACTGCCTGACCGTAGGCTCTGTCATGCGGCCTTTGACAGACCGTCAGAAGATCTCCCGGGCCAAACTCTCTTACTTTATTGATGCCACCGCCGCTCCTGTATGCATCATCGCCCCCATTTCCTCCTGGGCAGCCGCCGTAGCAGGGTTTGCCAAGGGCGCCGGGGCACAAAACGGTCTTTCCCTGTTTATCAGCGCCATTCCTTACAACTTCTATGCCCTGTTGACCATCGTGATGATGGTGTACATTGCCTGTTCGGATATGGATTTCGGCCCCATGAAAATCTATGAGGATCGTGCCCGGATCGGTGAAAAGATGACCGAAGCTCTGGAAGAACAGGCGGACGCCTGCCGAGAGAATCCTCGAGGCAGGGTTATGGATCTGGTGATCCCCGTAGCCTTTCTGATCCTGGCCTGCGTGCTGGGAATGCTTTACTCCGGCGGTTATTTTACCCGGGAAAGTCAGGCATACGGCAATTTTGTAGAGGCCTTCTCCCAGTCTGATGCTTCCATCGGCCTGCTCTATGGGTCCTTTGCCACCATTCTTTTTACGGTGGTGTTCTTCCTTCTGCGGCGGGTGCTGCACTTCAAAGAATGCATGGCGTCCTTGCCCGAGGGCTTCTGCGCCATGGTGCCGGCCATAATGATCCTTACCTGTGCCTGGACCCTGAAGGCCATGACCGATAGTCTGGGGGCACGGATCTTCATCTCGCAGTTGGTGGAAAGCACGGCGGGTACCCTGGAATCCTTCCTTCCGGCCATGGTATTTCTCATTGCCGTAGGTCTTTCCTTTGCTACGGGAACCTCCTGGGGCACCTTTGGGATCCTGATTCCCATTGTGCTGAGCGTGTTTTCCGGAAATGACGGCCCCATCACCATTATCTCCGTTTCCGCCTGCATGGCCGGCGCCGTATGCGGGGATCACTGTTCCCCTATCTCCGATACCACCATTATGGCTTCTGCCGGGGCACAGTGTGTCCATGTGGTTCATGTATCCACCCAGCTGCCCTATGCCATGACCGTTGCGGGAGTTTCCTTTATATGCTATCTGCTGGCCGGATACATCCGCAGCTGGTATATCTGCCTGCCTTTGGGGATCCTGCTCATGTTGGGAACCCTGTTCTGCATCCGCCGTATGTCTCTCCGACGGCAGAAAGCATAACGCACCGGCTTTCGAATACCTATTTGCCGTTTTGCGTCATTCATTCCCTGTCTGCACAAAAAAACAGCCCGTCGGTTTCACCCACCGGCGGGCCTCTTTTTCATTCGGAACGTGCTTATTCCACTGCTACCAGCTCTACGTTGCTGGCCCCCCGGGCCTGCCCCAAAGTCGCCAGCATCTCATCCATAGAGATCACCATGCGGGACATATCTACCGAAAGCACCACATTGGCCTTGGAATGGATGGGCAAAGTCTGGCTGATGGTCAGGATATTGGCACCAGCTTTGGAAAGCATCCCCAGCAGTTCGCTGAGGGCCCCCTGCACGTGGCTGAGCATCAGGGAGATCACTGCCTTCTGGTTGATGTTTACTTCGCTGGGACAGAACACATAGTCCTTATACTTATAATAAGTGCTGCGGGAAATGCCTACCGTTTTTACCGCTTCGCTGATATCCTTGGTGCGGCCGCTGCGGATAAGCTCTCTGGCCTCCACCACCTTTTCATAATAATCGGGCAAGATCCGCTTGTCTACAATCAGATAGTCGCTGCCACCGGTCATTGGTACTCCCCTCTCGTTGCGTACTATGGATACTATTATATAGCGTCCACACAAAAAAGACAAGTGTTTTCAACCCATGTCCCAGGCCAAAATTTCTTTCATTTGGCAGCATAAAGGAGAAAAGCGGGAATATCTATCGTATGCCGGTAAGATAAGCACTACGTTTGCAGGGGGAAGCGTTTACCCGCAAAACTTTGAACAATACTCTAAATTGACTACATTAATTTACTATCTCATATGATTGAAACGAACCTGTAAGTACAATCAACTGCATGGAATGACAATTTCAATTCATATCCCACAGAAGTAAGAGGCCGTAAATGCACAATACACTTTTGTTCTTCAATAAACAGATAAATTACACTGTCCGTATTCGATCATTACGGGACAGCACCCTGTACTGCCCAGCAATGATTTGCTTTTTGCACGTCTCTCTGCGGTACAAACCAGCTTTTCTGATTGCTTCCGTCTTGCGTCGCTGTATTCGCTTACATTCCCTCAATGATCTCTGGCATCAAACCGGGCAATTCATCAAGCGTGATCGTATAATCTTCTATGCTGTTCGGAATTGCTGCCGTATTCTTTGCCATAACATGAACACTGCGATGCACCTTTGCAGAAGAATACTGGCCGTCTTTGCAATTGTGCTGCCACCAGTAAAGTTTTACAACTTCCATTGAACCTTCTGGACGCGCCGAGGAAGCATCGTTTACAAACAGCGTCCGCAGGCACTCCTTCAGGACCTGTGCATCTTCCTGTGAAAAACCTGTTTTCTCCGCCAAACGGACATTGATGGATCCTTTGACCTCATACAATCCAAAGCGTACAAAATGCTTCATTCCCATGGTATCGGAGGCGCGTTTCTCGCCCGGTTCTCCGTTAACACTCTTGGTGATTTGGAGCGACTCCACTTCGACCGGAGAAGCGCTGACCGCCTGATGGACGGAAACAGGACCGCGGACTCCAACCGAAACGCCGCTCTTTTCATTGCTCTTAAACGCAAACACCTGCCCGAAACTACGCACATCCATCCATTTTTCGCAGGCGGTCTGTGCATAAGCATCCCGGTCTTTGATTCCCTTGGTCGCTGCCGCTGCACGCTCGCTCAGGCTCTTAAAGCCATCGTCACAGCGATCGTCCGACTGCACAAAGATCGCATGACCCATGTCCTGCATCCGATTGCGGATTTTCCGTTTGATGCACACATCGGAGATCTCTCCGATACCGTTATAGTCTACTCTGGGACGGTTTCCATTCAGTGGGTCTCCATTTCCGTTTGCTTTTGTCACAGATACCAGTGCCAGAAAATCAATCTTATGCTCTAATGCCGCCATACTTATTCCTCCTTATTTGTTTCGTTTGTTTTGTTCTTTGCAAAAAAAGCGTTTCTTTGCAGTTCATAACCCATCAAGTAGAGATCAGACAACGGTTTGTTCAACTCCTCCTCCGGAAATTCCCGTATGATCCCTATGATCTCACCGCTCAAGCGTTCGTATCGCTTTGCCTGCCATGGTTCCACACGATTCAGATACGCTTGGTGCAGGTGGCGGTTGATCCGTTCGTATACAAAGAACGGTCTCTGACGAAACTCGCTCATAAACTTGATCGCGTTCGTTTGCCGATCCTCCTGCGTTTTTCGGTAATAGTCCTGTTCCGCACAATCCATGACCGCCAAAAGTCTGCCATACTGAAAGCTGCGGTCTCTCTTATCCAATTCCCAAGCCATTTCATCGCCTCCCTGTTTTGTGTCGTATCGATACTTTTGAATTGTGGAGCAAGCGGCGTGCAGAATCTGTCTCCAAACCGCTTTATTATAGGCGAGCGGCATGGATGCCCGCTCCACCAGCGCCTTTACAATATCCTGTGGGAATACGCCGCCGCTCACTTTACAGTTCAGCAGTCGCTGCAAATGCTGCCGCTGGATTCGATCATCAGTCTCCAAACGACCGTTTGCGCGCTGTGTGCCGAATGCGCATTCCACGATTTCAAACAGATTCGGCGCCTGAATGCCAAACTTTCCCTCATACCAGCAGCAATGCGCATCCCACATCTGCATCCGCTCTAAAAACGTACTGAGCGAGAGTTCATTATAATATGTAATGGAAAGACGCCCAGTCGTTGCCGCGTCAAAGCTTACAAGAACCGCAGAGTCTATGTCATTGAGCTGTCGATCCTTCCGAAAACTCAGCAACGTGCCTTTAAGCCGTTCTCGGTAATCGCTCGGTTTCCATAGTGCTGCAGTCTCTGCACCACGCAGTTTACGCATTGGTTTTGGAAGTGCTTCGCCCTGCGGATTCCAGCACAGGAAAATGCGATTTCCGGAAAACTCGCGCACACCCTGATCGGAAGCCAGCCAGCGTATGGTATTATGCGCCTTCTGTGAGGCAACGTATCCAATGGTCGCTGCCTGCCACTTTTCCGCAAAACGCCCGCGGTAGGTAAAGCCACTCGTATCATTGGCGGAGATCAGTTTTGCGTTTCCGTTTACAGGAATGACCCCCTTCGGATGCTGCACTGCGATTGGCTCTTCCTTCCCCTCGATCATACAAAGCGCACTGTCCCGCTCGGAGAGGCTGCCGCAATAGTAAGCGGCAAACGAAGCGAATAAATTTCTGTTTTTCCAGCAGGCGGGTTCCTCGTCCTCAAAGCCATGAACACGCCAGCAAACCATCAGTTTTTCATCATGCCCTTCTGCCGAATCCAGAATGCCGGCACCCGTCAGGTCATCAAGGATCGATCCTCCCGCTGCGTAGGAGAACACGGGCCGCAGGAAGGGGTGCGAATGCGGAGACTCCATCCATGCACACAGTGTCTGCAAATAAAGTGCATGTGCCCTTTCGTTGGCAGATGCCACATATTTCAGCTGATCGCAAAGTGGATGTGCTACAGGCTCATGAGTACGCCCACTGGATTCCTCCGTAACGGGAATCAGTATTTTGGGCTCCGTTTTTTCCACCTTCCGTGCTGACAGGAACGCACCCTGTCCGTTCAGAGTGATCTCAATGCCTGCACTTGTCAGAATATGTCCGATTGGCGCAAGCGGATCACGCCCCGCCTGATATATTCCGATCAAGTTGGCATTTGCATCATACGTTTCCACCGCTTTTTGCAAAAGTCCCATCACGTCACCTCATCAAATTCTTTCAAACCTGAGAAATTATGCAGTTCTGCGCCGAATTGCTTCATGTCCATGTTGCAGATTGTTTTGTTTTGTACGCATTGTTCTGGCGTCAGGAAGGTGATAACGCCGTTTTTCATCACCGGATCCCAAAACCGCACGGTCATTTTCCCTTTTGTTTCTTCGGAATATGCCTCGTCTGCATAAGTAATGCCGTGGTACATCAGTCCGAACGCCAGCTCTGGTGTTTCATCGTAAGCGCCCGTCCCTTCGCCGAACACACACGGCTCTACATACCCCTGACATTCCCGGCACCCAAGAAATATATCCTGGCGCCCCCCCTTACAGATCATCCTTTTGGCAATCTGATGGTGTTTGTTTTCGTTTCGGTCTGCGATCAACTCCGGGCGGTTTTCGTTCCATTCAAAATGCGCGCGCACCTGATAGCGGCAGTTCTTCAGATAGGTATAGTAACTCAAATCAGTTTTTCCGCCGCCGTACTTGATCAGGCGAATCCCTTTCGTTTCCATCTGGATAGGGTTCATCACTCGAACCGCATCTATGACCCATGTAAATGTCGGCTTCCAGTACGTTGAGTTCAAAATGCCTTTGAGCGCCTCATAGGTCGGCACCTGATAGGAACACTTCTCGCCGCCAATCCGCACGATGGGATCCGAGAACAGAGCGTAACTGCCGCTCACCTGAAATTCCACAATGTTGTCATACTTCGTGTTCTTCACCTCACACCTCCAAAACTCCGAGCGAATTTAGCTCTGCGGTTAAGCCCACATCAGCATCATAAAATCCTTCTGCCAGTAATAGTGCACATCCTTCGCAGATCGGAACCAACGCCTGCGCCTTTTCCAGCTGTGTCTTCTGATACTGATATACGCTGACAGAATACTGACTCAGCTCTTTAAGCACAGCTGTGCGATACGCTGCATCATATTTACACCGCTCCGAACACAACTCCGCCACAAGTCGCCTGCCGTCCCCATACGGTACCAGAATGTCTGTTGTATCCTCCTCAAATACGGAAAAATACTGCCCCGCCGTTTTGAATGCCTGCCGCAGGAAAAAGGAGGATACATCACTGCAGCGTACATCCGCATATTTTTCATTCACCGCCATTAAATCGAGAAGTGTTGTTTTTTGCTCCCGAACGTAATAATCCTGTTCGCCTGCCGCCATGTCCCGGTACAATGCGCAGTAATAATATCGAATGGATGCATCCGAAAACAGACTGTCATCAAAGCGCTTCGGTGACGCTCCAAATGCATCCATTAGTTCCAGCGTAGCATCCTTACCGCGCTGTATATCCCGCAGCATGCCAAGTTTTTCATCTGTGCAGTTCACCGCATATACCGGGCGCAGCGTTTCCGATTCCCCGTTGCGGTTGCAGCGGCCGGCCGCCTGCACAACACTGTCCATTCCGGCGATAAACCGCAAAACCGTTGCAAACGAAATGTCCACCCCAGCCTCAATAACCTGCGTGGCGATGCAGAGGACCTTTTCGCCCCGTGCGAGCGCAGCTTGTAATTCAGACAACACATCACGTCGATGCCGCATACACATTGCCGCCGAAAGATGAAAGCTCCGATATTCCGCCGAACGGGTGTGTTTCAGCAGATATGCCGCCTCACTCTTTTTGTTGCATACCACCAGCAGGCTATCCGTCGTTTTCATCTGCGCGCGGATAAGATCGGGCAGTTCGTCCAACCGGCAGCCGCCGATCAGCTGAAGTTCTGTTCTTTGAAAGGCCGCCCAGAGCACTTTATCATATGACACGATGTCTTCCGGCGTGTGCCGCAGCGGATGTGTCACTTTTTCCAGGCACGGCTGTGTTGCCGAGCATAAAACGATTGTCGCACCGCACTGCTCGCTCAAAAACTGTATGGCAAGATTAAAAAGTGACAGCAGCTTAACCGGTATGGTCTGAACCTCATCGATCACAATAACGCTATCGCAAAGCGCCTGAAATCTTCGAATAGATGTTGTTTTTCCATCGAACAGGGTGTTCAGCAGTTGGACCAGCGATGTCAGAATAATTGGTGCGTTCCAGTTTTGCACCAGCAATTCCCGCTCGTCAAGCGCATCCCGAAGCGCTTCTGTCTGCACAAAGTTGGAATGATGCTCCAGGATCAGCCGATCCTCTCCAACAAACGTACGGATAACGCCTGCATTCTGTTCCAGAATCGACAGCAGCGGCGAGGTGAAAATCAGACGTTTTTTATTGAACCGCTTCGCATGCGCCAACGCATACCGCAAAGAGCTGAGTGTTTTTCCCCCACCTGTTGGGACGTTCAGCCGGTAAATACCGGATGGCTTGTCCGCAAACGCTCTGCACGCTTCGGAAATCTGTCGTCGCGCGTTTGCGATCCCTCCATCACTCGGGAGCTTTTGCATCTTTTCTTCCAGATAGGCAAGCCGCGCCGACCAGATAGGCGTCATGTCCTCCGGCAAGTTCTGCGGCATGTACCCGTCCATAAACGCCGCTGTATCCTGTCGGTCGCCTTCTATCACTGCAGACAGAAGCAACCGTGCCATCAGCCCGACTACAAAAAAATACGCCTGATCGTCGGCGTAGTTTTCCTCCAATGATTCAACGATTCGATTGATCTCCTCCATCGCGGCAGAAAAAAGCCGCTCTACTTCCTGCTGGGAAATCTCCTGCGCAAAAAAGCCCTGCACAGACTCTTCGTAGGAAATACCCTGCATCTCATAGCGATACTTCAGTCCAATCCGCCGCGTGGGATCCACGCAGTCAAACAACCCATGGTGCGCGCCAACAGCAAACGCAAGCAACTCGGACGTCATGATGGAGCAATCAGGATCAGTTTCACGATGAAATTGTTCCAGAAGATACCGGCAGCCCTGAAAGCTGTGTATCACACGTCCCCGCATGCTGCTGTCTCCCTCAGCAAGATATTGCTGAAACGCTGTTGTGAACTTTCCAATGTCATGCAGCATACCGGCAAGATACGCTGCATTTTCCAATCCGACCGGGCGCAGGCACTCTCCCGCCCGCTGCGCCGTGCCTGTCAAGTGTTCCCAAACCGTCTGCCAAATAATCTGTCCGTCCGCCGTTTCCCGCTTGTGTGCATAATATGCCATTCGTGTCACCAGCTTTCGTTTTTTCAGAAAGCAGTCGTACTAAACGACTTTCTGTAATTCAAGTATATCAGCACAATTAAAATAATTCAATATTCTTTCTTGGTCTTTATTATATATTTTAAAAAACACGCAAGCTTCTTTTGCAATTGATTTTTTCGTCTCATTTGATATAATGTAAAAGTCTTGCATCATGCAAGTGGATTGAAATTTGGTATTTATAATATAAGCATCCGCGAAGTACTTTGACGGGTGCTTATATGTTTTAATCATGCGCACAAATTAGGAACACGGTAAACCGAAGCTCATGATCCATTTCGTTTTGTTTTACGGAAAGCGGCTACTGTCCCTGACGCAATTGCATCGAAGGTCCTTCCTCAAAAATAGCCGTACTTTTTCAATCGTGATTGACAAAACAAAACCACGCAATCCAATGTCCATGATTGCGTGGTTTTAAGTAAAATGCAGCAGAATACGTGCAAAAACGTAAAAGGTACCCTTGCATGTTTTGCTCCCGTCCGCAGGCGGCACAGTCCGCTACGCACGCAGGCCTCCCCAAAAAGGGCGCCTTTCCGCTTCCCTATTTGCTTTTTCGTGACGCTTTTTATTCTACTGTCAGGCTGCCGCTGACGGTCCGGGCCTTCAATGTGCATGAACCATCCCCAAAGAGCATCTTGCCCTGCTCCATCCGGTAGCTGTCGGCATGGAGTTTGCCGCTGGTGCTCTTATAAGTCACGGCAACGCCCTGCCCTTCCAGAAGCTTTACATACAACGAACCGCTGGTAGAGTCAAGCACAGCCTTTTTGCATCCCTTCAGCCCCAGACGAACAGAACCGCTGACGGTATCAACCTCTATTTCGGGTGCCTCCAAAGTTTCCGGTTCTATGGAGCCGGAGGTACTCTCCAGTTGTACCTCTTCCTGTGCTTTCAGGCTGTCCAGTCGGATGCTGCCGCTGATGCTTTTCAGCTGAATTTCCTTAGCCTCGATGCCCTTGCCCCGTATACTGCCGGATACGGTACTCAATTCCGCTTCCTCCAATGTATGGCTGCCCACTTCAATGGAGCCGCTGACAGAATCCACCGTCAGCGTTACACCCGCAGGCAGCTCCACGGTCAGATCTTTGCTGTAGGGAGGAAAAGCCCCTACATATCCGGAAGCGCAGAAACGGATGTACAGCACTCCGTCCTCCAGAAGCCACTGCAGTTGCTGTTTTTCGGAAAGAGAGCCCGTCTCGCTGACCGAAAGGGTGTTCTCCTTACTCTCCTTCAGGGTGACGGAACCGGATACCCAGTTCACCTCTACCTTTTCTACCTGATCTGCCGCATAGGTGAAGGCACCTGCATTATAATGGTCTGTCTGCTCATTCGCTCTGGTATGCACGCTGTTCTTGTTCCAAAAGCCGCCGCAGCCAAAAAGCGGCAAACTCATCAGGGACAGTGCCGTCAGAAACAAAACATGCTTTTTCATTTTTCCCTCCCACATATTTTATCAAAAGATCAATGGCTCCGCACCATGGTAAATTCCAACTCGCCCCGAGCCTGCTGCCCGATCACGGAGATCACATAATCGCCGTCGGCAGGGACCGACAGAATAAACGTGGCCGTATCCGCATCGTTGCCCGTGTATAGCGGCGTCTCCCCGGGGATACCCACGGAAATATCCATCTTGCCTTCCTGCTTTTGGATGGATACATGGATCTCATCTCCCGCCTGCAGCGTATAAGTCTCTCCCATGATCCCGTTCAAAGGAAACAGCTTGAGATAATACCTGTCATTGCTCACCACCCGGCCGTACATGGTATTGTTTCTGCAGCCCAATCCCACCAGCATCAGCATGCACAGAAGGATGACTGCCATCCCTTTTCTTTTCATTTTTGCTAAAACTCCCTATCCGTAAATGTCTTTATTTCCATAAAGCGTCCCTTGCGGCAGCAGATACTTTTCAGCCCCGTGCCATGCAGCCCCAGCAGCGAATCCATTTCCCGAGCGGCATTTTTATAGCTGCTGCGGGTATGATGCAGAAGGATATAGTCCGCTTCCCGAAGCTTGCCCCGGACCTCCCGGCAAAAGGTTCGCATAGGCCCACACAGATTGAATACCCAGATGGGCGCACACAAAGTCACATGGGCATATTGGCTCAGATTCTCCGGTATGGGCTGTATATCCATGGCCCAGCGATGCATCCCCCACCGGCCGCACCACCAAAACCCCTTGGTGCCTGCCGTAGGCTCTTTGGCCTGCAGTTCCAGCACTTGGGCACCGGTGCGCTCCGCTTCTTCCATGGCTGCCTTTTTTGTATAGCCCATGCGGGAAAAGTATACCACCAGCCGCTCCGGATCCTGCCCCACGTGGGGGTATGTCCGCTGCTCTGTGGCAAAAGCTTCCTGTCTGGCAAATACCCAGGCAGCATACCCCGTCAGAGCCTGTGCAAGGCCGAAGAGGAAGTATGCCGTATCCATAAAGTTTGGCGGAAACATGTAAAACTGGATGCATATCCAAAGCATCAGCGTTATGCCCAGCACACCGCCCAGCACCGTCCCTTGAGGCTTTCTTCCCGGCAGGAGCCCCGCCGCCAGCAAATCGGGCAGGCCGTTGACCAGCAGCAGTGCAATGCCGGAGAAAGTAAAATCCTGAAACAGTATATCTGCAAAGGGCATCTTCTTGAAGAAGGGCAGCATGGCGTCCATTCCCATACTTTTGCCCGTTGGATCCAGCAGCATGCCCAGACTGCCCCCCAGGGCGCCCAGGCCAATGAACAGCGTCCAGAAAATCAGCCAGCGGCGAGCAGCTGCATATCTGGAATGTGTGTTTGTTTTCATTATATCTATGTCCTTACGTATCGCTTTTCTGCATGACCAGCCGGATAGCCCCCATAACGGCGCCATATAACACCCCGGCTACTGCCCAGAGAACCCAGCTGTCTTTATAATTGCCCTTCCAAACGGTGAAATTCAGCACCAGAAATATAGCAGTGGCCACCAACCAGTAGATCGTGGTGAAACGGCCCATAACCCCACTATGCTTCTTTTCCTCAGGCGTAAAGTCCCCTTCTTCCAGCAGCTTATCCATAGAGCTTTGAATGATGCCCTGGTATACAAAGCATGCGGCGCCGCAGCCTGCCAGCCCCAACAGGGCGCAGACCCCCAGGATGTATGCTATGTCCGCCGTCTCAAAGCATATGGCCACAAACAACGGCACAACGGAAAGAATGCACAGCATGGTTCCCAAAAGGATCAGCCGGTCTCTGCGGTTCTTAAACGCTTTTCGGCGCTCTCTGACCATGCCGTCCACGCCGTATTCCGTTTCAAAGGGTTCTTTTTCCAAAAAGTCAAACTCTCTGACCCTGGCGGAGCAAGAAAGGAACATCCCTACTCCGGTCGCTACCAATAACATAAGCACGCACAGGCCGATCCCGCCCGCTGCATTTTCTGAAAGCGCGATCATCTTCCCATCGCTGAGTCCTGCCAGCACCAGCAGCACCACAGGGCATACCACGCACAACAGCGTTGCCAGAGCCATTTTTGGGGCCGCTGCCCGGCGCAGGGAAAGATACTCGCTGGCTTCTTCCATGGATACCCGATGCAAAGCGGGCACGCTGCTTTCCTCCGCCGTATACTCCGGTTCACCCAATTCGTCCTTCAGTAAATAGTCCGTAGTCACGCCAAAAAGCCGGCTCAGCTGCAGGATCTTGTCCATATCGGGAACGGACTGAGCCCCCTCCCATTTGGAAACGGACTGCCGGGTCACGCCCAACTTTTCTCCCAGTTCCTCCTGAGACCAGCCTGCCTTTTTCCTGAGTGCAATGATCTTATCTGCCAGAATCATCTTTTGTTCCTCCTCAAAGCGTTTTCTTTTGTTCTCGACAGGAGAAACTATACCGTTTCCTCCGGTTGCGCAAAAGAAAGTTCCCCAGGAAATCTGTCAACCGGCCGTTGCTTTTACCGGATTTCAGGGCTTTTTATCCGCTTTTTCCCCGAAGATCAGTTCTGCCCTTCCACAGAGGACTTTGTGGGGATAACGATGGCGGCAATAATATAAGCCAGTACCCCGCTGCCGCCCAGCGCACAGAAAACGATCCAGCCCAACCGCACCAGCGAGGGATCCAAATCAAAATATTCGGCAATACCGCCGCACACACCGCAAAGCATCTTGCCCTGCTCTACACGATACAATCTTTTTCTCATTTGTCTTACTCCTTTTCCAATAGAAATTACGAAAATCCTTATTATGAAACGTGTGCTATTTTACATCCTGCGGAGAATTTTGTCAAATAAAATACAACGTAAAAATGCATCAAAAAAAGACCCGCAGTCTTTAAAACGCAGGCTCGCCAAACCGCATAGGCAAACCAAGCCGCCTTACTTCGGCGGCCTAAAAAGCAGATTGCGACCATACACCGGGGGTCTCCAGCTCCCGCTTCGCAAAAAGGGGAAGAATAAAGAATATTTTCCTTGCTGCTTTGATGCATTGGGAACATTTGCACAGAAACAAGGTCCTCTTTCCGCCCGGCTCCTGGACATGCCCTTGATTTAAAAAAGCTCCCCCTGGGAGCTTTTGCAAATATAAAGAATCAGGCTGCCTCTGCAGCAGACAGGGTACTATCCACCCGGCGCAGGGTTTTCTTCAGGAACACGGCACTGAGTACCAAAGATACCAGCTCCGCAATGGGGAACGCCAGCCACACCAACTCCAGCCGGCCGGAGAGGCTCAGCAGCCAGGCGGCAGGCAACAGTACCAGCATCTGCCTGCAAATGGATATAAGCAGAGAATGCAGGGGATTGCCGATGGCCTGACAGACGGAACCGGCAATAATGCAGAATCCCGCCAGCGCAAAGTGAGTACCGATGATCCGCAAGGCCGGAATACCAATGGCTAACATATGCTCTTTAGCCTGAAAAAGCCGCAGAAGGAAGCCGGGCACCAGTTCAAACAGCAGCGTACCCACACACATGATGGCCACGGCGGTAAAGATCGTCAGCCGGATAGCCTGATGGATGCGCTCTTTCTGTCTGGCGCCATAATTATAGGAGATCAAAGGCACCATGGCATTGTTCAGGCCAAATACGGGCATAAAGATAAAGTTCTGCAGCTTGCTGTATACGCCGAATACTGCGGTAGCTGTGGTGGTAAAAGCGATGAGTATCTGGTTGAGCAGGAAGTTCAGCACAGATCCAATGCTGATCATGAGGATGGATGGGAACCCGATGCGGTAGATCTCCCCTACCATAGCCCAATGGGGCCGGATCTGTTTCAGGTGAATACCCACGTCCAGGTTCTTTTTCAGATTCATGATCAGGCAAAGAACAGCCGCCGCGATCTGCCCTGCCACCGTGGCCACAGCCGCTCCCGCCACCTCCATTCTGGGAAAGCCCAGCAGACCAAAGATCAGAATGGGATCCAGAATGATGTTGATAATGGCGCCGAACAGCTGGGTCATCATGGTGATCCGGGTACGGCCCGTTGCCTGAAGCATCCGCTCAAAGCAGAACTGAAAAAAGATACCCGCCGAAAGGGCCAGACAAATGGTTACATAATCCGTGCCGTAGCGAACAATCTCCTCCACATCCGTAAAGGACAGGAAATAAGCTTTGGCGCAGGTCAGTCCTACAATGGCAAAAAGAACAGTGCTGACTAGGGAAAGGAAGATCCCTGTCCCCGCCACCTCATCTACCAGCTCCCGTTTCTTTGCCCCCAGGTACCTGGAAAGCAGTGCGTTCATACCCAAACAGGTACCGCTAGCCACAGCGATCATGGCATTTTGCAGCGGGAAAGCCAAAGACACGGCGTTAAGTGCATTCTCATTAAGCCGTGCTACATACACTGCATCCACTACATTATAAAGAGCCTGCACCAGCATGGAGATCATCATGGGCACAGCCATATCAAAAAGCACCTTGCGCACCGGCATGGAGCCCATTTTATTTTCCTGTATTTTTCCCATATTCCGCCTGATTTCTTAAAAAATAATAACCAGAAAAGTATACAGGCTTCCCCGGCGGTTGTCAACCTTCCCGGTTGACTTTGGGGCATAATGGTGTATGCTTTACTTTCTCTGATTACGCCCGCAAAAAACTCGCCTATCAGGGGGGAGTATCGCCTATCAGGGGGGGAGTATCCTGTTCCTTTATCCGGCGGCATCGTTTTATTTGTAAGTGAATACGGCTGAGCCGGCACGGTTTCTTTTTCAGATTCCCCAATATTTCTGCCTGCACCCGAATATGTCACCGATTTTTTATTCCCGAAATCGGGCCGCTTCCTGACAAGCATAATCTTTTTGCAGCAGGGGGGATCTGTCGTACGATGGCATTCGTTTTTCACAAAAAAAGGAGCCCGAAGGCTCCTTTTGTTTGCTTTGTTTTGTTACTCAATGATGCT
>UQYI01000021.1 GCA_900545265.1 uncultured Eubacteriales bacterium
TCGGCAGGCTCTTTTTTGCTTACGGCTATTTCTCTCTCAATTGTGCGGTGCTGCCCTAACAGGAAGTCAGACGGGATTTTACTTATAATCTCAGATTGAGAACAGGAAAGAACATGTTTTGGAGGAACCATTAATGACGAAACTGATTCACGCTTTCTACAACATGGATACCAACTCCGTGGAGCTAACCTACAACGACGGCTCCGTCCTTACGATTGATTGTGAGAAAGTGGAGAACCACTACGATGTTACAAACGGACAGATGGCAGACCTCGATTGGCTGCTATACAACGCCGCGATGGAGTATGCTAGTCTGGTGTTGTCCGGGGAAATGGAGAACTACCTGAAAGGGCCTGCACTCCACGGAATAGAAGATTCATAAAGGATGCCGGTGTGTCGTGTTTGCGATACACCGGCAAATAAAACTTCTCTACGTACTTTTCTCTCTGTGCGTCCTGTGCAAAAAAGGTTTGGAATTGGATACAATAAGTATGAAAATCCAAATAACGCACTTAGGAGGGAACCAAAATGGCAGAATGAATAATATCTGAAGAAACCATCAATGCCTTTCGTGAATATCTGGTTCTGGAGGAAAAAAAGCACGGCCACCGTGGAGAAATATCTCCGGGATGTCCGTGCTTTTCATTACATTCTCTCCGCTGTAATGCATGCCGACGAGCGGAACCGGGCCATGTCCGATGCCCTGGGAGAAGATGTGTACCACTACCATCTTCATGTTGTGTACATCCCAGTGGTGGAAAAGCAAATCCTTTGGAGCAAACGCTGCAAGGACAAGTCGCTGATTGGCACTGTGAAGGAGACCATCATGCAGGTCAGCAGCAGTAAGAAGTGGATTTCCAAGCCGGCGCTGGACGAGCACGGTAATCCCATGCTGACCGCAAAAGGCAAACCCATTTTGAAAAAATCCTACAGCGTTCTCCAGGATGATTTCTTCAACGCCATGCGAACTGCCGGATACACGGATGTGCAGCGCGGCGAGCGCGGCAGCACGGAAGAACATCTGACGGTGACACAGTTTAAGGTTCAGGCAGAGCAGGAGCGTTTGGAAGCTGTGACTGGTCTGGTTGCACAGGCGGAGCAGACTTTGGAAGATACCCAGGCTGCGGCAGACCGGCAAAAGAAAAGGCTTGCGGTTCTGCAAAAGGAAACCAAAACCGCCAAAACCGCTGCGCTGACGATACAGGATATTGAGGCGATGGGCAAGAAAAATGCCCTCACCGGAAATATTTCTCTTACCCCGCAGGAGTGTGACACACTCAAGCAGCACGCCATCAATGGCATTGCTGCCAGGGCAGACAACAGGCGGCTGAAAGAAAAACTGGCCTCCGCAGAACAGTCCGCGACCATCTGGAAGCAGCGCTTTGAAGCATTGAACGAAAAATATCAGGAACTCAAAAAGAAAGCCCAGCCCGATGTCTGCGGACTATGAAGCCGAACAGGAACGGTTAAAGCTCGAAATTGAGGTTATTGAGGAATGGGTCGAACAGCGGGAAGAAATGAACAACGGTCTGGATGCCTTTATTGTCCTGACACAGAAATATGTGGATGTTGAGGAACTGACGCAGACCATCGTGAACGAATATATCAAGAAGATCGTCGTTTATGCTCCGGATAAATCCAGCGGCAAGCGGACGCAGAAAGTGAAGATTTACTTCAACTTCGTGGACGATGTGGATATTCCCATTATTTCCGAGCCTATCACCACAGAAACAACCTATGGACCCAGAAAAACGGCATGACCCTCGGGTCACACCGTTCTCTGCGTCAAAATAGTTACTTGTCACTATTAAGCCTTGAAATTCCAGTTTCTCTGTGGTAAAATACAATGAATATTCATTTTGGGGGATAACTATGTACATTAGCTGCCGGGACAGAAGGTTTCCGTCTGCTACAAACATATGTGATATCAGCTACAAAACCTATATTCCGGAGGAAATCCGGGGTGGGGTCGTTGTAGTGCATGGTATGTCAGAGCACGGGGGGCGTTATGAGGAACTGGCGCGCTTCTTTGCGGAAAACGGTTTCGTCACGGCGGTAATGGATCTCCCCTCCCATGGAAAAAGCACCAGGGAAGGTCTTCCAAAAGGCTATTTCGGGCAGCAGGAAGATTGGCTCCCCATGCTGGAAGATATTCGTACGCTTTCCAGGGTGCTGCGCAGTGAATATCCTGCTCTGGGATGGGTATTGCTCGGGCACTCCATGGGCTCGATCCTAACCCAGGATTTTATGGCTCGATTCGGAGATGAATTTGAAGGATACATCCTTTCCGGTACTACGGGGCCCAATCCGGCCGCTGTGTTCGGAAAGTTTCTGGCTCGCCGAGAAATTCATAAAGGACGGGGCATGGAACCCAGTAGCATGCTGGACAAGCTTTGTTTCGGAGCCTTTGGCAAAAGCGTAAAACAGGCGGATACACCCTGTGACTGGCTCAGCCGGGATAAGGAACGAGTGGCACAGTATATGGGGGATCCTTTGTGCGGATTTCCTTTTACCCCATGGGGATACCTGGCTTTGTTTTGTGCAACCGGGCGTATTGCCAGTATTGCATGGGCTAAAAAGGTACCGGATAAGCCCATTCTTCTGCTTTCCGGTGACAGAGATCCCGTCGGGCAGATGGGAAAGGGCGTAAAAAAGGTATATAAGCATCTGTCTCAAACGGGGCATAATCATGTGGAAATGCGGCTGTATCCGGAAGGGCGTCACGAGATGCATAACGAGCTCAATCGAAAAGAAGTTTTTGAAGATTATCTGCTCTTTCTGGAATCAGTGGAAGCCGGAGGGGAATTTGAAGCATGAGTATTCTTATCTTTCGGGATACTAAAACTGCCTGTGCAGCTGCGGCGACGATGATTGCCGGACAGCTTCTTGAAAGGCCGGAGAGCGTTATCGGTGTGGAGTATAGTGATCAGGTGCTTCCCGTATTTGATTCACTCTCGGCCATGACAGAAAATGGTTTGTTGGATTGGACTCGTACGACTCTGTTTCAGCTCAGTGAACTGGTACAGAGAGAGGATGGCATTACAATCCGTGAAAAGATGAAAACGGCTTTTCTGGAGCGCACGGGGGTGCGGCAGGAACGGTTCATCTCTCCCGACAGCGTATCAGAAAATTGGGCGGATAGCTGTCACTCCTTTGAAGAACACATTCGCGATGTGGGAGGGCTGGATCTGGCACTGTTTACGGTGCATACCGACGGAGCTGTGTTGTTTAACGGTTCTGGGCCGGATATAGCGCCCATCACTCATGTGGAATTTTATGAAGGCAGGAAAACCGTAACTCTGGCATTGCCTTCTCTGATGCAGGCCCGCCGTCTGGTGGTGCTCCTTACGGGGAACACATTGGCACAGGCAGCAGCGGATTGCCTGAGAGGGCCTGTCAACAGCGGCTTTGCCGCCAGTCTGCTTCAGCTTCATGGAGCGGCTACCTTCCTTTTAGATGAGGAAGCCGCCGCTTTATTGGGATAAATTGTATCTATTTTCAGGAGGTTCACCATATGTCCGGACATTCTAAGTGGGCAAACATCAAGAACAAAAAGGAAAAGACCGATGCACAGCGGGGTAAAGTGTTTACCAAAATCGGCCGAGAAATTGCCATTGCCGTAAAGGAAGGCGGCGGTGCAGATCCTGCCAACAACGCCAAACTCAGAGACGTTATTGCAAAGGCCAAGGCGGCCAATATGCCTAACGATAACATCAACCGCTCCATTAAGAAGGCGGCGGGAGAGACCGGCTCCGTCAACTATGAAGAGTTTACTTACGAAGGCTATGGCCCCGGCAATATGGCCGTGTACGTTGAGATCGTCACGGATAACCGCAATCGTATTTCCGCCGAGATGAAGCATCTGTTTTCCAAAGCCGGCGGAAATTTGGGGGCCAGCGGTTCCGTTGCCTGGATGTTCGATAAGAAGGGACAGATCGTGGTGGAGCGCACCGCACTCATGGATGAAGATGAAGTCATGATGCAGGCGCTGGATGCCGGAGCAGAAGATTTTGTGGCACAGGAGGATGTATTTGAGATCTATACTTCGCCCGCAGAGTTTTCCAAGGTTCGTGAGGCACTGGAGAGCGCCGGGTACACCTTCCTCAAGGCGGAAGTGGCTATGATTCCCCAGAATACCGTGAATATCACAGACCCTGAGGTCGTGGAAAAAGTAAACAAGTTTCTGGATAATCTGGATGATAACGATGATGTGCAGGAGGTATTCCACAATGCCATTCTGCCCGAGGAAGACGAGGAGTAATATCCTTCCCTGGTTTCCTCGTACATTTACAGTGGGAAAATTGCAGTAAAGGAGACCATGTATGGCCATTGTGACGAAAAACGAGTTTGGTACTATCTCCGTTCCCGAAGATCTGGTTTCGGTCATTGCCGGATATGCCGCCGTTGAAAATTACGGTATTGTAGGCATGTGTGCCAAGCGTACCGGAGATTCCATTGTGGATCTTATCGGCAGAGATAATCTGAAAAAGGGTGTAAAGATCACCAGTGTCGGAGAAAATATGGTCAGCGTTGACCTGTATGTTGTTCTTCAATACGGAGTATCTCTTCCGGCCGTAGCTGAAAATTGCAGGAACAATGTGAAATACCGCATTGAAGACCTGACCGGGGTCATGGTACGGGACGTGAATGTCCATGTAGAAGGCATTCGTGTTCTCGAATGAGAATACGGGGAGGAAAGGACATTTGATCAGAGAAATCATCGACGGGGCGGCATTGCGGGATATGTTCCTGATGGGGGCTGCCCAGCTTGAGAAGAACAAAAGTACAGTGGATGCGCTGAATGTGTTTCCCGTACCGGACGGAGACACCGGCACTAACATGTCCATGACCATGCAGGGCGCCGTAAAAGAACTGCGCTCCATGCCTGAAACCGTTACTGTTGGGGAAGTTACTTCTGCCGTATCCAAAGGGGCACTGCGTAGTGCCCGGGGTAATTCCGGTGTTATTCTGTCTCAGCTTTTCCGAGGATTTTCCAAAGCCCTCAAGGGCATGGATACAATGGATGCCAGGCTCTTTTCACAAGCACTCAGCGAAGGAACGCAGGCGGCCTATAAAGCAGTTATGAAGCCTACCGAGGGAACCATCCTTACAGTTTCCAGAATGGTATCCGATGCGGTGCAGTCTGCATTGGAAGAAAATGCCTCTGTTTCCTGCGATGAGATCATGGATCTCATGCTTAAGGAAGGGGAAGCGGCTCTGAAGCTGACTCCGGAACTGCTGCCCGTGCTTAAGGAAGCGGGCGTGGTGGACTCAGGCGGACGGGGTCTGATGTTCATTTATACCGGTTTTTGGATGGCGCTGGAGGGGGAGGATGTCTCCAATGCGCTTGCTGTGGAAGAAGCTTCCGCACCGGCAGACACGGGTAAATCTCTTCAGGATTCTGTTGATTTCCATGAGTTCGGCACGGATACCATTGAATATGGCTACTGCACAGAATTTTTTATCATTCACCTGGTAGATGGGTTTGAAGAAAGCGATCTGGATCGGTTCCGCAGTCATCTGGAAAAAGTAGGCAACTCTATTGTGGCCGCTTACGATGGTGAAATGGTAAAAGTACATGTTCACAGTAATTGTCCGGGTAAGATACTGCAAATGGCACTTCGCTATGGAGAACTGGACAGACTGAAGATTGAGAACATGCGGGAGCAAAATCGCCAGCTTATCGAATCCAGAAAACGCAGCCAAAAAGAATTCGGATTGATCTCTGTCAGTACCGGCGAGGGAATGAATGAGCTGTTTAAAGCACTTTCTGTAGATGAGATCATAACCGGCGGTCAGACTATGAACCCCAGCATTGATTCCATCGTCCATGCCGTACGGAAGGTGAATGCACGCAACGTATTCATTTTGCCAAACAACAGCAATATTATCCTTGCGGCTTCTCAGGCGGTGGAGCTTTGTGATTGTCATGTGGAAGTGTTGCCTACGAAGACCATCCCGCAGGGCATTTCGGCAGCTATGGCGTTCAATCCGGAGCTTTCGTTGGAGGAAAATCTCCAAAATATGACCGATGCTTTCCAAAATGTGATTTCGGGATCCGTGACTTATGCCGTCAGAGAGACGCAGATTAATGGACAGCAGATTCATAATGGAGATTATATCGGCATTCTGGATGGCAACCTTACCGTCGTTTCTTCCGAAGTGGAAGAAACCGGTGCGCAGCTTATTGATAAGATGATCGAGAAGCTGGGAGACGAAGAAGCTTCAGTCACTCTGTATTACGGAAGTGATGTTGCAGAAGAGGATGCTAACGCTTTGGCGCAGCGTATGGGAAAGGCTTATCCAGAAGCAGAGTTTGTGGTACATAACGGCGGCCAGCCCTTGTACTACTACTATTTCTCTGTTGTATAAACAAACCCAGGGGAGCCGCAAGGCTCCTTTTTATGCTTCATGGAATTGAAAGATATAAAAGGGGTCGGCCCTAAAAGGCTGGCTCTTTTTTCAAAATTGCATATTGAATCGATTGAGGACCTGCTGGAGTTTTTTCCTTGCGGATATTTGGATTATTCTGTATTGACACCGATAAGCGAACTCAGGGATGGTGAATTGAGCTCCGTGGAGATATGTCTTACAGGTAAGCCTTCCTTTTACTCTCGACGCGGAATGACTGTTATTACCCTATACGGAAAGGATAGGAGCGGAAAAAAACTGGCACTACGTTGGTTCAACCAACCCTATCGTGCAGGTCAGTATCAGGAAAGCCAACGCTGGTTTGCTGCCGGAAAAGTTAAAAAAGGGGAGAAGGGACCTGTCGCCTTGATCAATCCTGTTCTCACACGAGAACAGGCGGGGATACAGCCGGTATACAGCACACCAAAAGGATTGCCTGGAAAGCTGATCAGCCAATGCGTGGCTATTGCTTTGGATACAATATCTGTACAGGAAACTATCCCGGAACAACTGTGTCGAAGATACGATCTGATTTCCAGAGCAGAAGAAATTCGCATTTTGCATTTTCCTTCTGATAGACCAACGTTGGAGAGGGCTCTTGCTCGCTACACCTTTGAAGAGGCTTTGTACTATTTTTTATATCTGGAAAGTTGCAGGGAAGTTGGTATGCGCACAGCAGGCCGTTCCCTGTCCTGCCCGGGAGCCTTATCCGCTTTTATACAAAGTCGCCCTTTTGCTTTGACCAAAGCCCAGAAGCGGGTTCTTGAAGATGTGGAGAAGGATATGGCGGGGCCTTACGCCATGAACCGTCTGATCCAGGGGGATGTAGGCGCAGGAAAAACCGTCATTGCACAATATGCTCTGTACTTAGCCGCTCGCTGCGGCAGCCAGGGTGCATTTCTGGCGCCTACTGAGCTGCTGGCCCGTCAGCAGTATGAAACCCTGCGCAAGGATTTCGGAGCACGTTGCGGGCTTCTGACGGGAAGTCTTTCCGGTAAGGAACGGCAACAGGCGCTGGATGCCTTGCGCAGCGGCCGATGGCAGGCGGTAGCGGGTACCCATGCGTTGTTTTCTGATGACGTTGTGTTTAAGGATTTAGGAGTTATTGTCACCGACGAGCAGCATCGCTTTGGGGTGGAGCAAAGAGCCCGAATGATGGATAAGGGATTCCATCCTCATGTATTGGTTATGAGCGCTACTCCAATACCTCGTACATTGGCATTGATGCTATATGGAGATTTGGAGCTTTCTGCTGTGGATGAAATGCCTCCCGGACGTTTGACTGTAAAGACGCATTTGGTGAGCCAGAACAAGCGGGCAGAATTGATTCGCTATCTGGGGAATGAAGCTGCAATGGATCACCGCAGCTATGTGGTTTGTCCGCTTATAGAAAAAACAGAGGGATATGAAGGTCTTTCTGTGGAGGAGGTAGCAGAGGAATTTGCAAATGCGCTGCCCGGTGTATCCATAGGCTGCCTGCATGGGCGTATGGAAGAACAGGAAAAGCAATGTGTTATGGAAGCATTTCGCAAAGGGGAAATATCCATTCTTATTGCCACCACTGTCATAGAAGTGGGGATCCACGTACCAGAAGCGCTGCATATGACAATTATCGGCGCAGAACGTTTTGGGTTGTCTTCTTTGCACCAGCTGCGAGGGCGCGTAGGACGGGGGGAAGGGCAAGCCCATTGTTTTTTGCTTTGCACCAAGGTACAGCAAAACTCCATGGCCAGGCTGCAGGCCATGCTGGATACTAATGACGGATTTGAGATTGCAAATCGGGATATGGCTCTTCGGGGCACGGGAGATCTGCTGGGCATTCGTCAAAGCGGAGAGAGCCGGCTGGAAGCGTTTCTTCGGGAAGGCAGTCTTGCCCTCGTGGAAAAAGCCCATGCTGCTGCCAGAGAGATCATGAGGGAACCTTACGAAGCGTATAACGAGCTTTTGAAAGAATCTAACCGCCGCTATGGCCAAGGGCGCCGCATTGCTTTGAATTGATACAAAAAAAGACCCGTTTCCGGGTCTTCTTGGTACCAGAGGGTTTATCTCATCATGGAGCCGATCGAGTTGCCCATGTTGCTTTGGGCGTAAGCGATCATCCTTTTGACCATTTCGCCACCGATAGAACCGGCTTCGCGACTGGTCAAATCCCCGTTGTAGCCCTGCTTGAGGTTTACGTTCAGAGAAGAGGCTACTTCGTTTTTAAGGGAATTCATTTTCTCTTTGCTCTCGGGGATCAAAGAACCATTTCGTGCCATTTGTATATTCTCCTTTCGTCAGTTTAGTGCATGTTCTTTTCAGCGTATGCGATCATTCGCTTGACCATTTCGCCGCCGATGCTGCCGGCATCCCGGCTGGTAAGGTCGCCGTTATAGCCCTGCTTCAGGTTGATGTTCAGAGAAGAAGCAACTTCGGACTTGAAACCATTGAGCTTGTCCTTGGATTCAGGGACGAGAGCGCCATTGCGTGCCATTTATTTCACCTCCTTTTTTTGATTCGCTGTTACTTTTTCCATTTTTGCTTCTTTTTATGACAGGAAGTTTTTGTCATTTACTTTTTTGCATCATATTGCGCCAAAATGTACCGGCGTTCATATACTGGACAAATTTAATTGGATGTGGTAAAATACAATATCTATAAAAATGGCGGTATCAGGATGATTTTGGTCAGTGCATGTCTGGCCGGATATCCCTGCCGGTATGACGGACGGGATAACAGGCGGTCGGATATTGTCGCAATGGTGCAGGCCGGGGAAGCGCTGCCGGTGTGTCCGGAGCAGCTGGGTGGACTTTCTACCCCTCGGTCGCCCTGTGAACTTTATGGGGAAAAGCGCGTTTTTTCCAGTGACGGAGAAGATAAGACCGAGGCATTCCTGAAGGGCGCTCGGGCGGCATTGGAGCTTTGCCGTCTGTATCATATAGATCAGGCTTTCCTGAAGGCCAGAAGCCCTTCCTGTGGGTATGGCCTTGTGTATGATGGGACCTTTACCGGTACGCTCCGGGAAGGTATGGGCCTGTGCGCTGGGCTGTTGGCGCAGAACGGGATAGAAGTCAGCAGCAGGGAGTAGCCTTTTAAGGAGGAGTTTTATGGAAAACAATAATGTGATTCTTGTTATCGATGATGACCGCAACATTCTGTCCATTATTGAGATGTATCTCAAAAAGGCCGGCTTCTCCGTGGTCACCTGCTTCAGCGGATATGAGGCGCTGCCTGTTTTCCGCAATGTGAAGCCTGCTCTTGTGGTGCTGGATGTAATGCTTCCCGGCAAGGATGGCTGGTCCATTCTCCGCGATATCCGTCAGGAAGCTACCACCCCGGTGATCATGCTCACGGCTAAAGGAGATACCGGAGAAAGGGTCAAAGGTTTGGAACTGGGAGCAGATGACTACATTGCCAAACCGTTCGACTCCAATGAGCTTATTGCCAGGATCAAAGCGGTACTGCGGCGCTCCACCCCTATGCCGGAAGCGGAACGAAGCATCAGCCTGCCTAATCTGTGCATCTCTTTGGAAAACTATTCTGTCATTTTGGATGGGGTACAGCTTGAGATGCCGCCTAAAGAGATCGAACTTTTGTATTTTCTTGCTTCTCATGCGGGAAAGGTGTTTACCAGGGAACAGCTTTTGGAGCAGGTTTGGGGGTTTGATTTTTTCGGCGATTCAAGAACCGTAGATGTGCACGTCAAGCGTATTCGCGAAAAGTTGGGGGAACGGCCCAACTGGCAGCTTAAAACGGTTTGGGGCGTCGGGTATAAGTTCGAGATTCGGCAATAAGAACTGCGTTCATGGCCCGCATTCGTTTTAAAACTATTTTCTCCAGGATGCTGTGCCTGCAATGTCTCATCATTGTGGTGGTGTTGTTGTTAGCCGGACTTTCCATAGGGGTTGTGGCCAGAAATCAGGCCCTTATGCTGGAAAAGGAACGGCTTCTGAAATGCGCACAGGAAGCGATAGAGGCATACAACCAACCGGGAGGACTTCAGGAGGCACCTTTACAAGAACTTGCCGGCAGGGAAGACCTGATGTTTCAGTTTATCGGTTCCCTGCAAACCCGCTCCGTATATGCGGAAGAAAAGTGGCAGGCGCTGACCGGCCTCTCAAAGGAGCAAACGGCGCTGACGCGTATTCTGGATAGAGCATTCGTTGCACCGGATACTACAGAACGATATTTTTCCAAGCGTCCGTTTCCGGTGCTAAGTATGTTTTGCACGTTTGCTTCCGGAGAAAGTACAATACTGCTGTTGGTGCATCGGGATATTTCCTATCTGGAGCAGGAAATGTCTCAGATAGCACAATGGAGCACGATCATCTGTATATTGGGGGTCATTGTAGCGTTTGTGGCTTCTTACTATTCCGCAAGCCGAATTATTAATCCGTTTGTGGAAATGAATCACACGGTGCAGTGTTACTCTAAAGGCGATTTCTCCCAGCGTATTCCCATAACGGGTCGTGATGAAGCATCGCAACTGGGGCGCAGCTTTAATGAAATGGCTGAACAGTTGAAGGATCTGGAAAATACTCGTCGAAGCTTTGTAGCTAACGTATCTCATGAACTCAGATCTCCCTTGACCAGCATGAAAGGGTTTCTGGAAGCCATGATGGATGGAACTATTCCGCCGGAAGAGCACGAGCATTATATTTCGTTGGTTCTTTCTGAAACCAAACGAATGAATGCCATGGTCAATGACCTGTTGGATCTGGCGCGAATAGAATCAGGCATTATTACCGTTAATTATGAGCTCTTTGATATCAATGAGCTTATCCGCAGGATCCTGATCACCTTTGAAACACGTATTTCAGAGAAAAATCTGGAATTGGATATTCGGTTCGCCCAGGAACAGTGCTTTGTTTATGCAGACAGCAACCAGATCTCTCAGGTACTGCGGAATCTTATCGATAATGCCATAAAGTATTCCCCGGACGGTCGCTCTTTGATGATCAGCACTTACGCTTTGCGTAAGGAGGTTTATATAACCATTAAGGATACGGGCATTGGTATACCAGCTGAGGATGTGCCCCATGTGTTTGATCGGTTTTATAAAGTCGAGAAGGCTCACACGCCTTCTCCGCAAGTAGGTTCAGGACTTGGTTTGGCCATCGTAAAAAAAATCATCGAAGCCCATGATCAGTCCATAACCGTTAAAAGCGCCCGCGGCCGCGGGACACAGTTTACGTTTACATTGCAAAGAGCCAATCCCCTGAAATCAGGGAATCGCGGGAGGTAATTATAGCTATGTCAAAGAAAAACGAATCTGTAAATGAGCTTTACAACAGCCGCAAGAGCGGTGCAGCTCCATTGATCTGGCTTCTGACTATTGCTTTTTTAATCATATGCGCCGGGGTCGCTTACATGGGGATCCCCATGCTTATGGAAGCAAATGCCATGCCGTTGCCTTTTATGCCTGCTTTCAGAGAGACGCTGCCGCCTGAAATGCCAGCGGCACCTTCGTCTACACCGATGCCCGTCTCCACTCCCACCTTTACGCAGCAGCCTACGGCGACAGCTACTCCCACAGGAACGGATACGCCCACTCCTACAACCGAACCTGCAGACACGCCTGTCCCAGCCGCTACGGCTGTGCCGCAGTTGATTGCTACTCCTACGCCTGTACCAGCGGATTCCCCTGTACCGCTGACTACGGAAGTGCCTCAGCTCATTCTTACACCGACTCCGATTGTATCAGCGGATCCGACTCCTACAGAGACCCCTGTCCCTCAGCTTATTTCCACACCTGAAGCGACACTGATTCCCGAAGCAACGGATACGCCTCAAGCTACTGCTATGGAGGCTGCAGATACGCCGATGCCTACCGAATCTCCCGTTTCCACTCAGGCCCCCGTAGAAAGTCAGGAATCTGTGTCAAACAGCTTGGCAATACTGTCTCTCTTGCCGGACATTGTCGAGAAGACGAACCCGGCCGTGGTAGGCGTGATCAACTATCAGATGGTTACAGGTGCCGAAGATCCGGTTGCCTATGCCAGTGGTTCCGGCTTTGTTGTATCGGAAGCCGGGTACGTGCTGACTAATGCTCACGTTATTTCTGGAGCCACTAAATTGGAAGTACTCTTTTCTGATGGCAGCACCGTTTCTGCAGCGTTGGTGGGGAAGGATGTGCCTACGGATATTGCTGTGCTGAAAATTGAGAAGGAAGGGTTGACTGTATTGCCCATCGGCGATTCCGATGCCGTTCGTCCCGGCGAGTTTGTGCTGGCTATCGGCAATCCGCTGGATAGTTATCAGCTTTATGGTACGGTAACTTACGGTATTATCAGCGGCGTAGCCAGGCAGATCAACATTGATGGATATGTAAATACGTATATGCAAACCGATGCTGCTATCAATCTGGGCAACAGTGGCGGTCCGTTGATCAACCTGAAAGGCGAGGTCATTGCCATGAATACAGCCAAGAGTGTTTCTGCCGGTACGGATGATAATGGCACCACTATAGCGGCAGAGGGCATAGGCTTTGCATTACCCATCAAAAACGTGGTAGAAATCGCCAATCAGCTTATTCTCAATGGTTCTGTTGCCCGTCCTGGCGTGGGATTGAAAGTATATACTTTCACCGAGGAGATGGCTCGTCTGGGCCAGTTGGTGCCCGGTGTATATGTAGAATCCGTTACTGCAAGCAGTCCGGCAGAACTGGCAGGTATGCAGGCGGGAGATGTGATCGTTAAACTCAATGGCCAAGCACTTACAGACAGCGATGTACTGGTCAGTTACTGCCGCAGTTGTACCCCTGGAGATACTCTGAATCTTACGGTGTATCGTGGCGGTGAATATTTGGATATTACCATAGAGATTGGCAATATCAATTCTTTCAGTAAATAACAAAGGAGAATACGGCTGCTCTTATCCGAAAATGGGAGCGGCCCTTTTATGTCATATGAATCCCAGAGCTATTATCATATTGGAGTTTGATAAAATACGCACCATGGCCGCTGCCCATATTTCCTCCGAAATGGGCCGGGAGGTCATGGAAACTTTGCTTCCTGCAACTTCTGTGCAGGAAGCGGAAAATTTGCTTAAGCAAACATTGGAAGCGGAATCCGTTTACCGTCGTACAGGCCGTACGCCAGTAGATGCCTTTCCGGATATACGGGCCACACTACGGAAGGTACCGGCCGTATATTCGCTTTCCATGGGAGAGCTTTTGCAGGTAAACCGCTGCCTGAAGGTTTCCCGACAGGCCCGTGATGTATTGCTGGCAGGAGACGGAGAGGGATTGCTAAAAGTCTTTGCCAATAAACTTGCCAGTCAGGAGTATATTGAGAACGAGATCAGCCGTTGTATTCTCAGTGAGGATGAAATGGCAGACAATGCATCTCCGGAGCTTTCCCGCATCCGTCGGCAAATGAAGCTCACTACTGAAAAGGTTCGTGATAAATTAAACAGCATTCTTCGCAGCTCTACTTATCAGAAGTATCTGCAAGATCCCATTATCACTGTGCGCAACGGTCGGTACGCAATTCCTGTAAAAGCGGAGTACCGTACACAGATCCCTGGTCTCATTCATGATCAAAGCAGCAGTGGGCAGACTTTATTTATAGAGCCTACCGCAGTAGTGGATCTTGGAAATGAATACCGAAAACTGCAGCTGGATGAGAAAAGAGAGATGGATCGGATTCTATCTGGTCTTACCTCGTTGATTGCTCCGGAAGCGGAGAGCCTGTATGATAGCCTGCATATTCTTGCCAGGTTGGATTGCATTTTTGCCCGTGCCATGCTGGCAAGAGACATGGATGCAATATGCCCAAAACTCAATGATAAAGGCTACATTAAGCTACTGAATGCCAGACATCCGTTGATCGATCCTAAGAAGGTAGTACCGGTCACCATGTGGCTGGGAGATGATTTTGACACACTTATTATCACCGGTCCCAACACTGGCGGTAAAACCGTTACTTTAAAAACCGTTGGACTGTTTACGCTCATGGCCATGAGCGGTATGTTTATTCCCGCGGATATGGGAAGTGAGATCGGCTTTTTTGAGGAAGTTTTTGCAGATATCGGTGATGAGCAGTCTATCGAACAAAGTCTGTCTACTTTCAGCGCACACATGACCAATCTTGTTTCTATACTTGCGCAGGCAGATAAAGATGCGCTTGTATTGGTGGATGAGTTGGGAGCAGGTACGGATCCGCTGGAAGGTGCAGCTCTGGCTCAGGCTATTTTAGAGTATTTGCAGCAGCGCGGTGCCCGCACTATGGCCACCACACATTATAGTGAAATAAAAGCTTTTGCTCTTTCCAGAGATCGAATGCAAAACGCCTCCATGGAGTTTGATGTGGATCGCCTTTGCCCTACATATAAGCTTTATATCGGGATTCCGGGTAAGTCTAATGCCTTCGAGATTAGCCAGCGACTGGGGCTGAGAACAGAAATCATCGACCGGGCACGGGTATTCCTAAAAAAAGAAGATGTTGCCTTTGAGGATGTGCTTAGCGGCGCAGAGAAGCAGCGCAAACTTGCAGAAGAAGATCGCAGACAAACTCAATTGGCACTGTTGGAAGCAGAGCGATTAAAACGGGAAGCGGAAGATGAAAAGCAGAAACTTCAGAAAGAGAAGAGTCTGCTGAAGCAGAAAGCACGGGAGGATGCCCGGGAAGTTGTAAGAAAAACCCGGTCGGATATGGAACAACTTATTGCCAACTTGCGAAATATCCAGAACATTGACAACCGTGCTCTGGAGCGCGCCATTCAGGAATCCCGCGATACCATGCGGCATACGGAAGAAAATCTCTATGAGAATATAGAGCATCAGGAGGAATACGGCAGTGCTCCCAACTGCATTAGGGTGGGGGAGAGTTACTATGTCACCAGCATTCACGGTCCTGCTACTGTCATAAAGGGGAAGGACAGCAAGGGACAAGTGCAGATCCAATCCGGCATAATGAAAATGCATGTTCCCGCAACCGATCTGCGCATTCTGCAAAAATTGCCGGAAAAGAAAGTGCGCAAGGTCACGGGCCCCATACTCACGGATGTTCAGGAAGTTAAGCTGGATTTGGACTTACGGGGATATCTGGTAGACGATGCCGTAATGGAGATTGACCGATATATCGATATGTGCCTGATGCACGGCCGTAAAGAGTTCAATATCATTCACGGTAAGGGAACCGGTGCTCTTCGTACGGGCGTACAGGCCTACTTAAAGGGAGATAAGCGTGTGAAAACTTTCCGACTGGGCAACTATGGGGAAGGTGACGCCGGCGTTACTGTTGTAACGCTGAAATAAGTGAACATAAAGAGGAAATTGTATGGCTTTTGATTTTAAAAAGGAATATAGAGCGTTTTACCTTCCCAAGGGAGAACCTGAAATTCTTTCGATTCCGGAAGCAAACTATATTGCCATTCGGGGGCAGGGAGATCCTAATGAAGAAGGTGGTGCATACAAGCAAGCCATCGGCGTACTGTATGCCATTGCGTATACCTTAAAAATGAGCTATAAAACCGGCCATGTCATTCCGGGGTTCTATGATTACGTTGTCCCTCCGTTAGAGGGATTCTGGTGGCAGGAAAATGCGAATGATATAGACTTTACACAGAAGCAAAAGTTTCACTGGATTTCTATGATACGCTTGCCCGACTTTATTATCCGTGAGGACTTTATTTGGGCTGCACAGGTGGCGGAACAGAAGAAGAAAATAAATTGCTCCCAGGCCGAGTTTTTAACAGTAAACGAAGGGTTATGTGTACAATGTATGCATATCGGTTCTTATGATGAGGAGTCGGCTACCATAGCCCGGATGAATGCATTTCTGGCGGAAAACGGATATGCAAATGATATAACGGATTCCCGGCTGCATCATGAGATCTACCTTTCTGATGCAAGAAAGGTTCCGCCTGAAAGGCAAAAAACAGTGATCCGGCATCCGATCAAAAAATCCTGAATAACTACTAAAACAGCCCGGCGGAAAGAACCTCCGCCGGGCATACATATGTACATGGGTCAACCCCGTATAAGCCGAACGGCCTCTGAAGGATCCGCTGCAGAAAATACTGCACTGCCTGCTACCAGAACCGTTGCCCCGGCTTCCCGGCATAAAGCTGCCGTTTGTGGATTCACACCGCCATCCACTTCGATCTCAAAGGATAGCCCCATTTCCTTTTTGAGGGATGCCAGCTCAAAAATCTTGGTAACTATCTGCGGAATAAACTTTTGGCCGCCGAACCCCGGATTTACACTCATAAGCAGCACAAGGTCGCAGTCGCAAAGCACATATTTGCACATTTCTATTGGAGTAGCCGGGTTCAATACAACGCCACCCTTCATCCCGGCTGCATGAATGGCTTGCAATGTGCGGTGAATGTGACGATCTGCTTCCACATGAAAGGTTAGGATATCCGCTCCCGCTTCTTTAAACGGTTCTACCCAGCGAATCGGATCCTCCACCATCAAATGCACATCCAGAGGCAGTGTTGTATGTGGCCGCAGAGCCTTGCACATGACCGGGCCAAAGGTAATATTGGGGACAAAGTGCCCGTCCATAACGTCAAAATGGATCCAATCACCTTGCCAGCGACTAACATTTTCTACGGCAGCACCCATAGCTGCAAAGTCAGCCGAAAGAATAGAGGGAGCAATCTTAATCATAACGGTGTTTTCTCCTGTATAAAAAATCTTGTGCTATCTGCACATAGCGTACATAGCGCTCCCGGGAAAGCGTACCCCGCGCGAGCAGTGCCTTAACGCCGCAATCCGGTTCGGCTATATGCATACACCCGGGAAAGCGACAGGGGGCTGCTTGTGCAAATTCAGGGTAACAGGCATTCAGTGCATCGGTATCATAGCTTTCCGGTTCAAAAAGCGAAAATCCCGGGGTATCCAGTAATGCACCTCCGAAACATGGATATAATTGGGCATGCCGGGTAGTATGCCGTCCGCGCTCTGTTTTTCTGGCCAAATCTCCGGTAGGTAAAGCCAATTGAGGCAACAGCGCATTAATAATTGAAGATTTCCCAACAGCGGATTGTCCGGCAAAGCAGCATATATGTTCAGATATCAAAGCCTTGATATCTTCCATACCCTGCTCAGTTTCTGCAGAAATGCATAAGTGCTGGAAGGCTTCATAATCACGAATGAATTCCTTACAGGCTTCCCCTTTGGGAGCATCCATCTTATTAAGCAGCAGGATTGGTTCTATACCTGCCAACCCAGCTTCCACCAGCAATTTGTCACACAAAAGAAAGTCAGGTGCGGGCACTCCAGCCGAAAGGACAATAAACAATCGATCCACATTGGCGGCGGCAGGGCGTAGAAGCTGGTTTTTGCGGGGAAGGATATCTATGATCTGTGCATAGCCCTTTTCATGGACTTCATACCGCACCCGGTCTCCAACCAGAGGCGTGATTCCGTCCCGCCGAAAGGAGCCCTTTGCTTTACATGTAATCTGTTTTCCATGATCCAACACTTCATAAAAGCTGCCAACGCCCTTTATAATAATGCTATCTTCTATCATTCAGCAAACTTCACGTCCTGGGAACGTACCTCCTCTCCGTTGATGAGCAGGTAGAGTGTTCTTGTTACGGCATCATTACTGTACAACGTTGCGCTGACGGTAAACATATCCTGTTTGGCTACAGTGTTTTCGTAAAGTACGACAGTATAGTCTATGTTTTGCGCATTGCTTGTTCGGTAAACAATGTACATTTTAGCATCATTATCCGGAATATTTACTGTAAAGGAGACATCCGCTTTATATTTTCCGTGAGCCTCCCTTCCTATGGCAATGCATACAGAACCCTGCTCGGGAATATTCACACCTGGTTCCAGACTCTGTTCCACAACCGTTCCTACTTTATCGGCAGAAACTCCATATCGAGTGGTCACATAGATATCCGAAATGCCTTGTCTGTCCATAGCCAGCAGGGCCTCATCCAAATGTTTTCCACGCAGATCTGGCATTTGATCAGAAGAAATATTCAGACTTGTCAAGGCTGCCGAGGGAGAAGGGGTGCCATTGGGCATAGAGGCGGAGGTAGAAAGCACTTCTCCAGGTTCTTCTCCTGCACACCAGTTGTTTGCAAAGCCCAAATATGCAAACAGTATCACCAGCAGCGGCACAAAAACGGATACGGATATCCATAGATAAACAGATGGGATTCGGCGATCCGTATGTTGTTCTTCTTCATCTTTCGCCGCTTCCCGAGCAAATGTTCCATTTGGATCCGATAAGGAGCGAATCAGATCCGAACGCATGGCACGTGCAGAACGATACCTGTCTTCCGGATTTTTTTGAATGGCTCTCAATACAATATCATTGAGTGCAGGCGGAAGTGCAGGCACCAGTTCAATAGGTGGAACAGGCGGAGTGCCAATATGCATTAGTGCTGTAGCTACCGTTGTTTCCCCCTTAAATGGAACTTTTCCCGTAAGCATTTCATACAAAGTTATGCCAACGGAATAAATATCGCTTTCCGCTCCGGCCATTTCACCTTTTGCCTGTTCAGGAGAAATGTAATGAACGGAACCAATAATATTTTTTCCATCAAAAGTTACGGTACTGGCAGTGACTTCCCGAGCGATACCAAAGTCCGCCAACTTTGCCTTACCTCGACTGTTAATAATGATGTTTTGCGGCTTGATATCCCGATGAATGATTCCCTGGTTATGAGCGGCGTTCAAAGCATCTAAAATCTGGCAGCATATACCAATGGCCCGGGAAGGGGAGAGGCGGCAGCTTTCTTCAATCAGATTCTTAAGCGTCTGACCCTCCACATATTCCAGTACTATATACGGGATTCCGTTATCTTCTCCAACGCCGTAAGCCCGTACAATATTATCATGATCCAGATGCAGCGTGGCTCTGGCTTCCCTTTCAAAACGTCTCAGCAGTTCCTTGTCATTACGGTATTCCTCCTTAAGCACTTTAATAGCTACCGTTTTTCGGTTGGCCATGTTTATAGCTTTGTATACATGCGCCATGCCGCCGCTGCCCACCAGCTTAATTACTCTGTATTTATGATCTATTATTTGTGTCATGAGCAGGTGTCTTTCTCGTCATTGCATACGATCAGTGCCGTAATGTTATCTGTGCTTCCCTTTTTTAAAGCCAGTGCTGCCAGCTTTTCGCACTGTATTTGAGGGGAATATGGTTGGCTCAAAATGTCTTGAATGTCCTCTTCTTCCAATACACCGGAAAGGCCGTCAGAGCATAGCAAAACAGAATCACCCTGCTTCCAATCAATGTAAAAAAGATCTGTTTCAAAAGGACCGTCGCTGCTGCCGATACAACGGGTGATCAGATTACGCTTTGGGTGGTGCTTAGCCTGCTCCTTAGTGATATAGCCAAGACGCACTAATTCCTGCACATAGGAATGGTCATATGTTACCTGACGAAGGACTCCCTGTTTAAAACTGTACAAGCGAGAATCCCCTACGTTTGCAGCGATAAAATGATCCGGAAAGAACAGCGCTGATACCAGTGTTGCTCCCATACCATCTTTGTGCGGATCTCTATGAGACTCTTCCAACACAGCGTCATTGGCCAGCACATATGCTCTGGCTAACATATCCTGCGGAGCTATATTCATGCAGCGTGTATTCTCATCCAGTATCTGCAAAGATAAAGCGCTGGCTGCATCTCCGGCCAGATGCCCGCCCATACCGTCAGACACGGCCGCCAAAGGCATATACCGTCTGTCCATGCGCACAAGCATTCCATCCTGATTTTGGGGTCGCTTGCCTTTTTCACATACGCTACCGTACTTCACGCAATACCCTCCTTCTTAGTTGTCCGCAGGCGCCGTCAATATCTGCACCCATTTCCCTGCGTACTGTAGCAGATGTATGTCCTTGCTGCAGCCAGCGGGCAAACTCCTGCGCATGTGCCCGGCTGGCGCCTATTAGCGAACGCTCCTTCACCGAATTAAGCGGGATGAGATTTATGTGGCAGCAAAGCCCTTTGACCAACTGGCTCAATGCCTTAGCGTCTTCAAAACTGTCATTGACGCCCTCCACCAGTGCATATTCAAAAACGACCCGGCGTCCTGTACCTTCTGCATAGGCTTTGGCCGCTTTCATAAGCTCATGAAGCGGGTATTTATTAGCAATTGGCATCATCGTCCGGCGTACATCGTCACTATGTGCATGAAGCGAGATAGACAACGTAACATGAGGTGCATCCCGCATCAGATCATATATCTTGGGAACCAGACCACAGGTAGAAAGTGATATGTTGCGCGGACTGATATTGGGACCCTGTGGGGATGTAACCCGCCGTAAAAAGGTGATCACATTGTCATAATTGTCCAGCGGTTCTCCGCTGCCCATAAGCACAATATTGGTTACCGAGCGATCCATACCCTTGAGTGCAGGCTCATCTTTTTCTATATTTTGAAGGAAGCTGAGCATTTCTCCCGGCCGCAGATCCCGAACACAGCCTTCCAGTGTGCTGGCACAGAATTTACAGCCCATGCGGCAGCCCACCTGTGTAGATAAACAGGCTGTATTTCCATAATGGTAATGCATAAGTACACCCTCTACCAGATTTCCATCTTCCAGTGCAAACAGATATTTGGCAGTGCCATCTTTTTTAGACAACAGTTTGCGTTCAATAACAGAACCGCCATAGGGGATTTGGGCTAATTTTTTTCGCAATGTGGCCGGAAGATTGTGCATCTCCTCAGGCCGGGCACCTTTTAACAGCCAGGATATCACCTGCTTACAGCGGAAAGAAGGCTCTCCCCAGCTTTCCAGCAGAGCCTGTATTTCCTCTGGAGCCATATCAGTTAAATACATCGGTTCATCCTCGCCATATAAAATCCGCCTAATCCATCCTCAGGGGGTAACAGTTGTCTTTCTGCAACTAATGAAAACTCAGAATGTTCTCGTAAAAAATGCTGTATCTGTTCTTCATTTTCTCTTAGAGAGATGGTGCAGGTGGCATATACCAGTATCCCTCCGGGTTTTACATACCGGCAGCAGGTATCTAGAATCTGCTGCTGTATTCGCACCAGAGCTAAAACATCGGATTCTTCCTTATGCAGCCCGATATCCGGCTTAGTCTGCCGCAGCCCTAAACCGGAGCAAGGAACATCCAACAGTACGGCATCAAACGCATTTTCATAATCCAGATAGGGAAGGGAAGCGTCCTGCTGTCTGCATTGTGCCTGCACTCCAAGTCTGTGAAAAGTTTCCTGCATCAGCTGCAGCCGATGTGGGTGGAGCTCCCAGCAGTTAAGCTGAATGTCTCCGTGACATAATGACCACAGATAAGCAGACTTTCCGCCTGGGGCGCAGCAGGCATCCAATACAGCTTTTCCACGCATATCTCCCATAAACCGGCAAATAGCCATAGCGCCCTCCCCCTGAAAGGCTACCTTGCCTTCCTGAAACAGTGGGGAATCAGCATGTATACATCCGGATGAAAGTAAAAGACAGTCGGGGACGCATTTCCCGTGGATCGCCTGAGGATAAACTGACTTTAATGCTTCCGTGGTAAATGGATATTGTGCCCGTATCTCCATATAAGGAGGCATAGGGGAGAGGAGGGCTTCCGCCTTCCGTATTCCAAATCTTTCTATCCATTCCCTAAGGATCCATAGAGGCATGGAATATTGCACATGAAGTCTCTCCGCAGGCTCCTTCGGCAAAGCAGGAAGAGAATCTTTTTCTCGAAGCATCCGTCGGAGCACGGCGTTGACAAGAGAAGCAGAAGCGTCTTTCCCCATGGAATGGGTCAACTCCACCGCTTCATTTACAGCCGCATAAGCAGGCGTGCTCATGAAGAACAATTCGCTAACGGCCATGCGAAAAATGTTACGCACCACACGCTTTTGGCGTTTTACATAGTGGGCAAGCATATAGTCTGCCCATCCTATATGCTCCAGGGATGTATATATCCAGGCAGAAACAAAGGAGCGCTCATCTTCACCACAATGAAGCTCCTTCAAACGGAGGTTGGCATACGCGCTATCTTCCACAATGTCCATAAAGGCCAGTAAGGCTTCCCTCCGGCCCTTATTCATCGAAGTATACTCCCGGTAATGTCATGCCCGCGAAGAAAAGCATTGCCGTTCATGCGTTTTCCACCGGGGGCCTGAAGCTCCTGCAGCATCAGCACACCATCCCCGCATTGAAGGAACAAACCATCTTTTGGGGACCCCCAAAGCATGCCCACAGGATGTTCTGCATCGTGAGATATAAAAAGAGTTTTCCATATCTTCAGTTTTTCTTCTCCCAGAATGGCGTAGGCTCCAGGCCATGGATCTGTTCCACGCACCAGATTGTGTATTTGCATCGCGGACATATCCATACTCAACTTTCCGGTGTCTCGGGTAAGCATCTTGCAATAGGTCGCCCTTTCTTCCTCCTGTGGGTGACGCTGCAATGTGCCGGCTTCCAATGCTGCCAGCGTTTTCATGAACAGATCTGCACCCAAAACAGATAGACGAACGGAAAGCTCCCCGTAAGTTTCTTCAAGACCAAGGGGGGTACTGGCCTGCATGAGCACATCTCCTGCATCCATTCGCTTGACCAGCAGCATGGTAGAAACACCCGCCTCTTTCTGCCCGTCTATAACGGTTTGCTGGATGGGGGAGGCACCTCTGTATAAAGGCAGAAGAGATCCATGCACGTTGATGGCACCGTGTGGGGCAATATCAAGATTCTCCTGGCTGAACAGCTGCCCAAATGCTACAACACACAGCAGATCCGGTTGAAAAGCACGTAAAGCGTCACAGCCTTCGCGAGAACGTATCTTTTCAAATTGGTGCACCGGCAGTCCCAGCCTTAAGGCTTCTGTTTTTACAGGAGGAGATGTTAAAACGCTCTTGCGGCCAACCGGCTTATCCGGCTGCGTAAACACTTCTATTGTATGCGAGGAAGCTGCCAAAGCCTGTAAAGTAGGCACGGCAAATTCCGGTGTGCCGAAAAAAGCAATGCGCATGTACCGCTTATTCCTCCTCTTTAAAATCAGCCGGCGGGTCAGTCACTTTGCTCAGATACACAATGCCATCCAAATGATCCAGTTCATGGAAAACCGCACGTGCAAACAATCCTTCTCCGCGATACTGATGCAGCTGTCCCGCACGGTCATAGGCTTCTACGGTCACACAGTTTGGGCGCTCTACGTAGCCCCTGCGTCCCGGAAAGGAGAGGCACCCCTCCATGCCACCCTGTTTACCGGCGTATGCAATAATCTTTGGGTTAACCATTTCAATGGGACCTTCCCCCACGTCAATGACTACTACCCGGCGTAGAATGCCTACCTGCGGTCCGGCCAGCCCCACTCCCTCAGCATCGTACATGGTGTCAAACATATCATCAATAAGTTCTGCAAGTTTAGCATCGAAAGATGTAACTTCCCTGCATTTTTTATACAGGCAGGGAGCGTTGTTTTTGCGAATTAATCTAACAGCCATTTTATCCTCCTATTTGGCATTAAGTATAACTTATTTTGCAGGCAAAGTAAAGAAATACCCGCTTTTCAATGTGCAAATCTGCCTTTCTACAGCGGCGTATCTCACTCAACTGCTGGTTGAATAGAGCTTTTCCTATATCCGACTACTGGATGATAGCTAAACTGAGCTTTATATGCTATAATTTTCACCAGAAAGAAAACAGAGAAGGGACCTTTTACAATGGAATCAACCGAAAAACAAACCATGGGGCGCCGTATTGCTGCTCTTCGTCGGAAAAAAAGATGACCCAGGAGCAGCTGGCAGGGAAACTTGGGGTTACGCCTCAGGCTGTTTCTAAATGGGAAAATGATTTAAGCTGCCCGGATATATCCATTTTACCACAATTAGCTGTAGAACTGGATATCAGTGTGGATACTCTGCTTGGTAATGAAGCAGAGCTTGGATCAAAATCAGAAGAATCAAAAGAACGGGTGATTTCCATCACCGAAGATGAAAAGAAAGAAGGAATAAAAATGTCGATTCGATTGAACAAAACCGATAAATGGAATGCCGTGCTTATGGGCGTACTGCTGATAGGCGCCGGAACCCTGTTTCTTTTAAAGGAAATGGGAATCATTTTTCTAAATCCTGAACTGTCCTTCTGGGGCATTATCTGGCCATTACTGCTGCTCGGTCTGGGGATATGCCTTATGAGAGAAAACTTCAACGCTCTCACATTGGGGATCAGCCTGTTTGCTTTGTATGAATTTCTATATAATTTGGGAGTATTGCCTGTTGCATGGGGTATTACCTGGAACATGATCTGGCCTGCTGCACTGATACTTATTGGTCTTACCGGTCTGCAAAAGGCATTCTTTCCCAAGAAGGCTTCGTGCAAAGCGGAGCAGGAATGGAAACAGCATGTATCCGGAAAAGAACAAAGCGACTGCATCTATGAAGATGGTATTTTAAACGTGACTTGCCGCTTTACGGATATGGACTACACGCCTGAAGGTCCTTTTACAGGCGCACATACCCAGGTTAATTTTGGAGATTGTCAGTTGGATCTGACGCAGTGCGAGTCTTTTGCCGAAAGCTCCGTGCTGGATGCGTCCGTAAGCTTTGGCGAACTGCTTGTGATCGTGCCGCGCTTTGTTCAGGTAAAACGGGGAGCTTCCTCCTCCTTTGGCGAATGTGAAGTGCCCTCTCCGCAACCGGGTACTACTTCTGTGCTGGAAATACGCGGTTCCGTATCCTTCGGAAACATTACTGTCCGTTATCCGGATTGAACGCTCCCTGTATAACGAAAAAAGAGCCTGTGCAAGGCTCTTTTTTATTATCTGTAATCTGGTTATCCTTTTAATCCCCGTGCCTGGCGATCCATGTCCTCTACTACGATGTCATAGATCTCGCCTAAAGAAGCGCAGTATTCCAATACTTTCCACGGCTCGTTTGTATGGAAATGTATTTTGATAAGTTCATCATCTCCCACAGCCAACAGGCAATCTCCTTTAAAATTAGAGAGAATATGATCGTGTACAACATCCTCATCCAGATCATGTCCCTCAATAAGCAATTGTGTGTCATAACGGTATTCAAGCATTTTATTTATTCCTTTCATATGATATACTGTTTATTGGCTCCGTGAGAGTTATCCAGTACGTCCTGAATTTTTTCTTCACGGAACTGATGCATGTACAGGTCATGATAATATCCCTTCAGCGCCAGCAATTCTTCATGCGTGCCTCGCTCAGTGATACTGCCGTTCCGAATCACCAGAATCATATCTGCATGACGGATCGTGGAAAGGCGGTGAGCTACTACAAGAGAGGTTCGCCCTTCCAGAACTTTGCCTATGGCATTTTGAATCAGCTGCTCCGTTTGGGTGTCGATAGAACTGGTGGCCTCATCCAAAATAAAGATACGCGGATCCGCTAAAATGACTCTTGCAAAACTGATCAGCTGTTTTTGCCCAGTGGACAGGCGAATGCCGCCTTCACCCACTTCCGTATCATATTCCAGTGGCTGCGCCTCAATAAATGTATCGGCATGGATCATTCTCGCAGCAGTCCTTACTTCTTCATCGCTGGCATTGGGGCGTCCAAAGCGAATATTATCCCGAATAGTGCCTGAAAACAGGTGAGGGGATTGAAGCACATATCCAAGATTGCCTTGCAGCCACAGCTGCGAGCGCTTTTTGTAGTCTCGACCGTCTATATAAATAGTGCCGTCTGTAGGTTCATAAAATCGACAGATCAAATTTACAATGGTGCTTTTTCCTGCGCCGGTCTCACCCACCAGGGCTACAGTTTGTCCCGGTAGAATATGCAGATTGAAGTCCGAAAGAATGGGTTCTCCGGGTTTATAGGAAAAGGATACATGCTCAAAGCGAATATCACCCGCAATGGGTTCCCAGTTTTCCTTTTTTGGGTGCATGCTGTCGCCGTATTTTGTGATAACTTCCGGTGTGTCCGTGATGCTTACAGGAGAATCCAAAAGACTGACTACCCGCTCAGCCGACGCCTGCGCACTCTGAAAATCTGCAAAGATCGCTGCCAGCTGCTGAATGGGATCAAACAAATTGGCGGCGTAAGATACAAATGTTATCAGTGTGCCGGCGCTGATCCCTCCGATCCAGGCGGCTTCCGGATGCAGTACTCCGTCGCCTCCAATACAAAGAGCCAAACTGGTGCCGATTGCGCCCAATGAGATAATCAGCGGAAAGAATGAGGCAGAGATCAGGGCAGCTTTAATGGAGGCCTTGCGCATATCCGTTGTCAGAGTCTGAAACTCTTTGCTGTTTTCATCCTCACGTACCAAGGTCTTTGTGGTCATTGCGCCCATAATTCCTTCATTAAAGGCACCCGTAATCCGACTATTGTGCCTCCGGGCCTGCCGTTGGTATTTATGAATGGCCTTTTCCAAAAAGTGAGTGGCTATTGCCAACGGAGGGATCACGGCAACTACGATCAATGCCAGCTTCCAGTTTTTAACAAACATGACCACAATACATACAGCAGAGTATACGGTGGACCACATGATATCTACAACGCTCCAGGCTATCATCTCCGAAAGACGGCCTACGTCACTGATCATTCTTGCCATCAGATATCCTACAGCAGTCTTGTCATAAAAAGCAAAGGACTGTTCCTGCAGCTTCAAAAAGCCATCTTGTCGGATATCATAGGAAATATTCATTTCCACATGCCCCGATGCCAGAATAAATCCCAGTGTACCGCAGGCTTGTATCATACATAGTCCGATATACAGGGCAAGAAAACCTCCCACCCCTTGTGAAGTGCCCGGGATAATAAAATGATCTATGGCATAATTTGTCAAAAGCGGATAACAGGCATCTATTACTGCTACCAGGATCATGGCCAGCACAGTGCCCATCACCAGTCTTTTATTGCGCAGACCATAGGTAATCAGTCTTTTCCATACCTTTGGATCCACTTTTTGACCGGTAAAATCCTGTTCATTGTCATAACTCATGATGTTTTACGCCTCCTTTCCCATAGCGTCCTGAATAATGGCAATGCGCCGGTACAGTCCTTCCTGCTTAATTAGTTCGCTATGCGTACCTTTCTGTACCAGTTTACCATGATCCAGCACCAGTATTTTATCCGCCTCGCACAGAGTGGTAATCCGGTGCGAAATAATAAATACAACACCCTTTTTACGCATGCTGTACAGGGCATCTCGTATTTTAGCATCCGTCTGGGTGTCCACGGCACTCATGGAATCATCAAAAATCAAAATGGGGGCCTTCTGCATCAGTGTGCGGGCAATGGCTATCCGTTGCTGTTGGCCGCCGGACAGGGTCACGCCTCGTTCCCCCACAACCGTATCATAGCCATCTTCAAAGTCTTCTATCACGTCATGTACAGCGGCGGTGCGGGCCGCTTCCTCAACTTCCAGGTCTGAAGCCTTGGGGAAAACGATACGGATATTTTCACGAATGGTGCGTGAATAAAGAAAAGGTTCCTGTAGTACAATACCGATATTTCTGCGCAGATATCCGTGTTCAATGTCGTTGATGTCTACGTTATTTATGAAAATGTGTCCTTCCGTGCATGCATACAGCCGCTGCAAAAGCTGTACCAGACTGCTTTTTCCGGAACCGGTGGAGCCGAGAATAGCTATGGTCTGACCGGGATGTGCAATAAAAGAAATATCATCCAATACCTCTTTAGGGGAATCGTAGCCAAAGCACACATGCGAAAAGACGATGTCTCCGCTAAGGTTCGGTTTCAGAGCACGTCCCGGTTCTTTTTCCACAGGCGCATCCATGATTTCGGATAAACGACCAAGAGAAACAGAGCACTTTCCCAGATCCGCCAGTATTCGACCCATCTGCCGAAGAGGCCAGGTGAGCATCCCGGTATAGGTGACAAACAGCGTAACCATCCCAAGAGTCATGCTGCCCTTTACGGAGAAAAGAATACCGGCAAAAAGAGAAACGGCGATCTGTGCATATCCCAGGGCATCAGACATGGCCCAGTAGAAGCCCTGAAGGCGGTTCAACAGGATATTTTTCTGCCTGTAATTTTCGTTCAGAGCGGTGAACTTGTCAAACTGCGCTCGCTGCTGCCCAAAGGCTCGAACGACACGCACCCCGGTCAGATTCTCTTGTATGGCAGTGGAAATCTCTCCCTCTGCTTCATCCGCAGCCTGAAAAGATCTGCGCATAAAGCGAAAATATACAAAGGAGGCAATGCATAGCACAGGCATGGTGGCCAGAGAAATACAGGCCATCAACGGGTGCAAAGAGAACATGATGCATAAGGCTACAGCAAACATAACGCTGGTGCGCAGAATCTCCATGACCTGCGTACTGAGGAACCGGCGGACAGTTTCCACATCCGAAGTACAGCGCTGTACCAGATCCCCGGTAGAAACATGTTTGTGATAATCGTAAGGCACTTCGTTAAGATGGCGGTATAATCCATCCCTCAAGGCCTTGGCCATACCTTCAGAAGCAAGAGCTGTTTCTCTGCGCCGTAAAAAAGTAAAGCATGCATTGCCAGCTGTTAAAACAAAATAGGCAATACCGCATAGATACAGATGGCTGGCCATGTATGATCGGCCTCCCAGAGAATCCAGTATCGGCAGCAAAAAAGCAGGTACGCCTTCGTTGCTGCCCTGAATCACATAGTCCAGTGTAAAACTGGTCACAAACGGAGCCAAATATACACAGATGGTCCCTAACAGCACAAAAAGTCCGGAAAGTATCAGGTGATATTTGTATCCGCGTAGGCTGATAAAAAACAGTTTCCAACAGGATCGCTTTTTTTCTTTCATAAACATTTCCTCAATACATATCCTGAGGGTTGATCTCTATACGTCCAAGACCTTCCTCATGGTATTCATTTTCGAAAGCATATATAGCTCGAAGCACCTCCGGTAATCGTTTTGTACGCAGGATTTTTGCCAATACCTGATAGCGGTATTGCCCTGCAATACGGGCAATGGGGGCAGGGGAGGCATACAGCAGCAACAGATTCTGCTGTCCGTCTGTACCCAACGCTTCCCGGATAACTTTTTCCAGTTTTATGGCATATGCTTTGCCACGTTTATTCAACGGTTCTTCTTCCGAATCCTGCAAAATCACTCGCAGGAACAGGGAGAAGGGAGGGTAGAGATTCTTTTTTCTTTGGGCGATCTCGTACTGGTAAAAGCCAACAAAATCATGTTGAGAAGCAAAGGCCAGTATGGGATGCTGGGGGGTATATGTTTGCAGCACTACCTTGCCTGGCTCCTTGTCTCGTCCGGCACGCCCGGCAACCTGGGTCAGCAAGTGAAAAGTGCGCTCTGCACTGCGGTAATCGGGGTAATTCAGCGTTGTATCGGCGCTGACCACTCCTACCAGCGTTACGTTAGGGAAATCATGGCCCTTTGCAATCATCTGTGTGCCGATAAGTACTCGGGCCTCTCCCCGGCGGAAAGCAGACAATATTTCTTCATACGAATTCTTGGTGCGCACAGTATCTGTATCCATTCTCAGGCATCGCACACCGGGAAAATGCTGCATGACCTGTTCTTCTACCTGTTCCGTGCCGATACCGAAATATTTGATAAACGGTTTATGGCAGTTTGGGCACTCGTGGGGCAATGGCTGTACAGCACCGCAATAATGGCAGCGTACACGGTTTTCCGATTTATGGTAGGTCATGGAAATATCACAGTTGCTGCATCTTAATACATATCCGCAGGAACGGCAGGAAACAAAAGTCGAGTATCCTCTGCGGTTGATGAACAGCATAGCCTGATGTCCTTGCCGCAAGCAGGTATCCAGCAACGAAAGGAGCTTTTGAGAAAATATTCCGTTATTTCCCGTTAAAAACTCTACTCGCATATCCTGCAGAAGAACCTGCGGCAAGGGTCTGTTCAGTACTCTGTGCGGCAATTCCAGCAAGGTATAACTGCCGTTCAATGCACGGTAATAACTCAGCAGGGAAGGGGTAGCGCTGCCCAGCAGGATCTTTCCTCCCAACACAGACATTCGCTTGCGGGCAACATCCAAGGCATGGTACCGGGGTGCAGTCTCACTCTGATAACTGCTTTCATGTTCCTCATCTATGAGGATAAGCCGAAGATTTTCCACCGGGGCAAAAACAGCGCTGCGCGCACCGATAACAATGGGAGCTTTGCCAAGCTGGATCCGTCTCCATTCGTCAAAGCGCTCTCCGGGGGAAAGACGGCTGTGAAGCACTGCGATTCGATCTCCAAAACGGGCAGCAAAGCGGCCAACGGTTTGCGGAGTCAGTGCGATCTCCGGTACCAGAATAATTGCTCCTTCACCCTTTTCCAGGCAATCCTCTATGCAGCGTAAATAGACTTCCGTTTTTCCACTCCCGGTAACCCCGCGTAAGAGGGCTATGCGCCCTGAATTCATGGCACGAAATCCTTCCAGCACTCGGGCTTGTTCTTCTGTAAGTGCAGGTCTTTTCTCCTCCAGCAGTCCATAACCCGGACGCCGAAATACGGTAAAGCTATCCTCTTCCAGAATTCCTTTTTTCAGCAGAGCGGAGATAGCTGCGCCGCTTTTAGGAATCATGGCGGAAATGTCTTTCAACGACATGGGTTGCCCTGTTTTTTCCAGGAGCGCCAGCACTTCCTTTTGCAGTGGGCTATGGCTTTTTACAAAATACCCCCCTATATCTGCATCAGCTCGTATGCGGACTATCCGTTCATGCTTTTCCTTCACACGTTCTCCTCGAAGCTGAGAAGGAATCATCAGTCGTAGGGCATCAATAAGCAGGCAGTTGTAGGTTTCTTTCATCCAGAAAGAAAGTGCAATCTGCTCAGGGGTCAGCACTGGGTATGGCTCCAGAATGGCTAATACGTCCTTGCAGGTTATGTCCTCCTTCAGATCGCTTTTTTCCATTAAAGAAAGCACAAAACCTTCTGTCGTTTTGTTTCCATTTCCAAAAGGGAGCGTCACATGATGCCCGGGAAGAAGGGGGAGAGCTTCAGGAACATGATAGGTAAAAGCACGATCCACGGCTCCGTGGGCAATGTCTATGATGACTTTGGCAAACAAGGTATCCTCCTTTCCCGATTGCAGCATTCGCATAAAAAACCCGCTTCCAATCAAGAAGCGGGCAAAAGCAATAACCTGAAACTCAGTTTTCCCTGGAAGTAGTAAGAACGAGTTTATCCTCGTATAATTCTTCTACGGCCATGGATACAGGCTTATTATTGCCCAGCTTTTCCGGCTGATCCTGTAGCTGACGGGCACGAACGGCAACTGCCGTCACCAGCATATAACGGCTTCCTGCTTTTTCAACGAGCTCGTTGACGGGCGGACGATTCATCATATCTACTTAATACCTCCTTGAAGTTTTGCAAGCAACGCATCGCTGCGGGAAACTTTACATTTTTCTGCGGTAATAATGGATTCCATTCGGTTCACAGCCATTTCTACCACATCATTAGTCACTACATACTCATATTCGGGCAGCATGGCAATCTCTTTTTCTGCGGTGGCAAAACGCTTTTCTATCTGTTCCAGCGTCTCCGTATTCCGCCCGATGAGTCTGGACTTAAGTTCTGCCATCGAAGGCGGCGCAATAAAGATCATTACCGCATTGGGAAAAGCTTTTTTTACCTTCATGGCACCTTGAACATCAATCTCCAAAATCACATCGATGCCGCGGCTCAACTGTTCCTCTACAAAGCTGCGGGGCGTGCCGTAGTAATTGGTCTGAAATACATGCATGTATTCTAGAAACTCATTCCGCTCTATCATCGCCTTGAATTCTTCTTCAGTCTTGAAGAAGTAATGCACACCATCGATCTCTCCGGGACGAGGAGCACGGGTAGTAGCAGAAACGGACAGCTTCATATCCTGATGCCGTTCCAGAAGTGCTTTGTCTAATGTTCCCTTGCCGACGCCGGCAGGACCGGAGACGACGAGAAGAAGACCTTCTCTTGATTGATTCATAAGAATCTCCTGTCTGTTTATTCTTGCGGCTTTCGCCAAAAAGTCATTCAATATTCTGAATCTGTTCTCTCAGCTTTTCAATTTCCGCTTTGCAAAGCAGAACGAGATCTGTTAAGGCTGCATCATTGGCCTTGGAACCTATGGTATTGCATTCGCGGTTCATTTCCTGAATCAGAAAGTCCATCTTTCTTCCCACAGGTTCTTCTGCTTCAAGTAATTCTCTGAAATGAAGCAGATGGCTCTTCAGACGAACAATTTCTTCGTCAATGGCAGCTTTATCCGCAAACAGAGCAATTTCCGTAGCCAGGCGGCTACGATCCACTTCCGTTTCACCCAGCATCTCATTGACACGCTCAGTAAGTCTGACACGATAATCCTCTGCAACGCCGGGAGCTCGTTTTTCTATGGCGGCTGCATATCCTTCCATGGTATCCATGCGGGCAGTAAGATCTTTTTTCAAACGACTTCCTTCTCCATGGCGCATGGCGAGGAGTGCATCTATAGCCAACTCTACAGCAGTCTTTCCCAACTGCTGCAATGCTTCCTGATCTTCTTCAGCAGGAACAATCTCTGTTACATCCGGCAAAGCCAATGCCTTGGAAAGGGTAAGGTCATCCGTTATGGATAATTCTCTGGCGGCAGTACGGGCGCAAGTAAGATAAGCCTCTAATAACTGCGTATCTACTCGGACGGACTTGGCATCCTCGCGCTGGTTGCGATAGTTTACATATACATCTATATGACCACGGTTCAGGCGATCCTGCAGGGCATGGCGGAATGTGTCTTCCAAAGGAGAAAGTATCCGGGGCAGACGCATGGAAATATCCAAAAAACGATTGTTGACGGATTTTAATTCTACAGTCAGCTCTCTTCCGTCCAAAGCAAATGTGCCCTTGCCAAAGCCTGTCATGCTGTACATTGTACTGCCTCCTTACCTAATTAATTAGTATATCACTTTATGCTCGATTCGCGCAAGTCCGAAAATGAATTCATTATTATAAACAAAAAGAGTGGCTTTCTTCTCTGCTCTATTGCGCGTCATATAAAGCATCTGCCTGCGGTGGAGGTAAAACGGTGCCTGTCTGGTCTGTACATGCATTGCCGCTACAGCGTCCGATAATTGCTGCAGGTATACTGGCATCAGCCAGAGCCTGTATAAGTGACTCTCCGTTTGGGCAGGCAATGAGCAAGCTGCCGCTGCCGATCAGTTTTAAAGGATCTATATCGGCCTGCCGGCAAATTTCTTTGGTTACCGGAAGTATGGGAATAGCGGCTGTATCCACACATATGCCTTTTCCTGCGGCATAACTCATTTCCCAAATTGCACCTAAAACGCCGCCTTCCGTCACATCATGCATGGAGTGCGCTCCATGCGCTAAAGCAATGCGCCCTTCTGGTACCACAGAAAGCATATTTTCCAATACCATGCAGTGCTTTTTTTGCTCATCAGTCAATGCATACTTGCCGGTAGCCGCTAAAAGTGTGGTTCCCTCTAAGGCCACCCATTTGGTCAGGATGATTTCATCGCCTTCCTGCATGCCCGGAAGTGTTCCTTTGCGGGAACGGCGGGCGATAACTGCAGAACAGGTTACCGGACGGGTTACAGCATCTGTAACCTCGGTATGTCCGCCAAGAATATCCACATGAATTGCAGCAGAAGCTTCATGCAAACTGTCCGCAATAGCGCCGATTCCTTCTTTTGTAAAGGTTGGGGGTACAAGCAGTGTTACCAGCAATCCAACCGGTTCTGCACCGGCGCAAACAGCATCGTTGCAGTTTACATGTACCGACAGTTTCCCGAGTGCTTCCGGTGAAGCAGCTGTGATCGGATCCATGCTCAACACAATATAATCGTTTCCCATATCCAGCAAAGCGCAATCCTCTCCGATAGCGGGCGCACGCATGGATTCCGGACGGGCACGGTGAAATTTGGACAAAACCAAACGTTCCAGGTCTTCGTTACTCAGTTTTCCGATTCTCATTGCAGCCATTCTAAAAATGTTTTTTCATCAATAACAGTAATACCCAGATCCTGGGCCTTTTTCAGCTTGCTTCCGGCGGACTCTCCGGCCAGTACATAATCTGTTTTTTTACTGACGCTTCCGGATGCCTTGCCTCCGCGGGACAGAATCATTTCTTCAGCCTGCTGGCGGGTCAGCGTAGGCAATGTACCGGTGAGAACAATCGTTTTACCCGTAATAGGCGTGGACTCGCCGGAAAAAACGTCAGCAACGGGGGAGACTCCATAAGCAATCAGATCATCGACCTGATTGGCTATGCGTGGATCATGAAAGAAGTCCAATATGCTGTCTGCTACAATTTCCCCGATATCGTCAATAGCCAGCAGATCTTCTCGAGAGGCCGTGCGTACCTTTTCCAAAGTTCCGAAAGCTTTGGAAAGATCTTTGGCTGTGCGTACCCCCACATTGGGAATGCCCAGCGCAAAGAGAAAAGCACTCAAAGGACGGGTCTTGCTGCTTTCTATAGCAGAAAGAAGATTGTTGGCCTTTTTTTCTCCAAATCCTTCCAGATCCAGCAAATGCTCCCGGCGTAGGGTGTACAACTCTGGTATGGTGGAAATGTTCAGCTTTTCCCACAACACTCCCGCAGTTTTATCCGCAAACGATTCAATGTCCATGGCATTTCGGCTGGCAAAATGCGCCAGTCGTGAAATGATCTGCGGTTTGCAGGAAAGCGGGTTGGTACAAAACAAATGTGCGCCCCGTTGCTCCACATGTGCGCCGCAGGAGGGGCACAGTAAAGGTTTTTCTATAGAAGCAGTCGGAACATCCCCAGGAACGGCTCCAAGGATTTCCGGGATCACATCATTGCTCCTGCGAATAAACACGCGAGAGCCTATCCCCACTCGTTTCCGCTGAATATCTTCCCAATTATTAAGGGTTGCGTTGCTCACAATTGCTCCGGCAAGCTCCACCGGTTTCAAGTGCGCTACAGGAGTCAGCTTACCCGTACGTCCTACCTCCCAGGTAACGCTCTCTACAACGGTGGTAACTTCTTCGGCAGCAAACTTATAAGCCATGGCCCAGCGAGGAAATTTATCCGTATGCCCCAACTTTTCTCGCAGTGAAAAGTCCACCAGCTTGATGACCATTCCGTCTATATCAAAGTCAAGACTGCTGCGGCTTTCTGCCGTATCCTCAATGCAAGCAAGAAAGTCTTCTGCTCGGCGTCCATAATGTACATAAGGAGATACTGGAAATCCGTTTTCCCGCAGAAAATTAAGCATTTCCTGTTGATCCTTTAGTACTTTTCCTTCTATAAAGCCAATATTGTAGCAGAAGCAGTCCAGCTTTCGTTCTGCAGTTATTGCCGGATCCAGATTTCTAAGGGCACCAGCAGCTGCGTTTCTGGCATTTTTCAAAGGTTCTCTGGCACTTTTGTTATAGGCTTGTAATACAGACAGACGCATGATGCATTCTCCCTGTACTTCCATGCGTCCCAGAAACGGAATGGAACGGGGGAGAGAACGTATGGTCAGTATCTGAGGCAAAATTGCTTCCCCGATAATTCCGTTACCACGGGTCGCACCTTGAACAAGCTTTCCCTTTTCGTAAGTAAGATTGATCGTCAGTCCATCAAATTTATATTCAAGCGCATAAAGCGGATCCTCCTGCAATGCCAGCATCTGTTTGATGCGGCGCATCCAGTCTCGAATAGCTTCTGCTGTGCGGACCTTATCCAGACTCCATAACCGGCCCAGATGGGTATGCTTTTCAAATTTATCCAGGGGAGCACCGCCTATTTGATGTGTAGGACTGTCCGGAAGAACAACGCCCGTCTGCTTTTCAAGAGCAAGCAGTTCAGCTTCCAAACTGTCATACTCAGCATCCGCCACTATGGGTGAATCCTGCTCATAGTAGGCGGCAGCATATTCCCGAAGCTTTGCAGTCAGTTCCTGCATCCGCTGGATGGGATCCATACGATCCATACTTATCTCCTTTTACAGTTTTATCAACGGCGTATAAGCTGCCGAGAACCTCCGTTCAGAACCGTTTTTGAAACGTACTTTCACGATCTGGGAAGCGCCGCGGCCTTCTACTCCGGTAATGATACCTTCTCCAAAAATGGTATGTTTTACCCGGTCTCCATCGTTCCAGACCACATCCTTTGCTGCTGCCTTCGGCTTCATGGCAACAGGTTTTGTGCCTTCCACTTTTACGGGGGGTACATGGCTTTCCATCCGGGGGGAGGAGGCGATACCCCTGCGATTCAGATTCTCTGCAGCATTTGACTTACCGGGCATGGTAATGGTATCGCCCATTTCCTCAAAAAATCTGGAAGGAAGCTGATTGGAAAACTGACCATAAACCATGCGTGTATCCGCAAAGGTCATGTACAACTTCTCGCGGGCGCGGGTAATGCCTACATAACAGAGACGGCGTTCCTCTTCCAACCGATCCGGATCTGTCCTGGATTGTTGAGAGGGAAAAATTCCTTCCTCCATACCGCAGAGAAATACCGTATCAAACTCCAATCCCTTCGCAGAATGCAATGTCATCAAATTGACACATCCGTTTTCCTCATCCACATTGTCTGCATTCATAAACAGAGAAACCGTATTCAGGAATGATTGGAGCACATCTCCATCAGGATCGTCGAACTGTGTTTCAAACTCTCCGATATATCCGAGAAGCTCCTGAATGTTTTCCAATCGTGACTCGAAATTCTGCTTTTTATCTTCTTTCAGGTATGTTTCATATCCTATTCGTTTAAGCAGCTGTTCCGTCAACTGCTGCAGGGGTATGGTTCCATATAGCTGATAAAACTCTTCTATGATATCCGTAAATAAAGCAAACTTGGCACGGGTACGCAAAGAAAGCGTCTGAGGATCCAGTACAACAGAAAACAAAGGCAGATCCCGCTGCACTGCTTCTGTCCGAAGTTCTTCCAGGGAAGCTGCGCCAATATTCCGCCGCGGTACATTCACTACCCGTGTAAAAGCTACGTCATCTGCACCATTACAGATCAAACGCAGATATGCGATGATATCTTTTACCTCAGAACGGCTGAAAAAGGAGATGCCACCGTATACTTTGTAGGGAATGGCATAGCTTTGCAGGATCATCTCCAAAATTCGGCTCTGGGAATGCGTACGGTATAGAATAGCGTACTTGTCATAACGCTGCCCCATGCGGCGGCCGTTGAGTATGCGTTCCGCAATATAAACCGCTTCTTCCCGCTCACCTCTGGCTTCATACACGGTGATCGGCTGCCCTTCGGACTGATCCGTCCAGAGAGTTTTGCGTTTGCGCCCTGCGTTATGGGCAATAACACGATTGGCTGCGTTGAGAATCGGTGCTGTAGAACGATAATTCTGTTCCAGGCGTACCACATGAGCACCCGGAAAATCCTTTTCGAATTCCAAAATGTTGCGAATATCTGCTCCACGCCAGCCGTATATACTCTGGTCATCATCGCCGACTACACATAGATTTCGATGTTCTGCAGCCAGTAATTTGACAATATGATACTGCGCCATATTGGTATCTTGATACTCGTCTACCAGAATATACTTAAAGTGCCCTCTGTACTTTTGCAATACATCCGGGTGCTGTTCAAAAAGTTGAATGGTCTTCAAAAGAAGATCATCAAAATCCAATGCGTTAGCTTCTTTCAGTCGCTTTTCATACTGTGCGAAGGCCTCCATCACCTGCTGCGGCTGATAGCATTGCCTCAGGTACTCTGCTGGATGAAGAGAATGGTTTTTGGCATCAGAAAAAAGCCCCGCCAGCATCCGCTTGGAAAAGACCTTGTCGTTTAAATTCAAATCCTTGATAATTCGCCCAATCAATGCCTGCTGATCATCTTCGTCATAAATGACAAAACGTTTGCTGTAACCCAGGACTTCGATTTCCATGGAAAGAACCCGGGCACAGAATCCGTGAAAGGTATGAATCCAGATAGAACCGGCATCGGTCTGCACCAGTTTCTCAATTCGATCACGCATTTCCCGGGCGGCCTTATTCGTAAAGGTCAGCGCCAGAATATGGTAAGGAGCCATGTTTTTCTCTCCAATAAGATAGGCGATCCGGGTAGTCAACACCCGAGTCTTGCCGCTGCCGGCACCGGCCAGTACCAGCAGTGGGCCATCTGTATGTACTACCGCCTCACGCTGAGGGCCGTTGAGCTTGCTAAGATCCATCATATATCGGTTTCCTGTTTCTCTATTGTTTCTCCTGTGTTTTTTGCATTAAACGATTCCAGATGGCTTCATACAATTCGCTGGAAGCATCTTTCCAATTGGAGCGCATCTGCAAAGCTAATTCCGGTGAGGCTACGCTGAGTTTGATCTCCAATACTGTCAATTCTCCATCCAGTGCTTTCAGATCAATCAGCTGTCCACCCCCAGGCAAAGCTTTCATCGTGGTAACAAGCTGTTTTTCTCTGGTGAAAGTTTCCCGATTCTCTTCCGTATAAGTTTGTATGGTACGCCGAGTGGAGAGGGGAATAGTCTCCGCAAACAGTTCCAATGCCGTTCGTCCGGTGTTCGTTAAACGCAGACATTGGCCAAAGGCCCTCGGTACTTCGGCAACATATCCTTCTTTCAAAAGATCCGGCAATTCTTCACAGAATTCGAACCAACTCATGGGGCAGCAACTATAAACGCAGGCAAAAAGCTGCGCTTCCGTGATCTCTGTTTCCGCTGCATGCAAGGCAAACAAAATGGATAACTGCTTTAATGCAGGCCCCCTGGAAAAGAATGGCATGGCATACCTCCAAATACTATTACAGTGTAACAAAAAAACACTCTTTTGACAATATCCGCAGTAGACTTTTCCGGTAGCCTCATATCCATGTCCGGAATAGGAAAATGATACAATTTCTCTGCAAAGTGCGCACAGATTCAAACAGGAAAGAATTTCCAGTAGAAATGTATTATAAAGAAACATAATTCTGACAGAAACCCGTTAGGGAGACGCAGCCCTCATTTTAGGATAGGAGTTGAGTTTTAAAATATGTGCATTGATTTGAAAGCCGTACTTTTCGTACAGCCGTATTGCGTCGTTTCCAGCGACGACCTTGACCTCAATGCTTTTTACGCCTTTTTACCTGAATGGTTGCATCGCCCAGTCCATAAGAGCCGTTCCGTTTGCCTATCAGCATTGCAGTGATGATGGTCAATCGAAGTTTTTTAAACGCGGTGACTGTGTTTTTAGTCCCAGCATCTTAAATATAAAAGAATTGGAAAAATACTCAATTTCAGTTGTGCCTTTGACATAAAAAAGTCCACCGCATTTCAATCAAAAACACAATGGACCTATGGTGGAGCATAGGGGATTCGAACCCCTGACCTCAACATTGCGAACGTTGCGCGCTACCAACTGTGCTAATGCCCCGCATCAAATTGCATAGTTTATTATACACAAACGAGAGAAAAAAGCAAGTATTTTTTCTGTCGTTTAAATTAAAAAGAAGCGTGAACCGCTTCTTATCTTGGCGCAAAGCCTTATTTCATCAACTTCTGCAATGTAGCTACCAACTCATCTATAACTTCGTCCTTACCATCCCGAATATCGTTAGCAACGCAGGTACGGATGTGATTAGCCAGCAGCTCTTTATTAAAAGCATTAATAGCGGCACTTGCTGCTGCAGACTGAATAAGAATATCCGGGCAATATGCACCGTTTTCAACCATGCCGCGAATGCCACGAATCTGTCCTTCAATACGGTTAAGACGGTGGATCAACTTGGTATATTCTTCGGGCGAACGTTCTTTCTTATGCTTGGAGCAGAGACAACAGTCATGTCTGGTGGCTTTTTCCATTTCAGTCCTCTTCCTACATATTCACACTAAGTTATCATATATTATTATACATATTTTTCGGTTTGTCAAGAGCCAAAATGTAATGGTTGTCACTTTTTGTCTGAAGTACAGTTATATGAAACCCTATTCTGCCTCTTCTTCCATTGCTTCCATATAAAAACTGACTGGACGAAAACCGTCATTGCAGGAAAGCATAACAGAAGCAGGATTTTTCATCCAGCTACCATAAATGTTTTTTGCTCCACAACTCAAGGCCATTACAAACGGAGAGAGGGTATCCCAGGCGCTTTGACAAAACCCTTCGGGCTGCTTCCAACCGTTGGTAACGAATATTTGCCCTTCTTTCATGGTGCAGGTATTTTCAATAGGGTTTTCATATTTTTCCATTAAATCTGCGTATTCGATTTTACGAATTACGGTAATACGACATTTTTTCAATGAGTTCCTTCTTTCGCAAAAAAGCATTTTATGATCAGAGAGAATTTTCATTCGATTATGGCGAAAAAGCTCAGCCGATAAGATAACAGAGGGATACTGGTTCGCTTTTTTCCTGCTATTTATGCGGCTAATACAAAATCAACGCAGCTATAAAGAACTGCGTTGATCATTTGGTGGAGCTTACCGGATTCGAACCGGTGATCTCTACACTGCCAGTGTAGCGCGATAGCCAACTTCGCTAAAGCCCCATTTGAACTTTCCTTTGGTTGCGCCTCAGGAACGAAATGTATTATAACTCGAGTTTACCGGTTTGTAAAGGGGTTTTCAAAAATTTTTTGTCATAATTTTTAACTTTTATTTTTTTCGTTGCCAGTGACCCGGCATATGGTATAATACAGTCACGGAGGGTACAATGCCTTTATTTGAAATTGAAATGCCGGAACATGACACTGATTCCACACAAAAAAAACTTTCCGGTCGCGTACATTCTCAAAGCATACTTACAAAACGTTCCGCAGGGAAACCTTTCGTGCTGGATGTTTTATTTGCGACCCTGAAACTGATCATTTTTGCTATGGTGCTTTTCGGCTTTGCCGGACTAGGACTGGTGTATGGAGTAGCTAAGGCGTATGTAGATATGACGCCTGTACTGGATGTATCCCAGTTAACCAAGTCTGACCGTACCAGCTATCTGTATGATCGAAATGGAAATGAGATCACCACCCTTTCCTCCATGGAATATAGGGATTGGGCCACTATGGACGAGATTCCCGACATGCTCAAAAACGCATTCATATCCATCGAAGATGTGCGCTTTTATAAACATCAAGGTGTTGATTTCAAACGGTTGCTTTCGGCGGCGCTGGAGATCCTTGGAAATCGTAATTCTTCCGGCGGCAGCACGATCACGCAGCAGCTTATAAAAAATAAGATATTAGGTGCTCAGCGCACCTATAAGCGAAAAGTACAGGAAGCATATCTTGCTTTGGCACTGGAAAAAGTCATTTCTAAAGAGGATATTCTGGAAGCCTATCTGAACGACATCTATCTGGGCGGCTCCAATTACGGTGTTAAAGCCGCTGCTAAAGATTACTTTGGTAAAGAGCTCAGCGAACTGACTATCCGTGAATGCGCATTGTTGGCCGGACTCACGCAGAGTCCATACTATTATAATCCTCGTCAGAACATGTATTATCGGGAAGAAAATTCCTATGATCGCACTCGAAAGCGTACGGATACGGTGTTGGAACGGATGTACGAAAACGGTGCCATTACTCTGGATCAGTATAGATCTGCCATGGGAGAGGAGGATCACATTCTTGAAGTAAGTCAGAACTCCCGCATGTATGATAACGCATATTTTGTGGAGTATGCTATCTATGACGTGATCACTCACTGGATGGAGCAGGCGGGAGTAGAGGATACTGCCGCCAATCGTTCCGCTTACGAAAATAAGCTGCGTACCGGCGGCTATAAAATCTATACTACGGTAGATACGGATATACAGAATCTTGTGCAGAATACATTGGCCACCTGGGAAAAATATCCTGAATTGGCTGACAGCAACGCTTCGGTTATTACCGAGGAGATATCAGACTCCGTGACCATACAGACCGTGGAGCCGCAGGCTGCCGCCGTTATTATGGATCAGCATACAGGAGAGCTCATAGCTATTGTAGGCGGCAGGGAAGAGCCGCAGATTCGTAAAGGATTGAACCGGGCGTATCAGAGTTATACGGAAGTAGGATCCTCCATTAAACCGCTGGCTGTTTATGGTCCTGCACTGGATACGGGGATGTCACCCGCCTCAGTGATCGTCAATGCAGAGGGACGCATTCCCGGCTGGAATTCTGAAAAGGGATACCCGGGCGGTGGTTTGTCCAGCAAGTATTATGGCTTTGTTACTCTGCGTACTGGGCTGATGCAGTCTTTGAATGTGGTTGCTGCCCGGGTGCTCATGGAGCATGTAGGTGTGAATACTGCAGCGGAGTATATGGAGCGGCTGGGGATTCCGGCTTCGCAGCTAAATCTGGATGGATCCGGTTTGGCACTGGGTACTTCTGGCATCACACCAATTCAAATGTGTGCCGCTTATGCAGCCATCGCCAATAACGGATATTATCTCAAGCCTCTTTCCTTTACCAGAGTGGAAGACGAACATGGAAATGTGGTCTTGGATGCAGACATTATTCGTGGTGGTTCCATAAAGGTTTACTCTCATTCCAGTACGGCCTATCAACTTGTGGATCTTATGAAAGACGCCGTTAAGAATGGTACTGGAAAAGCCGCCAGGATTAGCGGCTATGAGGTTGCAGGCAAAACCGGCACAAATTCTCATTATTCCAGTGTATACTTTGCTGGTATTACCTGCAGGTATACATCCGTGGTGTTCATAGGACATGACCAGCCAGCTAATAAACTCAAGTACGGTTCTACAGGCGGAGATTATGCCGCTTCTTTGTGGAAAGCGTACATGCAGGAACTTATGGATGGGCAGGAGAGTCAACCCATTATCCCGGAAAACACCACATCCCTGGGTCTTGTAGAACGGACTGTATGCCCTGTATCCGGAAAGCTTGCTACCAGTGCCTGCGTGCATTATCAAAACCAGGGAAGCCGGTTTGAACTGGTAACAGACTGGTTTGATTACGACAGTGTGCCAACTGATTATTGTGATATGCATGTAACCATGAGCATCTGCACATTAACCAACTGCAAGGCAGCGGATACCTGTGACCCTGAACAGATAGTGGAAGTCACACAGGTGCTTATCCGTCCGGATTCTGACTTTTATGGGCTGGACGACGATGTGCTGGCAAAGATATTTGGAGATACATATGTGCGCACCAATAAGAATCCGGATCAATATATAGCAGAATATCCCATCTGTACACAATCTGAAGGATATACGGATCTTGCAGACCGGGTGCAAACACTCCTGGAGAGGGTGAATGCCTTTATGGCTAGTACAAAAGAACTTACCTCTGCTGATCTATTCGCACTGGAAAGTGCGGTGGAGAAACTGAACAACGCTCAGGGATATACGGATATTTACACCGCCTATACGGAGCTTCAATCTTCTTATGCTACCATAAGCGCACACTACGGTGGGGGAGATCCGGGTGGGAATCCTGACGGCGATGATCCGAATACTCCTTTTGTCCCTGATCCGTAGGGAAAATATGTCAATTCGGTGAAAGAACGGGGGAAAATGTAAAATTCCCCTTTTTCTTTTCCTGGAGTTTGTTATAATAGTGAGTGTTAAAATAGAAGGGGGAAAAGAGTATGGAAACCAAGATCCTCATTGCTGATGACGACCCGATTGTACATGAGTCACTAAAGATATATATGCAGGCAGAGGGATTCGAAGTGGTGGATGTTTATGACGGCGATGCCGCCCTTGCTGCTTTGGATTCCAGCATTTCGCTTTGTGTGCTGGATATTATGATGCCCGGCAAAAGCGGGGTAGAGGTATGCAGAGAGATACGCAAGAGCAGTCAGGTTCCCATTGTCATGCTTACCGCTAAAGGCGAAGAGGTAGATAAGATTGTAGGACTGGAGTTGGGCGCTGATGACTATATAGTTAAGCCTTTTTCTCCTCGAGAGGTGATTGCCCGCATCAAGGCAATTTTGCGCAGAACGGAAAAGAATGAAGGAGAAGCTGCCGAGAAGAATGTTATTCGTCATAACGGCCTCGTCATTGACCTGAACAGCTATACTGTTCTTTTGCGGAATCAGCCTGTGGTCTGTACGCCCAAAGAGATAGAGATTCTGTATCTGCTCGCTTCCCATCCCGGACAGGTCTTTACACGGGATACACTTTTATCTCAAGTATGGGGATATGATTTTGCCGGGGAGACCCGTACGGTGGATACACATATTAAGCGTCTGCGTGCCAAGTTGGACAGTACTGGCTTGGGGTGGAGCATCAAGACCATTTATGGTGTAGGCTACAAATTCGAAATTGAGCAATAAGCATGAAGGGCGTTTTATTTAAAAGGACACTGCTCCTGTTCATGGTGATTGTGCTCCTGGCAGGCATTCTGCTGCTGGGAGCTTATTCCTATTTTGGTCGGCGAACCTATATCAATCTGGAACTGGAAAGCCTGGATACAGTATTACGTACAGCTACGGAAATGTATCAAAGCCAACCTACAGATCGGGATACCTATACCAATGCCATTAAATTCATCAGCAGCACCGCAGACGTCCGATTTTACTGTTTCTTTTATAAAGATACCGGCTTGATTGAATTCAGCACCAATATTCTTGATTACAACAATGATTATATTCAGGCGGTGCAATTTGGCATTCTGGATGGCCAAACCATTCGCAAAGACAGTTTGAAACTGAACAAAAGTACCAACGCTATTGCGGTAGGTGGTCCCTTATGCAACGCAAAAGGGGAATGTGAGGGAGGCATTATCTTTGTGCGGGCTATTCAGCATATCGATGCAGCCTTTCATCAATTAAATTCGGCTCTTTGGGTGTTGGCTCTTTGTACCGTACCTCTTATTCTGGCGGTAGGCATCACCGGTATTCAGCAGATGAACAAACCCATTGCCGATATGACCAAAGTTGCTATTGCTTTGACCAATGGAAATTATGATGTACGGGCAGACGAGAATATCCCTGGTGAGGTAGGAATTTTTGCTCGTGCCATGAACCGCATGAGTGATACGCTTTCCCAGACCATTCATCAATTGGATAGTGAAAAACGCCAGCTCTGGAGCATTTTGAGCAGTTTTACAGATGGGGTAGCGGCTTTGGATAATATGGGCAACCTGACCCATTATAATCCGGCTCTCATGCGGATGTTTGGCTCTATAGATGTAAAAACTCCTCTGGACCTGGTGCCTGACAGCAAGATTTGGGATGCTTTTTCCGGTGTCCTGGAAACAAGACAGCCACGCACCCTGCAGTATACATTGCCCGGAGATAAATTTCTGTGGATCAGCATTGTACCCGTTATGGCAGAAGATCGATGCACCGGTGTAGTGGGGCTGTTCAAGGACATTACAGAGATTGAAAATCTGGAACGCATGCGTCGGGAATATATAGCCAACATTAGCCATGAACTTAGAACCCCCTTAACAGCGGTTCGCGGCCTGCTGGAGCCTTTGTGCGATGGAATGATAAAGGACGATGAAGTCAAGCAACGGTATTACGGCATCATGCTCCACGAAGTGGAACGGCTCAGCCGACTGATCACGGATATGCTGCAGCTTTCTCGGCTGCAATCCGGTACAGAATACATGGAACGCACGGCCTTTGATTTGGAAGAACTTATTGACAGCGTATACCAAAGCTATCAACAGGTCGCCCGCCAAAAGGGAATACATCTGTGCGTAGAGTTGGAGGAGCTTCCGGAAGTTATTTCCGATGCGGATCGTATTGAACAGGTATTGGTCATTCTCCTGGATAATGCCATGCGCTACGCCGGGCAGGATGGTACAGTAAAGATCTTTACTCGTCAGGATGAAGCGGATGTGTACGTTTCCGTATGGGATTCAGGATGCGGCATTGCGCAAAACGACATATGCCATATATTTGAGCGCTTTTACAAAACGGATAAATCTCGTAAGGAAGGCGGAACAGGGCTCGGTTTGTCTATTGCCAAGGAAATTATGGATAAACTTGGAGAGTCTATTACCGTTAAAAGTGAAGTTGGCAAGTGGACATGCTTTACTTTTACCGTGAAAAAATACATATCCAATGCCATTCAGCTTGGTCCTGTGGATACTTCCAATACTATCCTGTATGACAGTAACCGAGATGCATTGCTGTCTTCGTACTCGTCATCGCCAGAAGGGAGTAACCAGCCGATGGATGCACCTTATGAAGTTCTTTCTCAGCCGGATAAGGAAGAAAGCAAAAAAAGTAAAGGAGAAAAGAAGAATAAACGAAAGCTTGGCAGTCTGAATCTGCTGTAAGGCACAAATACGGTATATAAGGCACCTCCTTGCATAGAGTATAACAGCTCAAATGCAGGGAGGTATTTTATGGACAGGCAGTATCGTCGAAAGGGACACACCATGGGTACAGCTATTTGCATTCTTCTTTGCTTGCTGCTTGGAGTCTTTTTGCTTTGCTCTTCCAAACCGGGGCAGGGTATAGCGGATAAATGGATAGCACCTGTAGCAGAAAAAATCATGAATTATCTGATGCCAACACCCATCCCATCCGCTGCGCAAGTCATGAACCAAAACACTCCGGAATCCACCATGCCTACCGGAACTCCTGAGATCCGTGTGTTGGAATGGGAGCTTCCTGAATCCAGTTGGTATTTGCTGGAAATGGGGGTATTCTCTGATGAAACGGCTGCACAGGCACAGGCTGAATATCTGCGAGGAATGGGGGCAGCTGGATATTTGTATACGGATAAAGAGGGATACATTCGCCTGCTGGCCGCCGGGTATCGTGACCAGGAAAGCCTTATTAAAGTACAAAAGCAAATCACGGAAAACGGCTTTTCCGGATCTCCTTATAACTTTCATCTATCCGGGTTAAAATGCAAGTTGACGGGGGAGGATCAGGAACTGTTGCAGTTAAAAAAAGCTTTACAACTGGCTGCAGATATTCCTGGGCTTTTAACGGATTATGCTCTTCGTTTTGATCGGGAAGCATTATCCGTCGACACCGCGAGAGCACAGTGCAACGATTGGCTGGAAGATATTCTTTCTGCAGAAACGACTTTGTCCAGGCATACAGCAGAAGCTCCTTTAGCTGCTTTCTGCACCTATCTGGGACGGATACGCAGCACACTCTCGACTTTTCTTGAAAAAGATGCTACAATTAATAATACGCAATGTGCGGCTGCCCTTAAATACACGCAGATTGCGGTTTTGACAGCTTACAAAACACTTACGGAAGGATTGACTTCGTGAAAAAAGTTATCATATATACAGATGGCGCATGTTCCGGAAATCCCGGCCCTGGCGGCTGGGGATGTTTGCTGATGTATGGAGAACATAAAAAAGAATTATGCGGCGGAGAGCCGTCTACCACAAATAATCGTATGGAAATTCAGGCTGCTTTATCGGCACTAAATATACTAAAAGAACCGTGCCAGACGGAGGTTTATACTGACAGTGCGTATTTATGTAACGCAGTAGAAAAAGGATGGCTGAATCGCTGGCAACGCAATGGCTGGAAAACAGCTTCAAAAGGATCCGTAGAAAATCAGGATCTGTGGAAAGAGCTGTTGACATTTATGAACATACACCAGGTAACATTTCATAAAGTGAAAGGTCACGCAGACAATGTCTATAACAATCGCTGTGATGAATTGGCGCGAAATGCAATTCAGGAACTTCGAAGAGAATGATGATGCCGCGTGGACGCATGTTCAAACAATTAGGCCGGGTCAACCGGCTTTTTCTGTTTTTTGTAAAATCAACTAGGAAATGAATTCTTTGTTAACATCTTTTCGTTAAACTTGTGTTTAACGAAAAGATGTGTATACTGATTAACTATGAACGACTTTTATACTCAAAAGAAAAAAAACTATACGCTTAAACTCCGTTCCCTGCTTTCGGAGCTGCCTCCCTTTGCCGAATACTATTTTCGCGGAAAAGAAAGTCAGACCAGCATTTTGACTCTCTATGGATATGCGGTAGACCTGCAGGGATTTTTTTTCTTTGTGACGGAAGAGTTGCCCACCTTTCGAGGGCGGACAGTCCCCTCCATCACTCTGGATGATATGGCTAAAATCTCTCCTTTGGATATAGAAAGCTATTTGTCTTATGTATCGTTATATGAGAGAAACAATAAGGAACGGGAAAACAGTGAGCGAGCCAAAGCCAGAAAACTTTCAGCTATCCGCTCCTTTTTTAAATATTATCATAAAAAAGGCATGTTAGCGAATAACCCAGCCGCTTTAGTAGACGCGCCCAAGCTTCATGACAAGGCTATCATTCGCCTGGAAGCCAATGAGGTGGCTGATCTGCTGGATATTGCTGAAGACGGTCAAGGGCTTACCAAGCGTCAGCTAGAATACAGAAAATCTACTGGCATGCAGCTGCGTGACTCTGCCATTCTTACTCTCTTTCTGGGCACAGGGATCCGTATAACTGAATTGGTGGGTATCAATATGAATGAAATAGATTTCCCAAACAATACCTTTCTCGTTACTCGCAAAGGCGGCGGGCAGGAACAGCTTTCTTTTGGCCCGGAGGTCAAAGCGGCATTATGGGAATATTACCAGCAGCGTAAGGGAATTATTGCCGCTTCAGGACATGAGAATGCGTTATTCCTTTCCTCTCAAAAAAAGCGCATTACTCCAAGAGCAGTGGAATATCTGGTGGAGAAATATGCAAAAATTGCTTCCCCGCTGAAGAAGATCACACCGCATAAGCTGCGCAGTACTTATGGTTCCATGCTCTATCAGGAAAGTGGAGACATTTACCTGGTAGCAGATGTTTTGGGACATAAGGATGTGAACACGACCCGCAAGCATTATGCCGCTCAAAAGGAAAAAGAATATCGTCTTGCCTCCCGGTACATAAAACTTCGGGAAGATGACGATCCAAATACACATATCGATTCATGACCAGTATTAAAAGTTCAGGGCGCCAGCATCAGCCGGCGTTTTTTTACAAAGAAATGTAAAGCATACTTGACATGCTGGCTTTACCGTGTTAGAATGCATATGTAAAGCAGCCTTTACTTTTCAGAAGGGATGGAGCACACAATATGAAGAACCGTATTGAGCAATTACGGAAAGACCAAGGCATGACCCAGCAGCAGTTGGCCAGCTCGCTTGGGGTTTCAAGGCAAACGATCATCTCGTTAGAAAATGGAAAATATAATCCATCCATTTTACTGGCTTATAATATTGCCCACATGTTCGGTCTGCACATAGAAGATATTTTTGTGTTTGAGGAGGAAGAAAAATGATTTTGAAAGAACAGAAAAAGTGTGCCGTCGTTTTGCTTATTACCGGTGCTGTCATGTTTTTGACCACATGGCTGACGGAAGACTCTCATGGATTTGATTTTTAAATGGACTGGGATGTGGGTTTTTCTTCGCAGGGGTTTTATGCTTACTGCGGATTTACCGGATTGGCCGTGATTCTCAAAAGGCAGCGGATTACGATATATATGTTGAAGATGAACGCACGGCCTATATTGCGAGCAGGGCTCGCAATTTAACATTCTTTATTTGCATTTATGGACAGTTGATTGCCGGAATTGGGGTTATTTTATTTTTAAAACAGCCTTTGTTGGGAAAAGCACTTTGTTTGCTGAGTGGGCTTCAATCTTTGCTATACCCCATTTGCTTCTGGTATTACAATCGCTGCTACTAATGGAGAAAAATGCAAAGAATGGAGGAGAATTTTATGAATGCGTTAGAAGTTCGGAATTTATAAAAGTCATTTAAAAATTTTGCACTGCAGAATCTGACCTTTTCCATTCCGTTTGGTTCGGCGCTCGGGCTGATTGGAGAAAATGGCGCAGGAAAGTCTACCACCATCGCCCTTATATTGGGTCTGCGGCAGCCAGATGCCGGGCAAATCTCCATACTATGCCAGTCGTTGAGTCAATCCATCGATCTAAGGCAATACCGCACAAACCCAGACAAAAGCCAGCAAAGGCTATGCTTTTGT
>UQYI01000022.1 GCA_900545265.1 uncultured Eubacteriales bacterium
CTTCGCCAAAACTGGATGGGCTTGCTTCGGCAGGCTCTTTTTTGCTTACGGCTATCTCTCTCTCAATTGTGCGGTGCTGCCCTAAAAGAAGATATTGGTACCGTATTTGACGAGGCATGTTTTCCAGATGGAATAAATGCCCGTCAAGTGGATCGCATCGAAGCGCTTCTATATAAAAAATGGAGCAGCGAAACCTATTTTGACTATATACAGCGCTTTAACCTGCCAGAAACAAAAGCATTTAAGGCCTACTCCCGTGGAATGAAAATGAAGTTGGCATTGGCAGTTGCACTTTCACATAATGCAAAGATTCTTTTGCTGGACGAAGCAACCGGAGGGCTGGATCCATTGGCCCGAGAGGAACTTTTGGAAGAACTGAAAAAAATTCTTTCAGACGGAGCGCATGCTATTCTTCTTTCTTCTCACATCGTTAGCGATATAGAAAAATTGTGCAGCCACGTTGCTTTTCTGCATAAAGGAAGACTGATTTTAAATGAAAAGAAGGAAACACTTTTATCTGCTTATCCTCAAAAAAGTTTGGAAGATATTATCTTGGATGTTACAAAGAAGGTGCGGGATTAATGAAACTACGTGGACTGATATTAAAAGATGTATTCGAACTATGAGCGCAAAGCCGAATATTGATAGTCATGATTTTTATATATCTCTTGATTCCTCTTTTCTCAGAAGGCGGCCGCATGCTTGGAAGCGTTGCCATGCTGCTGCTGGCCATGCTGCCGATAAGCGCTTTGGGATATGATGAGCGATGCAAGTGGGAACGCTACGCACTATCCATGCCATTGCAAAAAAAAGATTTGTTTTTCAGTAAGCTACTGCTGGGCGTATTGGCAATAGCATTCGGAGCAGCAATACAGACAGCAGGAGCTCTTTTAACAGGAAAAACGGCCCTGCTGAACTCCATCCCTCTTTCTAGTCTGGGCGCATTGATTTATCTTTGCACTTCTCTCCCGCTAATGTTTCATTTAGGACTTGAAAAGGGACGCATATTCCTTATGCTTTTATCCGCTGGATTCCTTGCCTTCAGCGGCCTGTTTCTTACTTAAAAGGTGCACGAGGGCATCCCGTCCAGGATGCCCTCGTTTTTTCTTATTCATCATCCGGATGACCGGTTGCATCGCTCTGATCGATATCCAGATCCAACTCTTCATGGAGTTCTTCGTCTGGCTGTCGAAGCATATAGATCAAATCTTCCTTTGCCATATCCGCTTCTGCTTCCTGTTCATCCATATATATTTCGTCAATGGGGATGTCAATGTAATCTTTATCCGTTTCCAGACACTTAAAGCAGTTATCGCAGATCTTACTTGGATCCAATTCGCAACGATTATCGCATTCACCGCAGTTGATGCAAGTCTCATGTAACCCTAAAATGCATTTTTTCATACGGCCTCCCATAAACATTTGTTTGCAATTTGTCAGTATCCATGCTAAAATTAAGTCACCTCACATAAGGAGGGCTTTTTGTGAAGAAAATACCTGCTCCCCAAGATACCATTTACCACTTCATCTGCACTTACCTGCAGGAAAACGGATATCCACCCACTGTTCGTGAAATTTGCAGCGGCGTGGGATTAAACTCCCCGGCTACAGTTCATTGTCATCTAAAAAAGCTGGAATCTGCCGGGCTTATCCATCGAGATTCCAAAAAACATGGGTATACCGTAGTGGGTAAAGCCAATGCAGCAGCCAATATTCCTTTAGTAGGAAGCGTGGCCGCCGGCACCCCCATTATGGCGGTAGAGAACATTGAAGATCGTTTTCCTGTGCCCCAAATCCTTTTACAAGGCTGTGGTCAGGGGGATGCTTTCATGCTGCACGTCAAAGGCGATTCAATGGTAAATGCAGGCATTCAGGACGGTGATATACTGGTCGTCTCAGCCGAACATCAGGTGTATGATGGAGATATCGTAGTTGCCCGCATTGATGGTACCGAATTTACTGTAAAACGATTATATCACAAAGGAGACAGCATTGAGCTTCGTCCCGAAAACGATGCATACGCGCCCATGCTCTTTTCTCCTTCGCAAGTAGAAATCGCCGGACGAGTCACCGGCCTCATGCGCCCTGTGTAACCGCATGAACTACTTCCTTCAACGCAATGCGACCATGTTCATAAGTGAGGCTTCCCTGCATGTAAACGGCATAGGGCGGCCGGATCGGCCCATCCGCTGACAGTTCAGAAGTAGCGCCCTGCACAAAGGTTCCCGCCGCCATTATGACAGGATCTGCATATCCGGGCATGGCCCAAGGCTCAGGTACCACATCACTCTCAATGGGAGATGCCCCCTGTATCGCCTTACAGAAGGCGATCAGCTCCTCCGGCCTTTTAAAGCGGATGGATTCCACTACATCCGCTCTCTTCGCATCACCCCGAGGCATAACAGCATATCCAAGGCATTCAAAGACTTCTCCAAACAGCATAGCAGTCTTCAGGCACTGCAATACCGTATGGGGAGCCAGAAATAAGCCCTGATAAAACGGTCTGTATCCTGCCGCATAAGAACCTACCTCCCGTCCGGAACCAGGGATTGTCAGGCGAAAGCTGATTCGTTCGATCAAATCTTTTTTTCCTGCAATATATCCTCCGGTGGGCGCCATACCGCCGCCAGCATTTTTTATGAGTGAGCCCATGATTACATCCGCGCCTACCGCCGTTGGCTCCTTCTCTTCTGTAAAGGTTCCGTAACAGTTATCCACCAAAATGTGCACATCTGCCCGAAGTGCTTTTACCGCCGCAAACAGCTTTTCCATTTTATCCACAGGCACAGCTTCCCTCCAGGCATATCCTCTGGAGCGCTGCACATACAATATCTTTATCTCCTTGTGGATAGTGAGGAAATTGAGGATTGCGGGGATATCAAATGGCTCCTCCCCTTCCTCTTTCAATTCCACGGTGTGGAAATCTATGTGCATTCTGTGCAAAGCATTAGAAAAATCATCCCGTAGCCCAACCGCTCCCTGCAAAGTATCATAAGGCAATCCGGAAGCGGAAAGCACAGCATCTCCCGGTTCAAGCAAACCGCTGAGCGCAAGAAAAATAGCATGTGTTCCATTGGCAATTTGTGGACGTACTAATGCATCCTCAGTCTGCAGAGCTCTGGCGAAAACCCTGTCCAATGCATCCCGGCCTATATCATCATATCCATATCCTTCCGTAGGTGCAAAATGACGCGTAGATATCCCCTCTGCCCGAAAAGCATTCAAGACCCTTTCCTGATTGGCAAGTGCAATTCTTTCTATACGCTTGAAACTAGGTGCCAATCGATCTTCGGCCATCTGAATACACTGTTCTATTTCATTCCATTCCATTGGTTTTATTTCCTTTCTTCTATCCCCAATGCTTCCTTACAATAGGTTTGTACTTTTTCCAGCGTTAAGGGCCAGTCATCGCAAGTAAACCATCTGATGCCCTCGTCCCGCTTGAACCAAGTCAGCTGTCGCTTGGCCAGGTGCCGGCTATCCAGCTTTATCCTCTCTACCGCAGCTTCCAATGAACACTTCCCATCAAAATAGTCAAACAACTGCGCATATCCGATGGACTGGACAGCCGGTAAATTGCGATCAGGGAACTTATCATGCAATGCTCTGGCTTCGTCCAGCAAACCAGTCTCCAACATTCGGTCTACGCGCTGATCAATTCGTTGATACAATGTCTGTCGATCCATAGTCAAGCCTATACGAACCGAATCATATCGCATGCGCTTTCTGGCCTGCTCATATTCATCATTATAAGAAGAAAACGGTCGCCCGGTAAGCATATATACTTCCATGGCCCGGACCAATCGCTTCTTATCGTTCAATGGGATTCGATTTCCGGCTGCAAAGTCTATCTCTTTTAACTTTTGCACAAACGCTACCCGGTCTTGCTCATATTCCAGAGAAAGTGCATTCCGTATTGACGAGTCTCCGGGGACAGCATACCTCATATCCCGCAAAACGCCATCTGCATACATACCGGTGCCTCCAGCCAAAATGGGCAGCTTTCCCCGGGAAAAGCAGTCATAGATAACTCTATCTGCTGCTTTCTGAAAAGTTGAAACAGAGAAGCTTTGATCCGTCGGATCCACTATATCGATGAGATGATGAGGTATCTTGGCCTGCTCTTCTTTTGTTGGTTTGGCAGAACCTATATCAAACCCTCTGTATACCGCTACAGAATCGCAGGAAAGAATCTCTCCATCCAATTCCTGAGCCAATGATAAAGCAGTTTCGCTTTTATGACAGGCCGTTGGGCCAAAAACGCACAACAGCTTCATACAATGCGTTTAAAGCCTTTCTCAATCTCCCTGCGGGAAAGTTTGATCATCACCGGGCGACCATGAGGGCAAGTCAAGGGCGTTTCATCCTGCAGATAGAGCTTCAATAGAACTTCAATCTCCTTTCTATCTATCCGCTCTCCGGCTTTGATTGCATGCTTACAGGAAGCAGAAATAATCTTATCACGCACTAGGGAACGGGCGGCGCCTCGCCCCGCTTCGCCGATAGCATTCAGCGCATCATGAAGAAACTCTCCGTCAAAAACCATGCCGTTGAGTATTGGTACAGCGGTTATCTCCAAAGACAGCGTTTCAACCTTTTCAAAGCGATAGCCAAGTTCTTCCAGCTCTTTTTTATATTCCATAGCCTGTTCATATTCCCGAGGCTGCAAAACAACCCGTTGAGGCACTAGAAGCTCCTGAGAACCTACATTGGTGGTTCGAGCCGAAAACTCCTCGTAAAGCCGGCGTTCGCAAGCGGCATGCTGATCGATCAGGTATAAATCCTCCCCTTGTTCTACGATCCAATAGCTGCTGAATGCACAGCCCACTATCTGATACGCCATATCCATAGAAAGAGTTTCCTGCACGGGCTTAGTTTCTTTTTTCTCTATTTTCCCATCAGAAACGTCATGAACTGAAACACTCTGATGGGGAGACACCTGAAAACTGGGAAACTCCGCTGATTCTTCCTGAATCTTCGTTCGCGGTGTAAAGCTGTTGTAGCTAAAACTGCTGGCAGTATTCTCGCGAAGTTCCTTATTCTGCGGTACAACAATTCCGTATTTTTGCAGCAGTATATCGTCTGGCTTTTCTTGGAATGCACTGTCAGTCATAGCAGCTGAAGTTGCTGCTAGCGGTTTTGCTTTCACCAGAGCATCTTTTGCAAACTCAGTTGCTTTCACAGGTATGGTCGGCCGGTCTGTGTTTTGTTTTGACTTTACCGGCTCTAGTGGAAGCTGCATACGGGGAATCACTTTTTCACGTAAAGCCTGAGCACATGCAGAAGTAACTCCATATGCCACTCGGCCCTCATCGGCAAAACGAACCTGCGTTTTAGCTGGATGCACATTCACATCCACATCCCGAGGGGATAGTGTCAAATGCAGTGCCGCAAATGGATAACGCCCCACCATCATTCGTGTGTCATATGCCCGTTCAATAGCAGCACTCAAAGGGATGGAACGAATATAACGGCCGTTAACAAACAGGGATTCCATAGTACGATTAGGGCGGGAAATTTCCTGATTACCAATATAGCCCTCCAGCTTCATATAACCATTATCAAAATCCACACGACAGAGTTTTTCTGCTACGGCTGTGCCGTAAAGAGCAAAAACGGCATTTTTCATTTCTCCGTCTCCAAAGGTCTCATAAATGAGCTTTTCGTTATGCATAAAACGAAAAGCAATATCCGGACGGCATAAGAGCATTCGAGCCATATAATCTCCACAGTATCCCGCCTCTGTCCGAGGAGACTTTAAAAACTTCAGCCGAGCAGGTACCTTGGCGAACAAATTCTCCACCCGCAGGGATGTGCCAAATACACAGGCTGTTTCCTGCTGCGAAATAAGACACCCGTTATCAAAAATAATTTTGGTACCGACATCTGCGCCTTGAGGACGTGTGACCATGGTCACGGACGCCACCGCTCCAATGGAGGCCAAAGCTTCTCCCCTAAACCCCAAGCTACTGATAGCATTGAGATCCTCGGCAGTAGATATTTTACTTGTGGCATGGCGTAGAAAAGCATTTGGAGCATCCTCAGGGGAAAGGCCGCAGCCATTATCCGAAACCAGAATAGAACTTAGCCCGCCATCCTGCAAGGATACACTTACAGCAGTGGCACCTGCATCAATGGCATTTTCCACCAGTTCTTTTACTATGGATGCTGGACGCTCCACTACCTCACCGGCAGCTATTTGATTAGCTAAGTGTGGCGGTAGCACATGAATCTTTGGCATAATTACTTTACTCCCCCGATAGAGCGGACTTGTATTGATATAGCTTATTCAATGCCTCGATAGGGGACATTGTATCCATGTTAAGACCGCGCAAATCTGACAGAATCGAATTGTCCACAGTGTTATCCACCGTGTCTTTCATCTTATCCACAGAGACATCCACCACATTCTGCGGGTGTAAGGCTGATTTCTGCATACCAATGCGTGCTGCATCAGAAGCCTCCAAAGAATTTAGTATTTCCCCAGCCCGGTGGATAACCGCATCTGGAATACCTGCCAGGCGGGCCACCTGTACACCAAAGCTTTTATCCGCGCTTCCTCGAACAATCCGGCGCAAAAACAGGATGTTTTCGCCAATCTCTTTGACGGATATGCGATAGTTTTTGACGCCCTGCAACTGTCCCTCCAATTCACTTAACTCGTGATAATGGGTAGCAAACAAAGCCTTTGCACCGCAATGCTCTTTATTTGCCACGTATTCCAGCACCGCCCAGGCGATGGACAGCCCGTCATACGTACTGGTGCCCCGCCCAATCTCATCCAGGATCAGCAGACTCCGCTCCGTGGCGTTATTTAAAATGTTTGCCACCTCGCTCATTTCTACCATGAATGTACTCTGACCGGAGGAAAGATCGTCGCTGGCACCAATACGAGTGAAAATGCGATCTACGATGGCAATAGAAGCTTCCTGAGCAGGCACAAAAGAACCCATATGCGCCATAAGTGTGATAAGAGCCACCTGACGCATATATGTGCTTTTACCGGCCATATTAGGCCCTGTGATAATGAGTAGACGGTTGTCTTCTCCATCCAGATGCACATCATTGGGAATGAAGCCATCTTTTAGGGATTGTTCCACAATGGGATGCCTGCCTCCCACGATAGATATTTCCATCCCACCGTGCATCTTCGGACGTACATACCGATTCTCCACCGCTACATGCGCCATGGACTGATATACGTCCAATTCTGCCAGCAAAGCAGCGTCTTTCTCCAGGTAACTGATCTGCTCATAAAGCTTTCCTCGTACGCCATCATAAAGCTCACTCTCCAAGCGGATCAGTTTTTCGTGAGAAGTCAGTACACGATTTTCCACTTCTTTCAGTTCAGGCGTAATGTAGCGTTCGGCGTTGGTCAAGGTCTGTTTGCGCTCATAATAATAAGGCACCTGACTGGTGTAGGATTTACTGACCTCCAGAAAATATCCAAACACTTTATTGAAACCGATACGCAGATTCTTTATACCGGTTTTCTCGCGTTCTCTGGCCAATATTTCCTCCAGCCATTTTTGCGCACTGTGAGAAATATCCCGCAGTTCATCCACTTCCTGGCTATAACCAGCCCGGATAACACCGCCTTCCTTTAAATTCGGTGCCGGGTCGGGATCTATGGCTTTTTCTATAAGAACCGCCGTTTCTTCTAACGGATCCAATTCCTGAATAATACGGCAAATCCCCGCACTGGTGCATTCAGCCAAAACAGAACGAATTGGTTCAATACTACGCAAAGAGCGTAACAATGACATGCAATCCCGCGGATTGATAGTACCGTAAGCAATTTTACTGCACAAGCGCTCAATGTCATATACATTGTTCAGCAGTACTCGCAGTTTGCTTCTAAGAACGGAATTTGAAAACAATTCCTCTACAGCATCTTGCCTGTAAGCAATATCTTCCAGCTTTTGCAGCGGACAATCCACAAAGGTTTTGAGCATACGGCGACCCATGGCCGTCTGCGTTTTATCCAGCAGAAACAATAGTGTATTTTTTTTGCTTCCGCCAAAGCGCAGCGGCTCCGTTAGCTCCAGATTTCGTCTGGCCGCACTATCCAGCTGCATAAAACTGCTGCGAACGATTCTGGATAACTTGCGGATATGAGAAAGCTCATTCTTTTGCGTATCACGCAGATACTGCATAAGTGCACCTGCGGCACATACAGCTAGGGTACAGTCAGAAAGTCCAAATCCCTCCAGCGAATTAACACCAAAATGATCTTTTAACACTTCCTGCGCCCGTCGGCTCTGAAAAACTGAATCAGGCTCCTTTTCCAGATAGCAGACGTTCTGAAAACGCTTTTTCAGATATTCATGAGAAAAGAATGCTTCGTTTGCAAAGCACTCAGAGGGAGCAATGCGTCCCAGCTCGTTGAGCAAAGCATCCTCTCCACCGTTCTCCGAAAGTTCACCTGTAAAAAAAATGCCGGTTGAAACATCCGCATATGCATATCCAATGCCGCTATCCGTATAATAGACAGACATCAGGTAATTGTTTTTTCCGGCATCCAAAAGCTTTTCCTCTATAACAGTGCCCGGCGTAATGACGCGAGTAACGCTGCGCTGCACCAAGCCTTTTGCAAGAGCCGGATCTTCCATCTGTTCACAGATGGCTACTTTATAGCCCTTTGAAATAAGCTTTTGCACATAGGTATCCACACTATGGTAAGGTACACCGCACATAGGTGCCCGTTCCTTTAAGCCGCAATCTCGTCCCGTCAAGGTAAGTTCCATGATACGGGATCCCTCTACTGCGTCTTCAAAAAACATTTCATAAAAGTCTCCCAGACGATAAAACAGGAAGCAATCAGGATACTGCTCCTTCACTTCCATATAATGACGCATCATGGGGGACATTCCCTCTACGACTTTCATACTTCCTCTACTTTCCTTTGGTCGCGTTCTTCCGCAGCATGTGCTTTGGGGCAACTATTGCAGCTTCCACAGGAACCGCAACTGCCGGAACACGAAAAATTCAATTGCCCTCCCTGTGCCATGAGAGCCGCTACAGCCTTTTGTGCTTCATTCAAGGCGCAAAGTTTTTTATTCTCCAAGAGCTCAGCATGCATACGTTCCGTATCCGCATTAAGTGCAACAACTTCTTCGGAAGAGAAGTTTCCTTTTTGCACCATGGCTACCAGCATAGCTGCCTTGGTTTGATAAGAGGAGAGAAGTTCCTTCAAGGCGGCATCTTCTGCCACGGCTTGCCGAGCAGTCAGATACACCATCATCTCCGTGCTCTTCAAAATATCGACAGGTTGTTTTTTTTCCATATGCATATCTCCGTTACAGAAGCTTCCCATGCAGGGAGTTCTTAACGCATTTTTGAATCTCAACCTGCTGATAAGTGCCTACCAGAGTTGGATCACCAGAGAAATACACCATCTTGAAGGTATCCAGTTTCCCATAGAGCGTGGGCGTATCCCTGAGATCGCACCCCTCTACCAAAACCTGTCCACGGACGCCCAAATACTTTTGATTATTCTCCTGCGTCTTTCTTGCCTGTACTTCATTGAGGCGGCGCAATCTATCCTTTTTAATGCTTTCAGGTACCTGATTAGGCATCAATGCCGCTTTTGTCCCCGCCCTGGGCGAGTATTTGAATGTAAAAGCTGCCGAAAATCCTACCTGTTCCATAAGAGACAACGTATCATCAAAATCCTCTTCTGTTTCACCCGGAAAGCCCACGATTACATCCGTAGTCAATTCTACCCCCGGAACACGCTGACGCAAAGACGCTACCAAAGCTAAATACTCGTCTCGCGTGTACCGCCGATTCATTTCTTTCAGAATCCGGGTGCTTCCGGATTGCACCGGAAGATGAATGTGCCGGCAGACCTTATCGTTTTCTGCCATAGCGTCCATTAAGCGCGGTGTCAAATCTTTAGGATGCGAAGATATAAATCGAATGCGCTGGAGCCCTTCCACTTTATTCACTTCGCGCAACAGGTCAGAAAAGTCTACGCCAAGTCCCTTACCGTAAGAATTAACATTTTGTCCCAGTAATGTGATCTCTGTAACACCATCCTGGACAAGGCTCCGGCATTCAGTCACAATGTCTTCTATGTTACGGCTTCTTTCTCTGCCGCGAACAAAAGGTACAATACAATAGGTGCAAAAATTGTCACAACCATAAGTGATATTCACATAGGCCGAATATGGCGTCAAACGCCGAGCCGGAAGGCCTTCACAAATGGCATACTCTTCTTCATCGGTTAGGCATACTCTGCCACCCTCATTAACTTCGTACAGCATTTCCGGCAACCGCCAAAGCACGTTTGTGCCGAAAACAAGATCTACAAAAGGGAATCGCTTAAGCAGTTTTTGCGCAATAGATTGCTGCTGCATCATACAACCGCAAATCCCGAGGATCATATCCCCCTCCTGCTCCTTACGCTCCCGCAGCGCACCGATGTTGGCAAGAAGCTTTTTTTCGGCATGATCCCGAACACAACATGTGTTAAAAAGAATCACTTTAGCTGCCTCTTTATTAGCGGCAGACTGATAGCCCATCTTCTCCAGTAAAGCGGAAATAGTTTCAGAATCCCTGGCATTCATCTGGCAGCCATAAGTCTCTACATAATAAGTAAGGCTTTTGCCGGAAACCTGTTCCCGAACTCGTCCAATAAGCTCCCGTTGAAGTGCTTTACGTTCTTCAGATATTTTTTTTGTTTGCATGAACTAAATCTCCATATTAAATTAAATTATTATACCGCATTTTTCGCTACATCACAACACGTTTTTAGAAAAGAAAAAGCACTTACATATTAGTAAGTGCTTTCCTGTCAATGACGAACAAAAAGGAGCGTCCTTTTAGGGGGGAACAGGGCAGGCGTCCACAGGAATTTGAGCCCCAAATATATGAAAACATTACGACTAGTGACGAAGAATCAATGAAAAAAGTTGAGGAATATGGTATAATAAATTTGGAACGGATGAGTAAAAGATGAAGCGTAGTAATTACGCGGAGGAGTTCAATTGAAGATTTTAATATTATAAAATAGAAAAAATATAAACAAGATAGGAGTAAAAATGGATTTAAAAGAAGTACAAAAGCAAATATGGGATAATAAATTAAGAAAAGGATTTAATACAACCGATGTTTGCAAAGAATTTTGCTTTTTAAATGGAGAGGTTGCTGAAGCTTTTGAACCCCATTATAAAAAGAAAGATGATTTAGGCTCAGAACTTGCAGATGTCGCAATTTACTTATTAGGCCTATCTCAGATGTTGGGATTTTCATTGGAAGAAGAGATAAATAACAAATTAAAGATTAATGAAAATAGACATTATGAAAAAGTCAATGAGGTTCTTTTAAAAAAGGTAAATAACGATGATGACAACTAAGTTAATAAATAAAGAAAACTATGTCGCGCAAAAATCCTTTTTTTGTGCAATCATTAAAGAATAAACTACCATAAAAACAGCAATTTACCCCTGTTTTGCATAGAAAAAGACACAAGCAGTTGAACTTTATACGCGCAGCTGCTTGTGTCTTGATGGTGCGGGAAACAGGACTTGAACCTGCATGCTGTTGCCAGCATACGGACCTGAACCGTACGCGTCTGCCAATTCCGCCATTCCCGCATTCTTGGTGGATGGGGGTGGATTCGAACCACCGAAGTCTGTGACAACAGATTTACAGTCTGCTCCCTTTGGCCACTCGGGAACCCATCCAAACTTTAATGTATTTACTTATCAAGGTTGGAGCTGGTGATAGGAGTCGAACCTACAACCTGCTGATTACAAATCAGCTGCTCTGCCATTGAGCCACACCAGCAGAAAACCGCTCGGTGAGGTGTACCATTCAAAAATGGCGACCCGGAGGGGGCTCGAACCCCTGACCTCCAGCGTGACAGGCTGGCGTACTAACCAACTGTACTACCGGGCCACATCGTGGTGGGCCTTCAGGGACTTGAACCCCGGACCAATCGGTTATGAGCCGACCGCTCTGACCAACTGAGCTAAAGGCCCATATGTACCACGTTCAAAAATGAATGGTGACCCCGAGGAGACTCGAACTCCTGTTACCGCCGTGAAAGGGCGGTGTCTTAGACCGCTTGACCACGGGGCCACATTGGTCGGGGTGAGAGGATTTGAACCTCCGGCCCCATGCTCCCAAAGCACGTGCGCTACCGGACTGCGCTACACCCCGAAGCACTCCGCACATCTTTCAGCGACTTCGTTATCATACACCAACCGGGCGAAAATGTCAACAACTTTTTTGAAATTATTTTCTGGTCCCAAAAATACTTCTGGTGATGGCTCTTCCAATCTCTCTTCCAAAGGTGCTGAGAATGGAATTTGTTACCCGTTCCGCGGACTTTTTTACATATTTACTTATTACACTTTCCTGCTTTTTCTCTTTCTTTTCGATTTTAAGCTCTTTTACTTTTTTAGTTGACTTGGGTGCTTCATCCTCTTCCGTTTTCTGTTCTTCTGTCAACTTTTCATATGCAGAGTATAGATCCACAGGATCTTTATACTTGCAAGACAGAGGATCATTCCGAATAGCCTTTTTCCGAGTGGTGTCCATGCAGGGAGCCATTAAGCTTTGCGGTGGCAGAATACCTGCATTCTCCACCATGGTAGGAATACCCTCTTTATCCAGGAAAGAAACCAGTGCTTCCCCGGTACCCAGATTCATTATGGCCTCCTCCGCCTTAAATGCGGGATTCGCACGGAATGTGGATGCCGCTATGCGAACTGCCTTGGCTTCCGCCGGAGTATAAGCCCTAAGTGCATGCTGCACACGGTTGCTCAACTGGCTGAGAACCGCATTGGGGATATCTGCCGGACTCTGACTGATGAAGTAGATACCTACCCCTTTGCTGCGGATAAGCTTCACCACCTGCACCACTTTCTCCAAAAAGGCCTTTGGCGCATCGTTAAACAGCAAATGCGCTTCGTCAAAGAAAAACACCATGGTGGGTTTTTCGGGCTCTCCGACTTCTGGCAGAATATTAAAAAGTTCTGTCATCATCCAAAGTAAAAATGTACTGTAGAGCAAAGGAGAATTAACCAGTTTTGTGGCATCCAACAGGTTGATATATCCTCTCCCCTGTTCATCCCTGCGCATCCAGTCTTTGATCTCCAAAGAAGGCTCTCCAAAGAATTGATCTCCGCCCATATCCTCCAGTTTTAAGAGGGCACGTTGAATAGCGCCAACACTCTGAGGCGTAACATTGCCATACTTGGTCACCAGTTCGGAGCGATGCTCTGAAAGATAGGTAAGCATAGCGCGCAGATCCTTCAGATCTATAAGCAAAAGCCCATTATCATCTGCCACACGGAAAGCAATATGCAGCACCCCGCACTGCACCTCCGTCAAATCCAGAAGTCTGCCCAAAAGCACAGGCCCCATATCGGAAATAGTGACCCGCACCGGGATCCCTTTTTGACCGTAGATGTCCCAAAAAGCTACAGGGTAAGAGGTGTATTGGAAGATGCTTTCCAACCCGAAGCGACGGATGCGCTTCTGCATCCCCTCATTGTTTTCCCCTGGCTCTGCAAGGCCGCTGACATCCCCCTTCACATCCGCCATAAAAACAGGTACACCCATGTCTGAGAAAGATTCTGCCATTACTTTCATTGTAACGGTTTTTCCAGTACCGGTGGCGCCTGCAATTAAACCGTGCCTATTGGCCATTGCCGGATTCAAATACAGCCGTTTATCGCCAGCCATAGCCACATATATATTCTCATCCATGTACATAAATCGTGTTCTCCTTCTGACAGATTAAATATATGATACCAGCTTTATTGTGGAAGAACAAGATAAAAGCATGAATTACAAAAAAACTCTCCCATATTTCAGGGAGAGTTTCATGTTCACGCTCAGATTACTTTACGATATCTCCATCGTTAAAGGGATCTCCGCACTGGGGGCAGAACTTAGGCGGATGGGCAGGATCCTCAGGCTCCCAGCCACACTTATCGCACTTGTACAGACGGGCACCCGCCGGCTTCTTGGCGCCGCATTCCACGCAAAACTTCCCTTTATTCTTAGTACCGCAGGAAGTGCATACCCAACCATCGTCTGCAGGCTTTTTTGTGCCGCATTCCGGGCAAAAGTTACCGGTCGCCTCATGACCGCAGGCCGGGCATTTCCACCCTCCGGAAACAGAGGCAGCCGGCTGTGCAGGCTGCCGAGGCGCCATGTTGTACAACTCCTGAGCGTTCATACCGCCAGCATTAGCAGCCATGTTCATGCCCATAAAGGCCATGGCCGCCCCACCCTCGTTCTGGGCCGCAGACTGCATTGCGGAAGCCTGTGCGCCTACCAGATGGGCCGCCGCCATCCGAGGATCCCGGAAGGTTGCATTGCGCTGGAGCTCCTTAATCATATTTTCGTCTTCTTCGCTGGCTTTTACGCTGGAAACGCCAAAGGAGACGATCTCAATACCCCGCAGATCCCGCCACTTGCTGCTTAGCACCTCATTGAGGGCATCAGCGATTTCTGTGGTGTGACCAGGAAGAGCGGAATAGCGAATACCCATGTCGCTGATCTTGGCAAACGCCGGCTGCAACGCCGTCAGCAGCTCTGTCTTCATCTGACTTTCCAGATTATCTCGAGTATACCGCTGGGTTACATTACCGCAGACATTGGTGTAGAACAGAATAGGGTTATTGATATGAAAACTGTACTCGCCAAAGCAACGGATAGAAATATCCACATCCAGCCCAATATTTTTATCCACTACCCGGAAAGGAACGGGAGAAGGTGTACCGTATTTGTTTCCTACCACTTCCTTGGTGTTGAAATAGTACACCCGCTGATCCTTTGGCGCATCTCCGCCGAAGGTGAACCGTTTGCCCATGGTTTTGAACACATTCTTTATGCTTTCACCCAGTTTTCCGGAAAAAATACTGGGTTCCGTAGAAGCATCGTATACGAACTCACCGGGCTCGGCGCAAACTTCTGCTACCTTACCCTGATCCACGATCAACATGCATTGTCCATCGGCCACTGCAATCACAGAGCCGTTGGAAATAATGTTATCAGTTCCCTGTGTGTTGGAAGAACGAGCAGAATTAACCCGCTTTTGGCCTTTAACGGCCAGCACATCGGCCGGCAGAGCTTCACAATAGAAATACTCTTTCCACTGGTCGGCCAACACGCCGCCCACAGCCCCTTTAGCAGCTTTAATAAGTCCCATTTCTAAATCTCCTTTTTAGATTTCAATCGTCTGTCTTTTAATTTGTACGCTGAGAAATACCTTTGATGGCGCAAATAGCCCAATCCGTCTGCTGCTTGGTAATAACCGTGCCGCAGTAAGGACAGCGAGCGCTTGCGTTTACATCCAAAGGAGCCCCGCAGGAGGGACAGATGGTCTTCTGCTCTTTCTGCGACTCTGCCTGCGTCTGTACGCCGGATGCTCTGGACAGATCCCATTCATAGGTCATGAACTTTTCTCGACTCATATCGCCAGAGACCAGCTTCCCATTGGCGTCCATGGTATAATCTATGATTCGGGCTTGAATAGACACATAGATGTGATCTTCTCCCCCTGCCTGCTTAAAGCCCCTGGGATCCACGCTGAGTACAGCAATGCGCTCCACATGGTTGGTCCAACCCTTGCTCTTAAGGGTATTCAGTTGCCGTTCCAGTTGTGTAAACAAGGCATCCGTGAAGTAAGGACGCATCGGCTCTATATCCTTATCCGTCCAGGCATTCTGTATTTTTACATACAGATTGGAGAGCTTCTCCGTAAATTCCTGCTGATCAAATGTTGGATCCAGTTTGCTGTATTCACTCATGGAACGCAGGCCAGTTGTAAAGGTACCGCCAGCGTTCACAGGCTGCTGGTTCTTGCCTTTACCACCTTTTTTGGACATGATCATGCCAATAATGATAATAGCAACAAACAGGGCCGCCATGGTGCCAAAACCGCCGCCGTCATCGGAAGACGTGGAGCCGGAATAATAATAGTCATTGTTGCTCCAGCTGCTATCGGAACTGCCCCAATCGGAGCCTCCGCCGTAATCGCTGTCACCAGAAAAACTTCCGAAATCTGCCCATGCAGGCGCAGAAAGTGCCAGCAGCAAACACAGAATAAGCCCCAAAGCCAAGAACTTTCTTTTCATTCAAATCTCCTTTTGCGGGATTCTGCGGAATAAAACACTAATCTTTCCGCCATATATACATGATTACTTTATCATATTGTACAGATTTTGTCCATAGTCCCATAGTAGGAAAACTCCCCGGCCTATGCGAACAGGCCAGGGAATCCAGAACACATTTTTTAGAAAAGACCGGTTATGCGCCCGTTCTCATCTATGTCGATCTTTTCGGCAGAAGGAATCTTGGGTAAACCCGGCATGGTCATAATATCTCCGGTCATGGCTACGATGAATCCTGCTCCGGCAGAAACCTTCAAACTGCGTACCGTGATCACAAACCCTTCCGGTGCACCCAAAAGAGCCGCATTATCAGAGAAGGAATATTGGGTTTTGGCCATACAGATAGGCAGGCTGCCAAATCCTAATTCCGCAAGTTCCTTCGCCTGTTTTTTTGCCCCAGGGGTCAGTTGCACTCCATCTGCTCCATAAACATTACAGGCAATGCGGTGGATTTTTTCCTCTATAGATGCATCCAGTTCATAGGCAAAGCGGAATGCTTTTGGTTCATCGCAAAGGCGCACCACCTCAGCCGCCAATGCGCGTCCGCCTTCCCCGCCTTTGGACCAGACTTCGGAAAGTACCACATTTACCCCCAAAGTCCGACAGGCATCCTCCAGCACCTTCAGTTCCTCTTCCGTATCCTGGGGAAAACGGTTAATGGCTACCACACAGGGCAACCCAAATACATCTTTCACATTATGCACATGCCGGAGAAGGTTAGGCAACCCCTTTTGGACAGCCTGGACATTTTCTTCCGCCAGTTGTTTTTTATCCACGCCACCATGAAGCTTCAATGCGCGCACCGTTGCAACAATAACTACTGCATCAGGGGTCAACCCACTCATGCGGCATTTAATATCGAAAAATTTCTCCGCTCCCAAATCGGCACCGAAGCCGGCTTCCGTCACGCAATAATCCCCCAGCTGCATGGCAAGGCGCGTGGCAATGAGGCTATTGCATCCATGCGCAATATTTGCAAAGGGTCCTCCGTGGATCAATGCCGGCGTATGCTCCAGAGTCTGTACAAGATTCGGCTTCATAGCATCTTTTAATAGTGCAGCCATGGCTCCGGCGGCCTTAATATCCCCCGCGGTTACGGGCTTTCCTTCATAGCTGTAAGCCACTACCATGGTGCTTAGCCGCTTTTTCAGATCTTGAATATCCTGCGCCAAACACAGTACCGCCATGACCTCGCTGGCTACAGTTATATCAAACCCATCTTCTCTTGGCGTACCGTTTATCTTGCCCCCCAATCCGTCTATGATGAAGCGCAGCTGTCTGTCATTCATATCTACTGCTCGCTTCCACACGATCCGCCTGGGGTCTATATGCAGCGCATTTCCCTGCTGAATGTGATTATCCAACATGGCTGCCAACAAGTTGTTAGCAGCGCCAATGGCATGGAAATCCCCGGTAAAATGCAGGTTAATATCCTCCATAGGCACTACCTGCGCATAACCGCCCCCGGCGGCTCCGCCTTTAACTCCAAACACCGGACCTAAAGAGGGCTCCCGTAAAGCTACTACCGCCTTTTTTCCAATGCGTCTGAGTCCGTCGGCCAGTCCTACGGTAGTGGTAGTCTTTCCCTCTCCAGCCGCAGTAGGGGTAATAGCCGTGACAAGCACCAGTTTTCCCGGTGTACGGGCGGGTACGGCCTTAGGATCGATCTTGGCCTTCCAGGAGCCATACTGTTCTACTGCCTCCTCCGGAATGTCCAATTCTGCGGCAATTTGGGTAATGGGCAGCATCTTTGTATTCTGAGCTATCTCAATATCAGTCAGCATATGTTTCTCCTTTGTTTTCTGCGGCCAATATGCCGTTTTTGTAAACCTGTTTCACAGGAATTGTACCAAAGCGATAGAGAAGGTATTCTAAAGAATCTGTTTCCCACAGGACCATATCTCCCTGCTTCCCCTCTTCCAAAGAACCAAACCGATCCGCACGGCCTACAGCGGCAGCAGCGTTAAGCGTCACTGCGCAAAGACATTCTTCCGGCGTCATGCGGTATCGGTAGCAGCCGATCTGCATGGCTAAAGGCAAATGGTCGCAAGGGCAGGAACCGGGGTTAAAGTCACTGCCGAAGGCCACGGGAACACCTGCAGCAATCATTTTACGGGCAGGTGCATAGTCTGCCCCCAGATAGAAAGAAGTAGCCGGCAGACAGCAGGCAATCGTACCCCCGGCCTTCAGAGCGGCGATTCCATCTTCCGTGCAGCGGATCAGGTGCTCACAGGAAACAGCATGAAGGCTTGCTGCCATCTGAGTGCCGCCGATAGCGTCTATTTCATCGCTGTGACATTTTAAACCAAGTCCCAGTTTTTTTGCCGCCTCAAGAATTTTCCTGGACTCTTCTGGGGTAAACACTCCGGTTTCACAGAACACATCGCAGTATTCTGCCAGTCCCTCCGCTTTTACCCTGGGAAGCATTTCTTCTATTAACAAGCGTATATAAGCTTCTCTATCCTGCTTGTATGCAGGAGGCAGGGCATGCGCTCCCATAAAAGTGGAGATAAGTTCCACAGGCTGTTCCTTATCCAGTTCCTTTGCGGCCAAAAGCATCTTTTTTTCCTGCTCCCAGTCGAGCCCATACCCTGACTTTGCCTCACAGGCAGTAACACCTCTGTGAAGCATCCTTTGAAGCACGAGCCTCGCCTTTTCCTTCAGTGCTTCCAAAGAGGCTTCCCGCGTGGCCTGTACGGTAGAAAGAATCCCTCCCCCAGCGGCCAGAATATCCAAATAGGGCACGCCGTGAAGCTTTAAAGAAAGCTCGTTGGCTCTCCAACCTCCAAAGATCAGGTGAGTATGGGGGTCTATCAATCCCGGCGTAACCAGGCGGCCTCCGGCATCTACCTCTTTTTCGGCTTTCGGTCCAGTCCCCGTCCCAATTTGAGCAATACATCCATTTTCTATTAAAATATAGGCATTATGAAGGCGCAGAATCTCTCCCTGCTCCTTTCCTGCTCTGGGGCCAATCCCCAAAGGTGTAGCTAATGTGCCAATATTATGCATTAGAAGCGATGAGGTCATAGGTTCCCCTTTGTGTAGTCAGATTGGCGGCGAGAAAATCTCGCCGCCGAAATTAAGTGTCTTATTCAGTGAGTTCAGCCGCAAGGGCGAGGATCTCTTTTTCCTCTGCTAAAGCATTTACCCAGAGGGTATTACATTTATCGCTCAGCTTCCAAACAAAAGCTTCATCCTTAATCGAACCAAGATTAATGCGCACATTCAATAAAGCACTGAGTACCGCAGTGCGAGCAGTCATGGCACTGACCAGTCCGTCAGACAATGCATTTTTATTTCCCCGCTCCACAGCAAAGCGTGCCAGTGGAAATATCTTCGCAGCCAATTCAGCCGTATGCATCGGTACAATTGCAGCAGCTTTAAGTCCCTCCTGCATGGCCGCCTGTCGAATTGCTTTCTCCTCTTCCGTATTCTTTGGCAGCTTTAAAGCTGTCATATACCCATTAAAGGAACAGGAGTCTTCATCTATAGCCAGCAGCAGCTCGTTTTGCAGAGATTTGGCCTGTGCCAAAATGGCCTGCATTTGCGCTTCCTGTTCCTCATACCCTTTCTTGCCAATGGTAAGTTCACACACCATACCGGAAAGAGAAGCCGCCAAAGCACCGCACAATGCGGCTACAGATCCGCCGCCTGGCGCAGGGCTGGAAGAGATAGTCTCGGTACAAAAACCGGTAACTGTTAAATCTCTAAGTTCCATTACAGTCTGCTCTCCAGAATCTGATCAGAAGAAAAGTTTTCAATCTGCAAATAGTATTCCGCGCAGTCGATCAGCGCCTGCATGGGTACAAGGCCAATGACTTCGCTGCCAACCACGTTGACGCCGTAGCGCCGCGCTTCCATCTTTACGGCCTCAAAGACCCGGTACACGGCGGTTCGTGTAAAATCTGTCAGATTCATGCTTACCTGCACGATATGCCGTTCTTCCAACGTAACGCCCATGGCTTTGACGAAGCGGAATCCGCCGTTGATGTAGCGAACCTTTTTGGCAATAGCAGTGGCTATATCCAGATTATTTGTATCCAGATTGATATTGAAAGCCACCAAAGGCATACGGGCGCCAACAGCAGATACGCCCGCAGTAGGATGGATGTGTTCAGGACCGAAATCCGGTTTCCACTCCGGTTTTTCCATTTTTTCAGGCATTCCCTCAAACTGCCCTTTACGGATATCCGCCAAATTGGCCCGATGGGGAGCGCTGGCACTTTTTTCATACAGGAAGCAGGGGATCCCCAGTTCTTCCCCCATGCGTTTAGCAACGGACTTGGCAACCGTATCCGCCTCTTCTATGGTACAGCCACGAACAGGAATGAAAGGAACTACATCTACAGCTCCCATGCGCGGATGCTGTCCTTGATGCTTGGTCATGTCGATGACTTCAGCTGCCCTGCGGGCGGCAACTACCATGGCGTCCCCCAACGCTTCCGGTTCGCCGATAACGGTAACCACAGTACGGTTATGATCCTCGTCACTGGAATAATCCAGCAGTTTTACATCTTTTTTAGCCCGGAATGCTTCTACGATATGTTCGACTTTGTTTTTATCTCGTCCCTCACTGAAGTTGGGAACGCATTCCATGATCTTGTCCATACTTATGCCTCCGTTTTATTTTTAATAGTATCCAAAGCCTCCCGAATCACCTGTTCCTTTGCCCGATAAGGCAATGTAATGTGATCCGTGCCGGCAAACTTATGATTATATTCTACTGCTGTAGACAATGCGTTTTCATTCTGCGCCCAGCTGCGGCGGGAAACACCCACCATGGTATCCCAGGGCATAGCCATACGCAGGATGGTATCTACCCGTTCAGAACCATCCAGTACCATGCCAAACCCGCCGTTAATGGATTTTCCAATGCCTACGCCGCCGCCGTTGTGAAGTGTTACCAAACTCATCCCTCTGGCACAGTTTCCTGCAAAGCACTGCGTAGCCATGTCCGCCATGATGTTGGAGCCATCTTTGATGTTGCTGGTTTCTCTGAAGGGAGAATCCGTCCCGCCGGTATCGTGATGATCTCTGCCCAGCATCACTGGTCCGATCTCTCCGTTGCGAACCATTTCGTTGAACTTCAGGGCAATATTCATGCGTCCAAGGGCATCCTGATACAGAATACGACACTGAGTGCCCACTACCAGCCTGTTCTCCATGGCGTCTCGCACCCAGACGTAGTTATCTCTGTCCTGATAGCGTCGATCAGGATCAATACAACTCATAGCCGCCAAATCAGTCTTTCTTAAATCGCTTTCTTTACCCGACAGACAGCACCAGCGGAATGGACCGTAGCCATAATCAAAGAGCTGGGGGCCTAAAATATCTTCCACATAGCTGGGGAAGATAAACCCGTCCAGGTCGTTTTCCCCATTGCGGCAAATGCCTTTTTCGCCTGCGTCATACACTGCTTTAAGGAAGCTGTTGCCATAGTCAAAGAAGTAGGTGCCGCGTTCATGAAGCACCTTGACCAGTTCGTAATGATGGCAGAGGCTGTTGTTTACCAGCTTTATAAAGGTATCTTTGTCCTCAGCCAGCAGTCGTGTACGCTCTTCAAATGTAATTCCCTGCGGGCAATATCCGCCGTCATAAGGCACATGACAGCTGGTTTGATCGGAAAGAAGATCTACATGCACGTCTTCCTCAATGAGATACTCAAGCAGATCTACCACATTACCGTGATAGGCGATGGCACATGGTTCTTTCTTCTCCAGCTTTTTTCGGGCAATCTCCAATGCCTGAGAGAGACTTTCCGCCACACAACTTACCCAGCCCTGTTCATAGCGGGTACGGATGCGGGATATATCCACCTCTGCTATAATGGCTACAGCGCCGGCGATCATGGCAGCTTTGCCCTGAGCACCGCTCATGCCGCCTAATCCGGAAGAGACGAACAGCTTTCCTTTAAGATCCTTATCCTGCGGAATGCCCAGTTTCAACCGTCCGGCGTTAAGAAGCGTATTGAATGTGCCATGCACAATGCCCTGTGGGCCTATATACATCCACCCTCCGGCTGTCATTTGCCCGTAATTGGCTACGCCAATGGCCGCTGCCCGGTTAAAATTGTCGTTTGTATCAAACATGCCTACCATCAGGGCATTAGTGGTGATGACTCGCGGCGCCAGCTTGTGAGAACGAAAAAGTCCCAGAGGGTGACCGCTCATCATGACCAGAGTCTGCTCATCCGTAAGCTGTTCCAGATATTTTTTGATCAATCTGTACTGCATCCAGTTCTGGCAGACCTGTCCGGTTTCCCCATAGGTTACCAGTTCGTAAGGATACAAGGCTACATCAAAGTCCAGGTTGTTATCGATCATCACCTGCAGTGCTTTGCCTTCGATACATTTTCCCTTGTATTCGTCTATTGGCTTGCCGTACAGCTTTCCCTGAGGGCGGAAGCGATACCCATAGATACGGCCTCTTTCTTCCAGTTCCTGGGCAAACTCCCTGGCCATTTGCGCATGATGATCGGGGTGAATATAGCGGAGTGCGTTTTGTATAGCCATAGCCTTATCATGTTCGCTGAGATGTGCTTCTCTTTTGGGCGCCCGGCGAATACCTTCTTCAAAAGCAGGATATTCCGGCAGCACATAGTCCAGCTTGATGGTCATGGCTTCATCAACGGATTGGTTCATTCCCACGTTTCGCTTTCCCTCCTAGGATTTTTGATTTATTATAGCATGGCAAAAAAAAAAGAACAACTTTATTTTCACTGCACAGAGAAATATATGTTCAGCCTGTTATAAAAGCAACCATTCTAACGGCATTTACCTCATACCATTTTTCTCCACTGAACAAAAACACCCGAAAATAATCTTTCGGGTGCTTTTTCGGAAAAATATTACATGTCCATCAGTGCATTTTGCCTTTCCAACAGTTTTGTAAGCATATCTTCTGCCACTGCCAGCTTTTTCCTCTCTTCAGCCACAACGGCTTCCGGCGCTTTGCTGACAAACCTTTCATTAGAAAGTTTACCCTGCGCCCGGTTGATCTCTGCCTTTACACGTTCGATCTCTTTGGCCAAACGTTCCTTCTCTTTCGGGATATCTACCAGAGAAGCAAGGGGAATATATGCTTCGCCGCCGTTAAAGACTATATGCACATCACTTGGTTTTTCCTGCCCCTTCTGGGCTGTGATCTCCGTATGTTCTACGCCTGCAAGCCGACCCAGATAGGCATCTGCTCCTTCCAGACTTGCGGCATCCTTCGTGACGATACGCACGCTGATCCGCTGAGCGGGAGGTACTTTCCGTTCGGCACGTATGTTACGGATGGAACGCACCAGTTCCATGATTCTTTCCATATGTACACATTCCTTCGGATAAAGCTCGTTATCTTCCGCTTTGGGCCAGGAGGAAAGCATGATAGTCTTTTCGTGACCAGGCAGCTGCTGATACAGTTCCTCGGTAATAAAAGGCATAAATGGATGCAGCAGCTTCATGGCATTGGTAAGCACATGCACCAGAACGGCAGCAACAGTTTCCTTTCTGGCAGCATCGTTGGAATACAGTGCAGGCTTGGCCATTTCGATATACCAGTCGCAGAACTCGGACCAGATAAAATCATAGACTTTTTCGGCAGCCAGGTTCAGTTCATAGTTATCCAAATTCCCCGTAACTTCGCGAATCACCGTATTCAGTCTTGACAGGATCCATTTGTCTGCTGTATCCAGCAATTCTTCCTGTATATGAAGCACACCTTCCTCTGAAGTATTCATGAGGACGAAACGGGCCGCATTGTAGACCTTATTGCAGAAGTTCCGCGCACTTTCTACCTTTTCCCAATAGAAACGCATATCGTTGCCGGCAGAATTGCCCGTTATCAGAGAAAAGCGCAACGGGTCTGCTCCGTACTTTTCAATGATTTCCAGAGGATCAATACCGTTGTTCAGAGATTTGCTCATCTTCCGTCCCTGACTGTCCCGCACCAGGCCATGGATATACACCTTCTTGAAGGGTGCCCGCTTCATGACTTCCATGCCGGCGGTGATCATGCGGGAAACCCAGAAAGTGATGATATCATACCCTGTTACCAGTGTGCTGGTGGGATAGAAGTATTTAAGCTCTTCGGTATTATCCGGCCAGCCCAGCGTAGAGAATGGCCATAAAGCGCTGGAGAACCATGTATCCAGTACATCTTCATCCTGATGAAGATGACCGCCGCAGCAGGGGCACTTTTCCGGTGCAGTTTCTTCGCAGAACATTTTGCAGCAGGCATCACAATACCACACAGGAATCCGATGCCCCCACCAAAGCTGCCGGGAAATGCACCAGTCCCGGATATTTTCCATCCAGTTGAAGTAGGACTTGGCAAAACGATCGGGAATAAACTGAATCTCCCCGGAGCGCACCGCTTCGATGGCAGGTTGAGCCAAAGGTTTCATGCTCACAAACCACTGCTTGGAAACAATGCTCTCAATGGTGGTGTGGCAGCGGTAGCAGGTTCCCACATTATGGGTGTAGTCTTCGATCTTGACCAGATTCCCGCTCTCCCGGAGATCATTGACCAGATTTTTGCGGCATTCAAAACGATCCTGTCCTGCATACCTGCCGCCAAGTTCGTTAATATGGCCTTCATCGTCAAATACCCGCATAACAGGCAAATGACACCGCTGGCCCACCTCAAAGTCATTTGGATCATGTCCCGGTGTGATCTTTACCGCGCCGGTGCCGAATTCCATTTCGCAGTAACTATCTCCCACAATGGGGATCTCACGGCCCACAACGGGGATAACAACGGTTTTTCCAATGATATCCTTATACCGTTCATCTTCCGGGTTCACGGCAATGGCCGTATCTCCCAACATGGTTTCAGGACGGGTGGTAGCCACCGTAATGGAATAGGATTTATCCGGCGCCTCATACCGGATATGCCACAAATGACTGACCTGACTTTCATACTCTACTTCTGCATCGCTCAAAGCAGTCTTGCAGCAGGGACACCAGTTGATGATCCTGTCTCCACGGTAAATAAGCCCTTTGTCGTAAAGTCCTTTGAAGAAACGGTTCACTGCCCGGTTGCAGCCCTGATCCATGGTGAAACGTTCCCGCTCCCAATCGCAGGAAGACCCCATCTTGCGCAGCTGCTTCACGATGGTAGTTCCGTATTCGTTCCGCCAGTCCCAAGCTCGCTGCAAAAAGCCGTCACGCCCCAGATCCAGCTTGTTCTTGCCTTCCTTAGCCAAAGCTTCCACAATTTTCACTTCTGTTGCAATGGAAGCATGGTCTGTGCCGGGCAGCCAAAGAGTCTCGTATCCGGACATCCGCTTATAACGGATGATGGAATCCTGAAGGGTATTATCCAGTGCATGCCCCATATGCAGTTTTCCTGTGATGTTGGGCGGGGGAATAACGATGGTAAAGGGTTCCTTATCAGGGTTGGGCGCAGCATGAAAATAACCGTTTTGCTCCCAGTTCTTGTACCATTTTTCTTCTACGGAAAGATGGTCGTAACTTTTAGGCATGTCTTTCATAAAACTACCTCCAAATAAAATACGCCCGCCTCGTCAAAGGACGAAGCGGGCGCTCGCGGTACCACCTTTGTTGACGGAAGAAATTCTTCCTGTCCACTTTAAGCCATAACGCAGCGTCTGCGTGAGAGACTACACACCTGCCGGCTTTACCTCTCAAACTCCAAAGCGACTTCCGCTCCCTGCCCCAAGGTTCTTTCACCAGCCGAACCACTCTCTGAAGGGGAAAAAGAACGTACTCCTCTTTTTCAACGTTTTATTGTAATACTTTATACCATATCCCCTGCTTTTGTCAAGGTTGAAGTATGCATGCCGGCTCTTTTTATATCAGCAGGCGCCTACAGGAGCTGCCCCCGTCCATTGAAGTTTTTTGAGTACCTGCATCAGTTCTGGCGGCATAGGCACTGTAAATTTCAATGGTTCTCCCGTTCGCGGGTGCGTCAGCTCCAATTTGTATCCATGTAAAGCCTGTCCTTCCAAATGGTACGGATCTGCACCTCCGTAGACCGTATCCCCAAGAAGCGGATGCTTTTTATAGGCCAAGTGTACCCGAATCTGATGGGTTCTCCCGGTTTCCAAGTGCAATTCCAACAAAGTATAACTTCCGAAACGTTCCCATACCTGAAAATGCGTTATCGCCGGACGTCCATTGTCGACTACCGCCATGCGCTTTCTATCCACAGGATGGCGGCCGATAGGAGCATTTATGGTGCCTGTATCCTCCCGTATATTCCCCATGACCAGCGCTACATAGCTTCTACCGGCGCTGTGACAGGCAAACTGAGCTGCAAGATTCTGGTGCGCCATGTCATTCTTTGCTACCGCCAGCAAGCCACTGGTCATACGGTCGATACGATGAACAATGCCAGGCCTGTTTTCCCCACCGATGGTAGACAGATTTCCGAAATGATACATCAGACCATTGACCAATGTTCCCCGTTCGTGTCCGGGGGCCGGATGCACTACCAATCCTCTGGGCTTGTTAAGAATACAGATATCTTCATCTTCATAGACGATATCCAGCGGAATCTCCTCCGCAACAAGGCCTATATCACGGGTCTCCGGCAATTCGTAGGTTAACACATCTCCAGCCTTAACGGAATCCTTGCTTCTGCATGGCTTTCCGTTTTTCCATACCTGTTCACTCTCGATCAGTGTTTGTACACGAGAACGGGATAAAGGTGTCAAAGCGGCCAGACAGCTGTCCAAACGTTTATAGGCCTCCTCCACAGGGATGGTCTCAAGCCCCATACCGGATATCCTCGTCCTTCTGGTTCTCTGCTTCTTTAGAGGTTTGCTGTTTTGTTTTATTTTTCTTTTCCATCAGATCAAAAATCCCATTTTTAAGAAACAATGTCTCAATAATTAAAAGCCCTGCCCCAATTACAATGGAACTGTCGGCTATGTTAAACACCGGAAATTGAATAAGAGATACATAGATCATATCCCGCACATAGCCAAGTAGTACACGGTCTACAAGGTTTCCCAAAGCGCCGGCAAAGAGCAGAAGCAGGATGCATCTGCTCAAGAAACGCATCTGCTTTCTGTTTTTAAAATAAAACCAGAGTAATACAGCCAAAAAGGCAGATGTCAGCACAATGAATGGGATCCGTGCACCCTGAAACATGCCCCATGCAGCGCCTTCATTCTGCACATATGTCAGTTCAAGAACGCCAGGAATAAGCACCAGAGTGCTTTTAGAAAGTACTTGAGCGGCATATACCTTGCTCAGCTGATCGATCACAAGTACCAATATGGCAACGATCCATTCCATATAATTCCTCCTTATTCTGCAGTGGGAGCTGCTGTCAGTTCCGGATACAGATTCCGATATACACGGCAGGTACTTAGAACCTTCTTCACATACTTTTCAGTTTCCGGATACGGAATGTACAGTGGGCCGCCTTCCTTATCCTCGCCGTATTCTCTGATCCAGCTACGTGTTTTTCCTGGCCCGGCATTATAGGCGCAGACCGCCGCCCGTACCGATCCCATCTCTTCTATCAGATAAGCAAGATATCGACATCCAAGTCGGATATTCACTTCCGGATCCGTAAGCATGCTTTCCGAATAACCGGCTAGCTCCAGCCACCCAGCCACCTCCTGAGCCGTAGCTGGCATAAGCTGCATGAGCCCACGGGCCCCTACCGGGCTTTTGGCATTTTTATCATAGCTGCTTTCGCAAAAAATTACGCTGGCCACCAGAGCTGGATCCAGATTACTTTCCTCTGCCTGATGCAAAATGACGTCTTCATACTCCAGCTTATAGCGTAATTTCAGCAAAGCAGGCCTGGCAAAAAGGAAATACCCCGCCGCCAGCAGCACGCAAGCAATCAATATCCCTATTCCCAAAAGAATCTTTTTCCCCGCACCGGATTCATTCCGCCCAGAAGTCTTGCATAAGTTTTCCATATACTCTTTTCACCTGTGCATACAGGGATGCCCGATCCCCATCATTGTTAATAACATAATCCGCCAGCCTACATTTTTCATCATCCGGCATCTGACTGTGAATACGCGCAAGCGCTTCCTGCCTGGAATATCCGTTGCGCTTTTCCATCCGGGCAATGCGCACTTCCTCCGGGGCAGTGACTACTATCACCCGCTTTACCTGATGGTACAGTCCGTTTTCCAGCAGAAGCGGTACATCCCATATGACCAGTCGGCTTCTATCTTCTTCATAGGCTGCTTTGGAAAGGAGATCCATTTCACGCCGCACATAGGGATGAACCAAACCGTTGAGGAGTTTTCGTTTCTCTGTATCATTAAATATGATATTCCCCAGCTTGTTTCTATCTATGTCTCCGCTTGGAAAAAGGATCTCTTTACCAAAGGCGTTCACCACAGCCTTATAACATGGAGTACCCGCATCCAGTGCATGCCGGGATATCTCATCCGCATCCACGATATAAGCGCCCATGGAGGCAAAGTGTTCTGAAACCGTTGATTTTCCGGAAGCAATGCCCCCGGTTAATCCGGCACATACATATCCGCTCATTTTGTATCGTACCAGCTGCTTCCGCAGGAAGCCTGTGCAATAAGCTTTACTTTCAGCTCTGCCACATGCTCCATAGTATCCTCCATCATATGTTTGACCATCTCCGCTTCTTCCAACGGTGCATCTACCAGCAATTCATCATGGATCTGCAGAATCAGCCGAGCAGCCAAACCTTTCTCTTTTAAAGCTGCGTAAACTCGTACCATAGCGATCTTGATAATATCAGCAGCACTCCCTTGAATAGGCATGTTCATAGCCACGCGTTCCCCGAAGTTACGGGTATTATAGTTGCTGCTTTTAAGTTCCGGCAAGGGACGTCGGCGCCCATAAAGAGTCTGCGCATACCCGCAGGATTTAGCTTTTTCCACACTTTCTTTCATATAGGCACGCACCCCGGGATAGCGATCCAGGTACATGTTTATATAGCTTCCTGCCACTTTAACAGGAATATTCAGGTTTCGAGCCAGTCCAAAGTCGGAAATACCATATACAATACCAAAATTGACGGCTTTGGCTGCACTGCGCTGCTCCCTGGTTACCAGTTCCAACGGCGTATGAAACACTTCGGATGCTGTATGCCGGTGAATATCTTCACCTGAATTAAAGGCATTGATCAGTCCAGGGTCTCCGCTCATATGCGCCAGCAGCCGCAGTTCGATTTGGGAATAGTCAGCTCCTACCAATACATGACCGGGAGAAGCTACAAACGCTTTGCGGATCTGTGCCCCCTGAGGCGTTCGCACTGGGATATTCTGCAAGTTAGGCTCTGTGCTGGAAATACGCCCTGTAGCGGTTACACATTGATTGAAGGACGAATGGACTCGTCCATCCGCTCCGGTGGCCTTGAGCAGTCCTTCCACAAAGGTGGCATCTACCTTGCTGAGGAAACGGTATTCTCCTATCAGAGGCACAATAGGATGTCTGTCGGCAATGGCTTCCAGTGTATCACTATCGGTGGAATACCCGGACTTTGTCTTTTTCCCGTGAGGCAATCCAAGTTTGTCGAAAAGAATCCCGCCCAATTGCTTTGGAGAGAGAATATTGAACCTTTCCCCAGCCAGAGCATATATTTTCTCTTCCAGTTCTTTTTGTTGCGCGGAAAAGTCACAATGCAGGGCTTTCAGTACATTGCCATCCAGTGCAAAGCCCTCCTGTTCCATGGAAAAGAGCACTTCCATAAGGGGCATTTCCATGTGCGCATACAGTTTCTCCATCCCCTTCTCTTTAAGCTCCGCTTCCATCTGCGGCTGGAGTAAGAATAACCCTGCAGCGCCCATCTCCCCTCCAAGCCGTTCCCTGCACAAGGCTTCATAGCTGCCGGAAGGCCGATTGCTTGCCAACAGATAATCAGCGATCCTCGCATCAAAATGCACCGTACGCAAAGGAATTTTAGCTTTATTCATACTGTGAAGGAGTGCTTTTCCGTCATAAGTCCATATATGCGCCTTCTCCATCAACGGAGAAAGAGACGACAGGAGCATTTCTCCCGTAACCGGAGCGGAAAATAAATCATTTTGCAGGGAAAAGCCATAACTCGTCTCTCCGTCAAAAGCAATGGAAAAAGAAGGTGCAACAAGTACAGCTAAGCTTTGGCAGTCCATATGTGCCCGAACCAAATCTTCTAACGCTTCCAGAGAGTCCAGAGAAACATTCTTATGGGCAGGTACTGCCTTAACAGGCGCAACACCTTGCGGCAGACGATTCAGTATACTCCGAAGTTCCAATTTCTCCAGCACATCCCGAGCGTTCGCCATGGATTCTTTTGAAAAAAAGCATCCGTTCAGATCCACATCCACAGGCGCCTCCGTCGAAATGGTGCCTAACCAATAGGAAAGCCGTGCGGATTCTGCATTGCTGCGTACCTTCTCTCCCAGCTTTCCCTTGATGACCTCTCCGTGAGACAAAACTCCTTCCAGATCTCCATATTCCCCCAAAAGCTTCAGGGCGGTCTTTTCCCCTACGCCTGGAATACCGGGAATATTATCGGAAGCATCTCCCATGAGAGCTTTGAGATCCTTCATATGCGCCGGTGTCAGGCCATACGCTTCCGAAAGCGTTTCAGGCGTGTATTCTACAGTATCCGTAATACCTCTTTTAGTCAGCAGCACATGCACGGAATCCGTTACCAGCTGCAGTGCATCCCTATCCCCTGTTACCAGCAATGTATCTATGCCCTCAGCTTCGGCCCGGCGGGAAAGGGTGCCTAGGATGTCATCGGCCTCATAGCCGGGGCAGTCTAACACCCGTATGCCCATCTGTTCCAGTACTTCGCGAAGGATTGGCATCTGTTCCAACAGATCCGGCGGAGTGGGTTTTCTGCCTGCTTTATATGCCTGATAAGTTTTATGACGGAAGGTTGGTTCTTTACGGTCAAAAGCCACGGCCAAATAAGATGGATCCCTTTCCAGAAGTTTGATCAGCATGCTCAAAAAGCCATGGATCGCCCCTGTAGGCACACCGTCCCGATTGCTCATGGGCGTGTTCAAAGCATAATACGCCCGAAACATCAGGCTGTTTCCGTCAATAATGATAAAAGAGGACATCTGATTCTCTTTCCGGCCCATAGGCCATTCAAAATTAGTTAGCGAATAATATCGTATACCAGAGGTGCTGCTGTCGGTTTCTCCTGAGAAACGGTAATGGCGGTATACATGGTTTCTATCGCTTCCTCCAAACGAGTCTCGTCGTTTACGTACAACGTGCAGAAGGGTTCTCCCTTTTCAAGTCGATCCCCTACCCGCTTGTGCATGATAAGCCCTACCGCCGGATCGATGGTATCCTCTTTTCTGGCTCTGCCCGCTCCCAACAGCTGGGAAGCAAGGCCGATCTTCACTGCTTTCATGGCAGCAAGGTATCCTTCCTCCTTTGGATAAAGAGGAATCTGACGGCGTGTAGCACACAGTTCCCGAATCTTTATCGGATCTATGTAGCTGTCGTCTCCCCCCATAGCTTTTATCATGGCTTTAAGCTTCGCAAGTCCTGCCCCTGAGCGGATAGCTGCAAGAAGCATTTGCTTACCTTCTTCTTCACTGGTGCAAAGGTTGCTCAGCAGCAGCATATTGGCCCCCAACAGCAAGGAAACTTCCATCAGCGGATCTGTTTCCGGAAGCATGCCGGAAAGCGCTTCTACTGCATCCTTGACTTCAAGTGCGTTGCCTACAGCCAGCCCCAAAGGCTGGTTCATATCTGTAATAACGGCCATACACCGCCTGCCCAGATGATCCCCGATACGCACCATCAGGGAAGCAAGTTTTTTTGCCTCTTCCACTGTGCGCATAAAAGCGCCGCTGCCCGTTTTTACATCCAGCACAATAGCATCCGTACCGGCCGCCAGCTTCTTGCTCATAATGCTGGATGCAATCAAAGGAATACTTCCGATGGTACCTGTTACATCCCGCAGAGCATACAGCTTTTTATCTGCCGGAACCAGATTCCCCGTCTGGCCAATAACGGCTACCCCCAGTTCACGAACGATATCCAGAAACCTGGATATGGGTTGCTCTACGGAAAGACCGGGAATGGATTCCAACTTATCCAGCGTTCCGCCGGTATGTCCAAGCCCCCGGCCGCTCATCTTCGCTACGGTGCCTCCGCAAGCAGCTACCAGAGGAGCCAGGATCAATGTAGTGGTATCCCCCACGCCGCCGGTGGAATGTTTATCTACCTTTACCCCCGGCAGGCTGCTCAGATCCGCCACCTCTCCGCTGTGCATCATAATATCAGTCAGCAGCGCCGTTTCCCTGTCGGTCATCCCCCGAAAAACTACCGCCATTAAAAAAGCAGAAACCTGATAGTCCGGCACCATACCGTCCACATACCCCATGACCATGGCGGTAAGTTCGTCCCGGTTCAGTTCCATACCGGCCTCTTTTTTTGTTATAATGTCTACGATCCTCATATATACTCCTTTGCGGTTCCAGCCCGCCGGTTTTATTTTTCAAGTTCTGCAAAGAGATCCGTTTCCACTTTCAGATAAATACCTGTGCAGCCGCGCAAAGCTCGGCACATATCATACAATTCCATAAGAGGTGGATCCAAAGTCAGTTCCATGTGGGGAACAACACTTTTATCAAAGCCGCTCCCACCAGTAAGAAGGATTGCTTTTGTGATACCCCAGCTTTGTGCCATATACAACAGCTGCCCTATTCCATATTCACCACTGAAAGGAAGATGGTTTCCCGGGCAGGCAGTACTGTCGCACAGAAGCACACCTCCTGGCAGAATACCAAATATACATTTGGCTTCTCCGTCAATGCCGTCTGAGAGCGTTTGACTGAATAATTGACCTCTTCGAAAAGCTGTTGCATACTGCACGGCATCAGGTCCTTTTTGCAGCACAACCCGCCTGCCGCCAAAAGTCGGTTCTTCCCTGGCCAGGGTCTCCATGCGGGCTGCCACAGAAGCAGCGGTCTCTCCCCACACCAGCAGACGCCCAGTCTTTTTTTTGGGCTCTCGACGTCGAACCGCTTTGGGAAGCAGGCCCTCCCCCGGTGCTTCCGGGCGGATCTCTCCAGACATGGTCACATCCGCCAAACGCCGGGTAGGGGCAAACAGCTCCATATAATTCTCCTGGATCAATGGCCTGTAAAGCGCTAACTGCCCCATCAGCGCCGGATCCTCCCTCCAAAGCATGGTATTTTTCCGGCTGACTTTGATGGATTTTGCCCCAACCACGGGAATATACACTTTTTGCCCGGGGAGAAAGGCCTCCTCCGTTTCTCCTTCGTGGAGAGATACTTCCGTTAAATCCGCATATTCCAACGCACGGAGCACATGGGCCCAGCAGCGCTCTTTTGTTTCCCGGCTATAGTCTTCTACATAGAACCGAAAGCCAATAGGCATCCCGCCCCAATTCATTGCGCTGCCTCCTTTTATCCGTTCTGTTCCATTTGTTCTTCCAGCGTCGCAAGTTCATTCTCCGCCTGCTCCAGCTTTTCATACAGGCAGTCGCTTTCCTTCTGCAGCTGCTCCAATCGGGCGCAGAATTCCTGTATGCGGCTATATTCCCCCCGTTGTTGGGCCGTTTCCATATCCGCCTGCAGCTGATTGCATTGGAGCTCATTTTCCATAATGGCCTTTTCGCAGCGGGCTGCCTGCTGCCGGGCCGCCGCTAATGCAATGCGGCTCTGTTTTTGCTGTTTATAAAAGTTTTCCTTCTGTTTTTTTTCCGTCGTTTCCTGCGCATGTGCAGGTTCCGGTGCTTTCACCAGAGAGAAAATATCTTCCCCCTCCTGTTCTTTCAATTCTTGAATACCGTTTCTACCCAAGTACAGCACCCGATCGGCCATACGCCGTACCAGATACCTGTCATGTGTAACGATAAGTACCGTGCCTTCAAAACTCTCCAAGGCTTTTTCCAGCACTTCGCAGCTTTGAATGTCAAAATGATTGGTGGGTTCATCCAGCAGTAATACGTTAGCTCCGCCTAAAACCAGCTTCAGAAGCTTTATCCGAGCCCGCTCTCCACCGCTTAAATTGCCAATATTTTTATAGATGTCATCTCCGCGGAAGAGAAAAGCGCCTAGGTAATTACGGATCTCCCCTTCCAACAAACGTGGGAAGGCATCCTGCATCTCTTCCAGAATGGTATTATCCGTATTTAATCCGTCCAGGTTCTGCTCAAAATATCCCAACCGCACGCCGGCGCCAATGGTATATATTCCATCATCCGCCTGCTCTTTATCCACCAGGATCTTAAGCAGCGTACTCTTTCCACACCCGTTAGCACCGATAAGGCATACAGTCTGCCCCTTCCAGATCAAAAAGGATACATTTTCAAAGACAGTTCGTCCATTAAAGCTTTTTTTCAGCCCCCGAACAGAAAGTATTTCATTTCCGCTGGGTTCCGGTCCACGAAAGTGAAAATGAATCTGTGCGGGATCCTTTTCAGGCAGTACCAATGTCTCTTTCAGACGAGCGATCTGCTTTTCTTTGGATGCGATGGTCACATAGTTCCGCTCCTGATTCCAGCGCTTTTGTTGAACAATGATCCCCTCAATGCGCTTGATCTCTTTCATTGTGCGCTGATACCTGCGCTGAGCCGCTTCCCGCTCGCTGAGTTTCAGTTCCATATGCCGCGTATAGTTTCCACGGGTTTGAATCAAATGTCCGTTTTCCAGTTCGAATATACGGTTGGTCACTGCATCCAAAAAAGCACGATCATGGGAAACAAGCAGAAAAGCACCTCTATAAGCGGACAAAAAATCCTGAAGATAGTTAATGGCCGCCACATCCAGATTATTGGTGGGCTCATCCAGCAGCAGAAGATCAGCCTTTTTCAGAATGGCCCGGCAAAGCATGGCCTTGGCGACCTGTCCGCCCGAAAACCGTGTAACAGATTTTTCCAATTCCTGAGAAGAAAAACCCAGTCCCATAAGCGCCGAACGGGTACGGCTGCGGAAAGTCAGCCCTCCTTCCCGCTCGAACCGTTCGGTAAGATCGGCCTGCCGGCGGATAAGTCTGTCCCGGTCTGTTCCGGCCCGATGGATCCGTTCTGGCAGTTCGGAAAGCTCTTTTTCCCAGTCCAATAAGGATCCATGGGCCTGCAGCACAAAATCAAACAACGTTACACCCTCTTCTAGAGCAGGTGTTTGCTCAATGGAAGCGATGACGGTGCCTGCCGTCACAGAAATGTAGCCGTCATCCGCGGGTTCCTGCCGCAGCAGCATTTTGAGCAACGTGCTTTTACCGCAGCCGTTTACGCCAATGAGACCCACATGATCCCGGGGTGCTATTTCAAAGGAAACGCCGGAAAAAAGCGTTCGCACCACAAATTCTTTTTTTAGCTGTACTGCCGTTAAGATAGCCATATCAATCCGTTCTTTTTATACAGAATCAATGTTAGTATACCATGAATCGTTTCAGAAGGGAACCTTTTGCAAAAAATTCAAACTTTCCTGAACAAAGAAGCTTTATTTCATTGTATAATGCAGGTATGACACAAAACAGCAAAAAAACTTCTGAACACAAGTATCCTTATCTGCATATTACGGCTCGCTTCTGCATTGCCGTTGTGTTTTTTGTTCTGCTTATCGCAGTGATCCTGATCCCTCTGTTTTCCAGAGGCGTGCTGCGCGTACAAACCGTTGCCGATCGCAGCACACTCCCCCCCGGCACCCCTGTACTTGACGGGCAAACAACAATACCGCCGGAAAGTTTGAATGCTTCCTCCAGCCCCGAAGCAGAAGGAGAAAACGACACCAGCGAAAACACTGCCACGCCCGAGGCCGTGCTGGTGCTTGCCCACTATACTACGCTCAAACCGGGAGACGATAATGCCGCAGTAGAGAAACTCCAGCAACGTTTGATGGAGCTGGGGTATCTGGATCAGGACGAACCTTCCACTTATTATAATACGTCTATTGAAAATGCGGTGATCCTGTTTCAGCGGGCATGCTCCATTAAGCAGACCGGTATTGCGGACGAGCAGATGCAAACCATGCTTTTCTCCGATGATGCCCAGACTTACCGCATTAAAGAAAGTGATGCCGGAGCCGATGTTCTGAATTTGCAGCAGCGGCTTAATGAGCTTGGCTACTATACCGGCCGAAGCAACGGCTATTTCGGGCCATTAACGGTACAGGCGGTAAAAGAGTTTCAATACCGCAACAATCTCTCTGCTGATGGCATACTGGATTATGGAGATTGGGAGATATTATATTCCCAGGAAGCCAAAGAATCTGACAATGAGCACCCCTCAGCCGCTTCGGCTGCACCAGCTTCCACTAAAGCTGCTGCAGCCGGAACAAAGAAACCCTCTGCCACCAAGGCGCCCGGAAAATCCACGCCAAAGCCTACTGCAAAACCAGGGCAGACCAGCAAGGCCAGCGAACAGCCTCGTTTTACGCCAGCACCGCAGGAACCGGAGCTGACGCCGGAGCCGCAGGTTCCCACGAAAGCGCCTTCTGGCGGAGAAATCGGCAACGAAGATACTCCCACGCCTTTTGCCCCAGATGCTCCGGAATACACTCCGGAACCTACGGCTGCCCCCACTAAAAAGCCAGATACGGGAGGCGGTTCTTCCGGCGGAAGCTATTCCAATTCCGCAAGCGGTTTGTGTGAAGCAGCGGCGGCCCAGATGGGAAAACCTTATGTATGGGGCAATCGCGGCCCAGATTCTTTTGACTGCTCCGGCATGGTGTATTACTGTCTGAAGAGCTGCGGTGTAAACGTAAGCCGCACCAACGCTGCCAGTTATGCAAAAAAGGATTCCTGGACCTTGATAGAATCCATAGACTCCCTGAAGAAGGGTGATTTGGTATTCTTCAAAAATGACAAAGAAGAGCGAGTCAGCCACACAGGTATCTATATTGGCGGCGGCGCCTTTATCCATGCTTCTTCCAGTTCCGGAAAGGTCATCAAAAGCTCTATGTCCGGCGCTTACTGGACCAGGAACTTTGTATGCGGGAGGCGGGTATTCTAATGGCAGAATGCATTCTGTGCCCGCGCCGCTGCCAGATTGACAGAAATCTGCAAAGAGGTTTCTGCGGCTGCACCTATCAGATGAAGGTTGCCCGCATTGGCCTCCATTTTTACGAAGAACCTCCCATCAGTGGAACGAGAGGTTCCGGAGCTATATTTTTTTCCGGCTGTAATTTGCGCTGCGTGTTCTGCCAGAATATGGTGTTGCAAAAGGGTGAGCTTGGACAATATGTTACACCGGCAGAGTTGGCCGCTGCCATGCTTTCGATGGAAAAAAGCGGCGCTCATAATATTAACCTGGTGACTCCCACGCCTCATGTGGAAGGATTGTTGGAGACGCTTGCTCTGGCTCGACAGGCAGGACTTCATATTCCTGTAGTATACAATACCAATGCGTATATGGAGCGGGATACCGTTCGCCGGCTAAGTGAATATGTGGATATATGGCTGCCGGATCTAAAATACTTTGACCCACAGCTCTCCAAAGCTTTTTCTGCGGCTGCAGACTATTTTGAGACTGCCATTGCCGCTATTACTGAAATGTACGCTTGCAGCGGGCCTCTTAGGCTGGAGGATAATGGCCTTGCAAAAACAGGTGTACTTATTAGGCATTTGGTACTTCCTGGATGCATATATGATACCAGAAAGATTCTCTCTGTCATTTCGGAACATTTTGGTGCAGATGCGCCTGTATCGCTTATGTGTCAGTACACGCCACGAGAAGACCTGAAAGCGCCTTTGAATCGACGGCTTACCCGGCGAGAGTATGAAAATGCTGTAGATCATGCCATAGCGCTTGGAATGACCAATGTGTTTACTCAGGAAGCAGAGTCCGCTACCTTTGCCTATACACCGGAATTCAGTGATCACATTGAGATCCCGCAAGAACTTTAAAGAGATAAGATAAACATGGATACAAAACCCCGGCTTATGGTTTGAATCCACAGGCCGAGGCTCATGCTTTTACGAATATCGTCTAAGAATTGGTGGCCTTTTACACACGTTATTAGAACTTTTCCTTATGCACATTCTTATATTGCAAATTACACTCTTCATAAGGAGGTTTGCTTTCTCCCTTTTCCCCAAAAGCAACTAAATTCAACACTGTATATCCATCAGGAATATTGAGCAGTGCTCATATCTCTTCATTGGATGTTCCGTTGTTTCCTTGACTGTTCCTGATATGCACCCAGCAGGCACCTAAATCATATTGCTCGATTGCCAGCAGCAAATAAGCAGATGCCAAGGCTCCGTCTTCGATCCAGAATTCGCTGAGTTTTTCATTTTCGGTTTTAACAAATACAACAATAACCGCATCGGCACCGTTAATTTGTGTTCCCCCAGTTTCTTGCATGCTGCGATTTTTTCGATCATGTCTTTATCGCGCACAACAACGAATTCTACAGGATGATGTCCAAAGGAGCAGGGCGCGGTCAGCGCAACCTTCATGATCTCTGTAATCACGTCATCTGCAATGTGGTCACCTGCATAGCGACGAACGGAGCGTCTTTTTCTTGCCAACTCGAATAATTGGTTTTGCATTAGATTGCGCCTTCTAAATTTTTTAGCTATATACAGTGCCAGAAAGCCATCAAAAATTCAGTTTACCTGCGTAGTATTCCTGCACCACCCGACGCACATCGCCTGCCAGATACAGGGATCCAACAGCACAGAGAATATCCTCCTTCCCCGCTTCCGTCAGAAAAGCATGTATTCCTTTTTCTAAAGATTCTTCCGGCTTGGCTTTTGCGCCCAAGTCCCTGAGCCTTTGCGCCAGTGTTTCCGCCTGCATGGCACGTGGATTATGAGGCGTCACGGTATAAAACATTTCGCCCAATGGAAGAAGCGTTTCCACCATGGTTTCCACATCCTTATCCGCCATAACACCCATAAGAAAACGAATTTTTTTCCCCGGAAACAGATTCTTCAATGCAGATGCGGCAGCCTGTGCCCCCTGAGGATTATGTCCGCCGTCGACCAATACAGTGGGCTGTGTATGGAGCAGCTCCATGCGGGCCGGCCAGTGTACCGTTTTCAACCCTTTTTGCACAGCTTCTTCGGGTATGCGCCATCCCTTTTCCCGCAGCAGTTCTACCGCCCGCAATACAAGAGCAGCATTATGCAACTGATGAGGGCCTAAAAGAGGAAGATGCAGCGCATCAAAACCAGGATAACTGAAGGTATACCCCTGAAGAGTGTTATCTTTCTCTATGATCCGTTCCGGATGGGAATAAACCAAAGTATTATGCTTTTCCTCGCAAACCTTCTTAAAAACAGCCTCCGCTTCTCTGTTTTCGCCATAGATAAGAGTGGTGCCGCCGGGTTTGATGATGCCGGCTTTGGCAGCGGCGATCTCTGCCATGGTATTGCCAAGATACTGCATATGATCATAGGCCATGGCGGTAATCACGGAAAGTTCAGGGGTTGTAATAACGTTAGTGGAATCCCATTCCCCGCCCATGCCAACTTCCAGCACCACAATATCACATTTCTGTTCTTTGTAGTACTCCATAGCCGCACAGGTGATCAGCTCAAATTCCGAAGGCTTTTCTTTCATTCCTTCCACTACCGGACGAATGCGGGTAAGCAGTTCTGCCAGATCTTCATCCGGAATCGGAAGCCCGTTGACGGCAATACGCTCATTAAAGCGATTGACATATGGAGAAGTATATAAGCCCGTCCTGTATCCTGCGCAGACAAGAATAGACGAAAGCATCGCGCAAAAAGAGCCCTTTCCATTGGTACCCGCCACATGGACAAAGCGCAGCTCCCTTTCCGGATTTCCAAGCAATGACAACAATTCCCGAGTGCGGGTCAAACCGGTCTTTGTTCCCGTCCAGTATGCAGAATGTATATAGTCAATCGTCTCCTTATAATTCATAATCGATGGTCCTTTTCAGTATCCTTTCATATAAAAGCTTATGCAATAGACAGCATACCAGCGTATCCAAAATGGACAGCACTATTTTCCAGGGCATTCGCAAAGCCAGTAATGCGGCAAAGGTAGTCTGTTTAACGAAGAACTGATAGTACCAGGTCAAAGCCAAAGTGCCATATAGAGCAGATGCGACCTCACCCAGCAGCAACGCCGCAGGCAGTGCCCAGATAAATTTATCACGCCCAAACCAACGATACAGATACCCGGCCGAAAGCGCCAACAGCATGGGTGTAAGAGTCATGGGAGGAAAATACACCCCGCTGGAAGGCTGCAGCAGCATTCCGAGAATATCAGAAGTCATAGCTGTAAAAGCACCGCTTATGGGACCCAGCCATATTCCCGCCAAAAGATTAGGGACGTTTGCCAGGCTTATGCGTGTACTATGGGAGATCTGATAGCTCAGATACCTGGCCAGCACAATCTGCAAAGCTACAAACAGCGCCATAATGCATAGGCGCCGGATAGAAAAAAACTTTTTGATGGGAAACCTCCTTTATTGCAGCAGCGCTTGCGGAGTGGGCAGCACCTGTATCCCTTCTCCACGAATTGCTTCCGGATTCCACCCGGGAGAAGCAAAAGATACACCTGCCGACCTTGCACACAGAAAATCTTGAGAACTGTCGCCAACCATAAGCGTTTCTTCCAATATGACCCCGTATGTATCCCGCAGATAATACAATGCATCGGGCGCCGGTTTAGGAGCGGACAAGTCCTCAAAAACAGCGCTGCCAGAGAATAGATCTTTAAAAGCAGGCGTTTCCATCATGGGATAAGCCGTAAAGCGATTTCGAGAACTGACCAGATACAGCCGGGCTCCTCCAGCCTTTAATGCGGCCAAAGTTTCTCCAGTCCCAGGATAAGGGACGGCAGCCAGACACTTTTTCAAAAAAATCCCAAGCCATAGATCCCGGAAAGTTATAGGATCCTTCACCCCCAAGAGCTTGCATGCCACATCGCAGGGCTCGCCGAAAAGATACCCAAAATTATCCGGTATGGGAATCTCCTCCGCACTTTCTGCTCTTGCCTGCAAAAATGCTTCATAATACATGGATCTGGTATCCATCAGAGTACCATCCCAATCGAAAGCGTAATATTTATAGCGTTTCATGGGCACATTGTAGCACGCCTTCAAAAGAAACACAATAATTTTCGCTGTATATACTGCGTATGTGCATGACAAACGCACTGAGATTTGCTATACTGAAGCAAAAAAGCGAAAGGAGAACCTTACATCATGATCGTTAAAGGAATAGGCGCCTCCAAGGGGATTTCCGTGGGTCCCATCCGTACTCTCGTTAAGACCGATCTTTCCGTTGAAGACGGCCCCGGATCAGGAGCAGAATCCGAATGCAAACGTCTGGAAGAAGCTCTGGCGCAGGCCGGGCAGGAGCTTTCCCATTTGTATGAAAAGGCAAAGGCAGCCGGATCCGATTCCGCAGATGTATTTTCCGTGCATCAAATGATGCTGGAAGACCCGGAATTTACAGACAGCATCCGTGCAAACATTCAAGCTGGGCATAATGCACAATGGGCCGTTGCCTGTACGCGAGATGAAATGAAAGCTGTTTTCGACGCCATGGACGACGCTTATATGCGGGCGCGCGGCGCGGACGTTATGGATATCTCCAATCGACTGATTCGTATCCTTAAAGGTGAGCAGGAAACCGCATTGAAAACCGGCCCATGCATTCTGGCTGCCGAAGATCTCTATCCAAGTGACACGGTTAAGCTGGATAAAAATGCTATTCTGGGCTTTATCACCCGGCGCGGTTCCTCCACCTCCCATTCTGTGATCTTGGCCCGTGCCATGGGTATTCCATGCATCGTTGGCCTGGAAAATGGTTATGACCGCCTCCCCAAAGAGGGAGAAATATGGATGGATGGAGGAAGCGGAGAAGTGGCCATCGATCCTACTCCGGAAGAACAAGCCATGTTTTCTGCCCGCCGGGATATGTTTCTGCAGGACAAGAAAGGCCTGCAGGCCTATTGGGGTCGGGAAGCCATTACGGGTAACGGGCATAAAGTGCAGGTATGTGCCAATATTGGCAGCCCTCAGGATGCGGAAAAAGCATTAAAGGCCGGCGCTGACGGCGTAGGACTTTTCCGCAGTGAATTCATATATCTGGGTCGGGATAGCTTTCCTTCAGTAGAAGAACAGTTTGAAGCTTATAAGACCGTTCTGAAACTTCTGGCACCTAGACCGGTGGTTATCCGTACACTGGATCTGGGCAGTGACAAACAGGCAGACTACTTCCAAATCCCCAGAGAAGATAACCCTGCGCTGGGATACCGGGCTATCCGCATCTGTTTGAAACAGCAGGATATCTTCCGCACGCAGCTCAGGGCTTTATACCGCGCCAGCGCCTTTGGAAACCTTTCCATCATGTTCCCCATGATCTCGCACATCGAACAGTTGCGATTGGCAAAAAAAATCGCCGCCGAAGTGCAGGATGAACTTGCAAAGGAAGGCATCTCCACAGCTAAAAACGTACCGTTAGGCATGATGGTAGAAACACCTGCCGCCGCTTTACTGGCAGATACATTTGCAAAGGAAGCGGATTTCTTTTCGATTGGCACCAACGATCTTACTCAATACACGCTGGCAGCAGACCGCTTGAATCCTAATGTAAATGATCTGTTTGATTCGGCCAATCCTGCTGTACTGAAAGCAATTGCCATGACTGCCAAGGCTGCTCATGAAAACGGCATCTGGGTAGGTATTTGCGGGGAATCCGCTGCCAACACAGCACTCACTTCCTTCTATATGTCTGCAGGCATAGATGAACTTTCCGTTTCCCCCTCCCTGGTCACAGAAGTACGCCGGGCAGTAATTGAAAGCAAGTAATAGTACAGACAAACAGGGCACGGAAACTTCCGTGCCCTGTTTCAATATGTGTATGCGGCTTAATCGCCATAATTCATAAAATAGTTCTGAACCAAAACGATGGGAGTGCCTTTATCCCCGCTACCGCTGGTCAGGTCACACAGGGAGCCAATAAGATCCGTCAGCCGTCTGGGGGTGGTACCCTGAGATTCCATCCTGCCCTTCAGGTCATCATTTTTCTCCTTAATGCGCTGACGGATAGCCGCCTTCAATTCCTCTCCGTTCAACCCGGCAAACTCATTATCTGCCAGATACTTGAGCTTCAATTCATTGGGTAAGCCATGGAGCCCTGCTGTATAGCCGGGAGAAACAACCGGATCCGCCAATTCCCAAATCTTCCCCACCGGATCTTTGAAAGCACCATCTCCATAGACCATGGCTTCCACATGAACGCCTGTCCTGGAAAGCATTTCTGCCTGAATGCCTTCAGCTACAGCCTGTGCATTTTTAGGAAAGAGCTTGATCTGCTCCTCCGTAGCCTTGTTGGAACCCAGCAAACCGTATTCCGGCTGAAAGCCGCTGTCGTTGATGGATTCATTCATAATATCGCACAAAGTTAAAACGTTTTGGGCTCCTACCTTGTGCAGACGGCGGCGGGTACGTTCCCGTTCATGAATATTGGCGCAAAGGATACTGTCTGCACGATCTGCCATGGCAGCGGGATCATTGCAGAAAAATATCTCTGCCTCTGCCCCTTCTTCACGGATAAGGTCTGTATAGTACTGCACATAGTTCACTCCGGTAAAGGTATGTACCGGAACACCAAAGAGCTTTGTGAACTCTTCTACCGTCAATGCGGTGGAATAGGGATTGATCCCTGCATCCATGAGGGCATCTTCGTCCACCAGGTGATTTCCTTCCTCATCAGCAGGATAAGAAAGCTGTACCACTACCTTTTTAGCACCCCTTGCAATACCGCGGAGGCAAATGGCAAAACGATTCCGGCTGAGAATGGGAAACACGACACCTACAGTACCAGGAAGCTTTCTTTTTACATCTGCAGCAATATCATCGACCGTGCAGTAGTTACCGTCAGCCCGAGCTACCACAGCTTCTGTCACACAAATCACATCCCGGTCATGCAGAGAAAATCCCTCCTCACGGGCAGCCTGCAAGACAGAATCTACAGTTATGGAAACAATATCATCTCCCTTGCGGATGATGGGTGCTCGAACGCCTCTGGAAATGGTGCCTGCCATATACATATCCTCCCTTAATACTTGTTTGAAAAAACCATTTAACAATACCGCAGTTCAAAAGGATTGTCAAGGCGGCTACATCAGTTAGAAATCATATATAATTGAGTCATTGTAACTTTTTCTTATTGACAATACATGTATGGATAAAGTATACTATGCTTTTCATTATGAAACGCACGTTTCATAACGTGTGTTTTTATCATTGCATGCTGAGTGACCGCAATGTCAAAAGCATTTTGATTTCAACAGGTCATTAAAATATCGAGAGAGGATCATTATGAACAAACGTCTTATTTTGTATGTGCATGGACAAGGAGGTTGTGCTGAAGAAGCCTCCGTTTATGAGCCATTATTCCCTGATTGTGCAGTAAAAGGGATGGTGTATACTGCTACTTCTCCATGGGAAGCTCGGGAAGAGTTTCCTGCCGTCTTTGACTGCATGTGTAGCGACAGTGAGAGAATAACCCTGATTGCAAACAGCATAGGTGCTTACTTTTCCATGGAGGCACTGCCCCAAAGCAAATTGGAGAAAGCCTACTTCATTTCACCGATTGTGCATATGGAGAAGCTTATTGAAACCATGATGGGTTGGGCAAATGTTACGGAAAAAGAATTACAAAAAAGAAAACGCATAGAAACAGACTTTGGGCAAACTCTTTCCTGGGAGTATCTTAACTATGTGCGCACTCATCCGCAAAAATGGAATGTTCCTACCCGCATCTTATACGGAGAAACAGATGCACTTACCAGTTTGGATACTATTACCGACTTTGCCCGCACCCACCACGCCGCATTGACTGTCATGACTCATGGAGAGCACTGGTTCCACACTCATGAGCAGATGGAATTTCTTTTTCAATGGCTTAAAGAAACTGAAGAAAATTTTTAACATACTCTTTGGGTAATAGCGGACTTGTGTCTATATTGGGCGGCCAGAATCTATATCTATATAGAATCACGTACATTCATACAAGAAATGTATGTTCTAAAAAAGCAGTCCGGATATGTCATTCTTGTATACTGAAAGATTGCATGGCAAAACTTTACCAGAAATCCAGAAAAAACAGGTTCGGCATATATACTTTTGAAACCTGAATATATCCGCCCGAATATACAAAGTACTACTATACAATAGAAAGAGACAGCTGGAAATGGCCAGACATGCTCCGGAAAGTGTATCAGCATACATTTTCAAAAGAACGTGTGCAGGTAGACAACAGCGTGGATGCAATTATGAACGGGCTGTTTGATGATTTTAAAAAGAATGAATAATTCCTCATTTGAGGAAACTTTCGTGGGAAAAATATTCCCAGATGTGTCGCAAATCGATACCGAAATGGGAAAATATGACAAAATTGTCAAAACGAACCAGAAAATAAGCCCGAAAACGTCTATAAATACAAGAAAAAGTGCCCGCAAGCAGGCACTTTTCCTATTTTAGCAAAGAACCGTAATTTTGATAGAAACCCGTTAAGGGGGTGCAACTTTGATTTAGAGGGGGGTGCAATTTTTAATTTGAGGGGTTGCATTGCTTTTATGTTGCTTGATTCAAAAATGCAGAAGGTTCGGAACATCATCGAAAATGTTTAACCTTTGTCATAGAAAACTACAACACCCAGCTATCAAGAAGTCTTCTTGATAGCTGGGCGTTCCTTGATTTGTCTCAGTTTAATAGCGTGGTTGATGCTTTTGCCAGGTTTGCTGCAACGATGATAAAGTCCAGAAGGATATCAACCAGTTCCTCGTCGGGGTTCATCGTCTTGTTTTCAGACTCGTACATTCTTTGTCACCTCCCGTATTCGGCAGTATCGTTTTGCCTCTTACACTTGCCACCGGACACGGGATCGCCGTTTGGTCCCCAAAGCAGAGATAATTTTTAGAGAATTTTACAAATGGGTCAAAACCTTATCTCTGCGGTACACGAAGGCTTTTCGAGAGATGTTCAGGGATGCCGCCGAAGCACGCTCGGAAAGGTCTGCCATGATGGCTTTGCAAATTGCCAGTTCCTCCGGTGCGAGGGTTGATAGAAGAAGATGCAGCGCATCGTGCAACTCGGTTTCCTCGGCTTTCCCATCGACCTCTGCAAACGCATCTGGTATATCATCAAGCCAGGGCCTTTCATCACCCACATCGTTTGTAGTGGTGTAATCCAGGGAGATGGAGTCTCCGGCTCATCATCCCCGACAATCAGATAATAGTCGCCAACCAGTTCATACTTCAGCCCTGTGCGTTCATCTGCGACAAATCTCTCCATTCGCATAACCTCCCGTTCCTTTCTGTAATCACAGTAGCAGGAGGAATAGCGGAAATCGAATGTGCGGATAGTAAAAAGCGCCGTCCCGGAATCACTTCCAAGACGGCGCTTTTCTGCTGCGGATCAGAGCGAACACTTTACGGCGAAACCGCCGCTGAAGAAATAGGTGTTCGTCCAATACCTGTTTGATGGAGCAGGGGTCTCCAAGGATGAACACCCCTCTGATGCTCCGGTTTCGCCTTCAAAGGCCATTTCAATAGTATAGGTGCTTGCTTGCCAGAGGCGATACAATGGTGCGCAGAATGTCTGTCGGCTTACGATGTTTTTTCTTCATCATCATAGACACTTTCTAAAAATCTTGGGTCAGCCCATATCGGCGGACAGTGCCTTGTCGATTTGGGCTTGCAGTGCCTCCGCCTGCTTCTTTTCCGTAATAGCACCCACGATGGGGTCACCCACGATATTGCCGTTGCGGTCAACCACATAGGTGGTGGGGT
>UQYI01000023.1 GCA_900545265.1 uncultured Eubacteriales bacterium
TTGTTGGTAAGGACCCTGGACACCGTGGTGGCCGATACATCCGCCATCCGGGCTACGTTTTCATCTGGTATCCTCCTTATTATTCGAACTGATCGTTTGATTCAGTTCAGTCCTCGATTTTCCCCAGATAGGGATGATTCAGTCCCTTCCAGTACTTTGCTTCCCGATCAAACCACTCTTCATCGTTCTCCATGTGGAACAGTTTTTCAGTCTCTTCTTCTGAAATTCCCATGTCATGATCATCGCAGAATACGGTGGATTTATCCTTGAGAACCCGTTCCCCCCAGGATTTCATGCCGTAGTTTGCCCCCTTTGTGATACAGTGAGCAGTAATAAAGTTAAAGCCCAACTTCTCGATATCTGCAAATTCCACATCAGGGATGCCGCCCGGTGCCATGACATCAGGCCACATCTTCCACCCTTTAACATACTTGGCAATTTCCTTGCCTTCTTCTAAAGTACGAAGGCCGATAACCAAGGTCATCTCTGCGCCCAATTCTTCGGCACGGATACAACGCTCAATAGCTTCTTCAATTCCATATTCCAAAGCAGATTCCGTTCTTGCAATGAGCATGCACTCACTACCTGAGCAGGCATCTAAAGACGCACGAGTTTTAGCTAAGAAGGTATCTCGCGATACGCAGGGATGTGGAATAGTGCCAAAGGGATCACCTCTACGCAGTTGCTGCGCCCAACGCCCGTATCCTCTAAATCCCGTTGTATCATCTAAGGTCAAAGACATGGCACCCGCATCTGCCAATCGTTTTGTGGTTCTGTATGCATGCAGAGGTGTTTCACCATATCCATCGTCTGCATCGATGCAGCAAGGGAGTTTGGATGCCTGGCAAACATATCCTGTAATTCTTACCAAGTCATCGGCAGTAATCAATCCGATGTCAGGTGTTGCGCAATTGCCTGCAACTACACCACCGGAAAGAAGTGTTGCTTCGAATCCAGCAATTTCAGCACACTTGGCAGACATAACATCCCATACAATAGGAGCAAATACCTGCTTTTGTGCGACCAGCTCTCTGAGAGATTTTCTTTCCATATTCTTCTCCTTTGTTGAAATTCACTTGTGCATCAATGCTCAATTCTCTCCAGGTAGATTCTCCCAAAAGCCAGGTTCCTTGGACATATAAGGATCCGGCTTGAATTTCATGTTTCTGGGCTGCATACCTACAACACCTTTCTCCATATCTTCAGGCCTCATGCCCATAAGATGTGTATCGTGATATGCAAGGCTCTTTTCTTGGCAGGCATGTTTACCGAAATCAATCATCCCCCACATGGCGGCTTTCTCCAGGATGTGCATGGTAACAAAATTAAAGCCAAGTTTTTCAATGTCTTCCAGTTTTACATCAGGGATACCATTGGTAGAACCCACATCCGGCCACATCTTCCAACCTTTTATATTCTCGGCAACCTTTTTTCCCTCTTCCAGATTCATAAGACCAATAACAAGGGTCATTTCGGCACCCAATTCTTCAGCCAGTATGCAGCGCTCGATAGCCTCGTCCAAACCGTATTGTAATTTACTCTCCGTCCGGGCAATAAGCATGCAGTCAGATCCGGAACATGCCTCCAGGGAGGCTTTGACTTTGGCTAACCAATTTTTGCGAGCAACGGTTGGATGCACCATGGTCCCATCTGCAGCGCCACCCCGAAGTTGTGCTCCCCAACGATTATATCCCCGGAATCCTGTAGTATCATCCAATGTCAAAGACATTGCGCCAGCATCCACCAAACGTTGTGTCAACCGATAGGCATGAAGAGGAGTTTCCCCATATCCATCATCAGCATCCACGCAGCAAGGAAGCTCGGAACCTTGAGAAATATACTCCATGGCGCGAACTAAATCATCCGCTGTAATTAGTCCGATATCGGGCATACCGCATACCCACTCAGCCAAAGCACCACCAGAAAGCAGGGTCGCCTCATAGCCAGCTTGTTCTGCCGCTCTCGCAGACATCAAATCCCAGATGCAAGGTGCGAACACTTGCTTTTGGGCCACCAGTTCGCGAAGTGTCGTTCTCTTCTCCATAAAGGCCTCCTTAATTTTTCTTTGTTCATATTTCGAAAAAATACAGACATCAGCTTATTTGCTGGTTCCAATGTGCCAAAGTGCCATTTATTTGTTTGTATAAAAAGCTTACATTCAATACTCCCGCAATTTCTCTGTGGTGCAGGTAATGTCATGATCTTGTGGCGCAAATAATTCTTTTAGTTATCTCCGCACTTTCTTTTGCTTCTATAAACGGAGTTAACGTTGCAGTTGCGAATATGGAATTTTATCGAACAGTACCGTCAGTACACATAAATATCTGCCCCTTTTCGTCGTGCTCTCTGTCTACATCATTCGAACTTCGCTGAATATGTATATCCGAAAGCCCTAAATTTACACTTTTCGGGCAATTCCTATCTTATTCTATGGTTTTCATAACGACAACCGCTTAAGTTGTTCTATCGCTTTTTCCAAATAAGATTCGATCTGAATTCTAGAACTCAGTTACCCCTTCAATGGCATAAACCCTGACGGGGCAGGAATCCAAGCCAATGATGGGCAAGGGAGCAAAGCTGATGAAGAAGGTATCCGTTCTGAGCAGTTCCAGGTTTTCCAGCACTTCCAGGAAGGTGACATTCTTCGCCATGAGAATATCGTGGAAGGGCTTTACGTTTTCCAGGCAGTCTTCGATAGATACGCCATCTCCAAAGCCCACGCACTTAACATCGTGATCCGCAAACCACTGTGCGCTGTCAGCACCTACTACCAGCCGATGATCTTCCGGGCTGTTGGTTGCAGGCGTAAAGGGTGGAATCTTATGCGGGCTATCCAGGATCACTGTATCTCCCGGCCGTATGCGGCTGCCGATAGCCGCCTCCAGATCTGCTCCGGTGATCTGATGGTTGGCAGGAAGATCCAGCACCGCATAGATCCCGCGCCCCATAAAGTTGGTCAACGGCAGTTCCGCCACACTGGCCCAATTATCATCATGATGATAAGGACATTCGCAGTGGGTCCCCAAATGGCTGGTCAGATCCATAATGGTATGGAAATCCGGAATGCTCCCACCGGTATTGAAGCGCCACAGACGGCAGCGCCGGGACTCCGTCTTGGGATCCAGCACCTTGGTCAGATCCACAATGTGGAACTTCCCCATTTCAAATTCCTTGGGAGGCATTTTCTCCGGTATCCTGGAAGGATATCCCGCCGTCCAGTTGTACTCAGACATATTCGTATCTCCTTTATATTTGCTGCCTTACGCTCGGTTTCTGTCTTCAAATGCGTGGATCAAAGTCACCACCACCTCATGGCAGGGAGTAGGTATCCCCAACCGCTTGCCTGTTTCCACTACAGAGCCGCTGATGGTATCCACTTCGCTGCGAACACCCTGCTTTACATCCGCATAGATGGAGGTGTATCCGTTGGGTGCATTCCGGCATACAGTATCCACACCATCAATGACCTCTTTTTCGTCAAACTCGCCGCCGCAGTCAGCATTGGCTACAGCCACCGCTTCCTTTGCCATCAGCTCCATAAGCTTATGGGCATTAGCATCCTCATGAATAAACCCCAATGGTACCTGCAGCACTGCCGTTAGGGAGCTGGCTGCGGTATTGGTGAAAAGCTTTGTCCAGATCTGCCGCTTTATCTCCATGCTTATGCAGCAATCCAACCCACAGGCAGTAAAATTCTCTGCAATGGGCTGTATCTCGTTGCTATGTCCGTTCAGCAAGCCGATGGAGGTTTGCCCACTGCCTCCATGGTTCACATGTCCGTTGGCAATCACTGAGCTGTTGTGTTGGGTAGAACCAATGATCACGTGCCCCTCATCGGCAAACTGCAGCAGTTTTGCTTCGTGGCCGGCGCCGTTCTGCAAGGTCATAAGATAGGTATCCGGGCCGATAAGGCTGCGGTTGTTCTCCAATGCGGACACCGTAAACATGGACTTAACAAAAACGAGGACGAGATCCATAGTGCCCAGACCCGCAGCACTCGCCGCAGCCAGGGGACGATAGATCCGGTCCTCGCCATTCTTCTCGCAGACAACCACGCCATCAGCGTTGATCTTTTCTATTCTTTTTTCATCGATATCGATCAGCCACACCTGATTATGTTGGGACAGATAGCTCCCGAATAACATTCCCATGGCACCAGCACCGAGTATTGCAATCTTCATTCCGTCTTTTCCTTCTTCCGGTTTTATCATATAGCGCCATCATTTTTCGATGCCGCAGAAGCAGTGCGTCTTCTTTTGCTGCCCTACTTTTTGCGCCGTTTTGCAATCGCTTGCAATTATCTTAGCATATCATTTTACATAACGCAATATCTTTTTTACGAAAAAATGCTCATTTTGTTTTCAATTCTTAATTTTCTTCGGAAATTCTCCTTATTTTATCTGTTTTTCACATCATTTTATCTTTTTTGCTTATGCTTTTATTTTTCATATGATTTGGCATCGATATCTTTTTATCGAAAGATTTCATGATACATTTTGCATTTTTATTTTTTCATTTTAGAATCCATCTTTTTCCAGTGCAACGTCGATCGCATCTTTCCCGCTTCGACGTATCTCGTTTTCTTCGTTTTTCCAATAAACAGGCGCATTTCTCATTTTCCAGCAGATACGATAGAGTTTGTCCAATTCTGCTTTTCTGTTCTTCTCATTTCCAAGCAGGGCTTTTAGATCCGCAAGGAAAAGTTTTTATTGACATTTTTCTGTGCAGGAAGTATAATGTACGCGCAGTTTTGATATCGATTACAAAAGAGGTGTGCTATGATTCGTAAAGGTTCTGATCGAAAGATCGAGGTGGCGGAGCACAAATTCGGCGCGGATGGCTTCATTACCGTCCGGAATCTGATCAATGGCAATGAGGAGCTTAACGGGAAAGGACGGGTGTTTGCCCATACCACCGTTTTGCCCGGCAGCGGCATTGGGTTTCATCTTCACCACGGGGATACGGAAATCTATTATGTATACAGCGGCACCGCCGAGTACAACGACAATGGCACCATTGTGCAGATTTCTGCCGGTGATGTGACCTTCACTCCTGATGGTACCGGGCATGGTGTCTATAATAACGGAACAGAGCCTTTGGAGCTTATTGCCCTGATCATATACAGCTAACCCGACAGCCTCTGGTATATATGCTGCGCAAAGAGGGACTACATATAGTCCCTCTTTGCATTTTCTCTTTTGGGGAAAGCTGAAATGCAAGGCAATTCCGGATATTTACAGGAGTTTGCGTTAATCCTCGTTTCTCACCCCCCACTTATTCCTTCCATAGGCAGAAAAAGCCGCCCCAAAGGGCGGCTTTTGTGCTTACAGAGTCAGATGGCCTTAGTCCAGGCTGTCCAGCTTCTTGTAGTAATCGATCTTCTCCATGGCTTCCTTCTCGGCCCTGGCAAAGAGCTGAGTAGCCACTTCGGGGAACTGCTTCTTGAGAGCGGAATACCGGCCTTCGCCCAGAATGAAGTCCTGGAAGGAAGACTTGGGATCCTTGGAATCCAGAGAGAAGGGATTCTTGCCCTCGGCAGCCAAATCGGGGTTATACCTGTACAGGGGCCAATACCCGGCTTCTACGGCCTTCTTGGCCTCCAGCTGAGAATGGTTCATGTTGATGGTATGGTTGATGCAGGGTGCGTAAGCGATAATGAGGGAGGGGCCATGATATGCCTCGGCCTCGTTAACCGCCTTGAGCAGCTGAGCAGGATCGGCGCCCATGCAGACCTTGGCCACATACACATAGCCATAACTCATGGCCATGAGGCCCAGATCCTTCTTCTTGGTACGCTTGCCGGCAGCAGCAAACTTGGCGATGGGGCCGGTAGGCGTGGACTTGGAGGCCTGTCCGCCGGTGTTGGAGTAAACTTCGGTATCCACAACCAGCACGTTGACATCTTCGTCCATTGCCAGCACATGATCCAACCCGCCATAACCGATGTCGTAGGCCCAGCCGTCGCCGCCGAATACCCACACGGAAGGCTTCACCAGCTGATCCTTCTGCTCCAGCACCTCACGGGCCAGCTTGCAGGCATCGCAGCTGCAGATCTTGCCGTTCTTGATCCACTCGGCCTCATAAGGCGTGCCGGTAAGATCGATACCCTCTTCGCAGGCCTTGACCAGCTTGTCTCCTGCCACGCGGGAGCCTTCGCCGTCATTCATGTTGTCCAGCCATTCCTGACCGGCGGCCTTGATATCTGCAGAGCACCACTCCACAGCGATGAGCTTTTCAACGGTATCCTTGAGCATCTCACGGCGATGCTTGCTGCCCAGGTTGATGCCGAAGCCGAACTCTGCATTGTCCTCAAACAGGGAGTTGGCCCAGGCAGGACCCTGTCCCTTGCTGTTGGTGCAGTAGGGCGTGGTGGGGCAGGCGGCGCCATAGATGGAAGAGCAACCCGTAGCGTTGGCGATGAGCATACGGTCGCCAAAGAGCTGGGTAAGGAGCTTGATGTAAGGAGTCTCGCCGCAGCCGGCGCATGCACCGGAGAACTCGAACAGAGGCCGCAGATACTGAGAACCCTTGACGGTCTTGCGATTTACCTTCACATCCTTTTCGGTGAGGGCAACAGCATACTCCCAGTTGGCCTCATCGGCCTTTGCTTCGTGCATGGGTACCATCTTCAGGGCCTTGTCCTTAGCCAGGCACACGTCTACGCAGTTGCCGCAGCCGGCGCAATCCAGGGGGCTGACCTGCATACGATAGGTGAGGCCATCAAAGCCCTTGCCGGCGGGTTTGGTAACAAAGCCCTCGGGCTTGTTGGCCTCTTCTTCGGCATTGAGCAGGAAGGGACGAATGGCGGCATGGGGGCAGACCAGTGCGCACTGGTTACACATGATGCACTTTGCGGCATCCCATACGGGCACTTCCACGGCGATACCGCGCTTCTCGTATTTGGTGGTTCCGGTGGGCACGGTGCCGTCGGGAGTCATCCGGGATACGGGAAGGCTGTCGCCCTGCTGCGCCTGAATGGGCTTGATATATTCATGGAAGTAAGGATCATCGGTCACGGGAACGACCACAGCGCCTTCGGTGGTGGTGGCCCAACTCTCGGGATACTTGATCTCTACAACTGCATTAATGCCTGCATCGATGGCATCGTAGTTCTTCTGCACCACGGCGTCACCCTTCTTGGCATAGGACTTCTTGGCAGCAGCCTTCATGAAGGCAACGGCATCCGCTTCGGGGATCACGTTGGCCAGCTTGAAGAAAGCAGCCTGCATGATGGTGTTGATACGGCCGCCCATGCCCACATCGTGTGCCAGCTTGATTGCATCGATATTATAGAACTTCACATGGTTCTTGGCGATGGCATTCTTCATGGAGGCGGGGAGTTCTTTCTCCATATCCTCCAGAGTCCACTCGCTGTTGAGCAGGAAGGTGCCGCCCTCCTTGATACCCTCGGCTACGGGGTAACGGGTGACATATACGGGGTTATGGCAGGCCACGAAGTCGGCGCTGTCGATGAGGTAAGGGCTCTGAATGGGGGTCTTACCGAAGCGCAGATGGCTTACGGTCAGGCCGCCGGACTTCTTGGAGTCATAGGAGAAATAGCCCTGGGCATACATATCGGTATGGTCGCCGATGATCTTGATGCTGTTCTTGTTGGCGCCAACGGTACCGTCGGAACCGAGGCCATAGAACTTGCAGCTGATTGTGCCGGCGGGAGCGGCATTCACCAGGGGACCCATGGGCAGGCTGGTGAAGGTCACATCGTCTACGATACCCACGGTGAAGTGGTTCTTGGGCTGAGCCTGATCCAGATTGTCGTATACGGACTTGACCATGGTGGGATTAAATTCCTTGCTGCCCAGGCCATAACGTCCGCCCACGACCTCGATATCACTGCGGCCGGCTTCCTTCAAAGCGGTGACAACATCCTCATACAGGGGCTCACCCAGACAGCCGGGCTCCTTGGTGCGGTCCAGAACGGCCAGACGCTTGCAGGAGGCGGGGATAGCGGCTACAAACTTGTCGGTTACGAAAGGACGATAGAGGCGAACCTTGATAAGGCCCAGCTTTTCGCCGTGTGCATTGAGGTAATTGATGGTCTCTTCGGTGACGTCTGCGCCGCTGCCCATGACTACGATGACCTTTTCGGCATCGGGAGCGCCCACATAGTCAAAGAGATGGTAGTGACGGCCGGTAAGCTCGCCTACCTTCTCCATATATTCTTCCACAATGGCGGGAACAGCGTCATAATACTTATTGGCCGCTTCACGATTCTGGAAGTAGATATCGGGGTTCTGGTTGGTGCCGCCTACATGAGGATGATCGGGGTTCATGGCACGGGCGCGGAACTTCTTCACGGCCTCGTAGTCCAGGAGCTTGCCCATATCTTCATAGTCGATGGCTTCGATCTTCTGTACCTCATGGGAGGTACGGAACCCGTCAAAGAAGTGCACAAAGGGCACGGAGGACTTGATGGCGGACAGATGGGTCACCAGGGCCAGATCCATGACTTCCTGTACGGAAGCGGAGGCCAGCATGGCAAAACCGGTCTGACGGCAGGCCATAACGTCGCTGTGATCGCCGAAAATGGACAGTGCATGGGCCGCCAGTGCACGGGCGGATACATGGAACACACCGGGCAGCAGCTCGCCGCTGATCTTGTACATATTGGGGATCATCAGAAGAAGTCCCTGAGAAGCCGTAAAGGTAGTGGTCAGAGCGCCCGCCTTCAGAGAACCGTGCACTGCACCGGCAGCGCCGCCCTCGCTCTGCATCTCAGCGATGCGCACTTTCTGTCCGAACAGATTTACTCTGCCGTTTGCAGCCCATTCATCTGCCACTTCCGCCATGGGAGATGACGGGGTGATGGGATAGATGGCAGCAACATCTGAAAAAGCATATGCCACATGGCTTGCCGCAGTATTGCCGTCAATCGTCATGGTCTTTGCCATACCATATCCTCCTACAAAAAATAATTCAAGGCATAGTGTCTCTCCCTGCTATACCGAATTAGATTATATTGTTTTTGTCCCCTTTTGTCAAGAAATCCGGGCTTTCTTTTCCGGCAGCCCCTCGGGATTCACAGGGTTTTCACAAGACCCGTGCAAAAGAAATCCCCGGAGATTTTCCCCGGGGAACAGCTCAATAGGCGTTTTCCAGCACAAAAGTCATTTCATCGTCAGACACCTTCTCATAGGTGTCCAGATCATATACCGGTGAATACGTGCGCACATGCAGGGAGCGATCCTCCGGCTCAAACCGCAGCAGCCGGATGTATCCCAGCCCCGCCTCCTGATCGTCCTGAAAGTTGCACATCATGGTAGCGACGGTACGATCCGGTTCTCCGTCCCCGTCATCATCATAGCCGTCCACCCTGTGTATGGCGCCCCGGTTGTGGCCGCAGACCACCAGCCGCACATTGGGGCACTGGGAAACCACATCCCATATAAGCCGGTTGCCGTCGGCAGAGAAAGTGCCGTCTTTTTCCAATGCGCTGTGGATACCGATAATGGCCACTCGATCCGCATTTTCATCCAGAGCCGCCTTTACCCATCGACGGGCACCGGGCGTGTTGTTGAATCCCAGGGTCACCAGAATAAAGTCCGTTCCTCCGGCGGTAAACAGCCGGCAGGTTGCCTCACCCCGCTGATATACCTCCGCCCCTTCCCAGGATCTTTGAATCACTTCCCGTTTGGCGAACAGATCATACTGTTTGTTTCCTTTTCTTTCCCGAGCCAGATCATGGTTTCCTGCCAGAATGGACAAAGGGATATGCTCCATAATAGTCAGCAGGGGCGGAGAAACATTTTCCCATTGCCAAAGGGTGCCGCAGCTGTCTACCACGTCTCCCGTATGCACTGCCGCCACGATATTCTGCTCCTGCTGCTGGCCGACGAGATACTCCGCCATCTGCTGCAGTTCCTCCGGATAATGCCGGGCCATGGCCTGGGTATCCGATATCCAGGCCAGTGTGAAGGGCGTAGGTTTCGGTTCCGGCGAAGGAGTCGGCTCCGGTGTGGGGGTAGGCGTAGGAACAGGCGTGTCCGTAGGTTCCGGGGTGGGGGTAAACGTCGGCGCCGGAGTGGAAACGGCCCAGGCCACCTCTTCCACCGCCGGAGCAGAAGCCGGCTCTATCGCCGTTCCCGCTGCAGAGAGTGCTTCCTGTGCGCCTTTGTCCGGCACAGCAGCGCAGCCGCTTAACAACAGACAGGCCAATATGGCGGCCATTACTTTCAATTTTACAGGCATATTCGCTCCACGAGAGAAAAAAGCACCGAGGGACTCTCGGTGCTTTTGCTGTTCAGGCAGTTACTCCTCTACCTTGAAGCCGGCAAACAGGTCGGCCAGAGAGGTGGTGGTGCTGCTCACAGGAGGCAGTTCGTAATCGCCATCCTCGCTGTTGCGGCGGCGGCGGTCAGGCCGGGACTCGCGGCGGGGCTCCTCGTTGGAGGAAGCACGGCGCTCTCCAGCGGGGCGTTCGCTGCGCTGGCGGCGCTGCTCACCGTTATTGCTCTGCTCGCTGCGGGCTTCACGCTGTGCTTTGCGCTCCTGATAGACGCGCTCACGCTCGGCCTTCTCGGCAGCCAGCTGCTCGGCGATCTCGGGATTCTCCTCGAGAATGGCCTCTTTGCGGCTCAGAGAGATACGCTTGGCTTCGGGATTGACTTCCAGAACCTTGCAGCGGACGATGTCGCCGACCTTCAGCTCATCCTCTACCTTCTCAATGCGGCGCACGGCCACCTGAGAAATATGGATAAGGCCATCGATGGTGGGCTCCAGAGCCACAAAGGCACCGAAGGGAACAATGCGCACAACCTTGCCCTCTACGATGGAGCCAACGGGGTACTTCTCGCCCGCCATGGTCCAGGGCTTGGGCTGCAGCTGCTTGTAGCCCAGAGAGATGCGCTTCTTGTCTTTATCTACGCCCAGGATAAGAACGTCGATCTCCTGATTGATGGAGAACACGTCGGAGGGGTGCTTGACCCGGCCCCAGGCTGCATCGGTAACATGGACGAGGCCGTCCAAACCGCCGATGTCTACGAAAGCGCCGAAGTCGGTGATCCGGCGAACGATGCCGTGCACCTTGCTGCCCACTACCAGAGCATCCCACTTGGCCTGCTCTTGCTTGGCGGCTTCTTCCACCAGCACCTGCTTGATGGAAGCAACGATACGCTTGCGCTGTTTGTCTACTTCGAGGACCTTGACCTGCACGTTCTTGCCAACGTACTCACCCAGGTTCTCCACATATTTGACGGAAACGTGAGAAGCGGGGATAAAGGCGCGTACGCCACCCTCGATCTCAGCAATGAGGCCGCCCTTGACGACTTCCTTGACCACTGCGTCAAAGGTCTTGCCCTCGTTCTCCTCGGAAAGAAGAGAATCCCAGATCTTACGGCTCTGGATATTCTTCCGGGACAGCAGGACGTTTCCTTCGCCGTCGTTGACCTTGACTACTTCCACGTCGATGGTATCCCCTTCCTTTACGAGATCCTCGATCTTGGTTTCATCATTGGTTTCAAACTCCCCGCGGGGAATATATCCGTCAGACTTGTAACCAACGTTTACCAGGACTTCGTTATCGGTGATGCCGATGACGGTGCCCTTGACTACCTGGCCGGGACGGATGCGCCGGATGGAATTGTCGATGGCAGTTTCAAAATCCTCGGCAATGTCCTTGGGCTCTGCGGCGGGTGCAGCTTCCTCTGCGGGTACTTCCACAGCTGCGGTCTCAACGACAGCCTCTACGGGCTGCTCAGCGGTTTCGGCGACAACCTCGGCGGGAGCTTCCGCTTCAATGGTTTCAATCGTCGTCTGTTCGAGTTCGCTCATTCCTTGTATAACCTCCCTAATCATGGGGTCTGGCGTCGATGCGCCTGCGACCAACCCTATTATATCATTTGAATGAAATAATTCAAGAGAAATTTTGCCGATATTTTCTATTGTTTTGGTGTTCGGGCAGTTCTTTTGGCACAATTTGGCCAGCTCCATGGTGTTGGCGCTGTTTGCAGAGCCCAGCACCAGCATCTTATTGCACCGGCGGGAAAGAGCCTCCGCCTCCTGTTGACGCAGGCGGGTAGTGTCGCAAATAGTGGGGCAAATGGTCAGATCCCGTATTTTTTCTTTCAGGATCTCACCGATTTGCCGGTAGGTCTCCCGGCTGAAGGTGGTCTGGGCCACCAGACAGCCTTTTTCCCCGGGGGGCAGTGCTTCCGCTTCCTCCGCCGTGCCCAGGATTACGGCCCCCCGCCCGGCCCAGCCCGCTATACCGATGACCTCCGGATGGTGTTTTTTTCCCGCAATGTATACGGGGATCCCCGCCTCTCTGGCCCGGCTGACCAGATGATGGATCCGTTTTACAAAGGGGCAGGTGGCGTCCACCGTCTCTATGCCCCTTTCCCGGCAAAGGCCGAAAAGCTCCGGCACGGCTCCGTGCGCCCGAATGATGAGCGTAGCCCCGGCAGGCACCTGCTCCAGACTTTCTACCGGATGCACGCCCTCCCTTTCCAGTTCCTCTACCACCAGTTCATTGTGAATGATCTTTCCCCAGGAATAAACGCAGTCTTTAAGGGCGGCTTCCCGGTGGCATATATCCACCGCCCGGCGTACACCAAAGCAGAATCCGCTGTTTTTGGCTACCAGCAGCTTCATTTTTGCAGCTCCCACTTGAAAATGATGGATTCCGTCTCCTCCCGCAATGCCTGCAGAGAAGAGGTGATAGCCCGTGTCATAGCCTCCACCGGCTTAATGCCCTTTGCTTCCCGAAAGGTATCCGGGCAAATGGGTTCCCCTACGGCCCCCCGCACCCGGAAGCGCCGCCAGCTCATGGGGTCGATATACACCGGGATCACCGAAGCGCCGCTGCGCAGAGCGATAAAAGCGGCCCCCCGCTCCATTTCGTCCATCTCCAGAATGCCGGCGGAGCGGTGTCCCTCCGGAAAGATGCCAAAAGCCTTTTCCCGCTTGAGCAGAGACAGAGCCCGTTTCACCGGTCCCAACCGGGAGCCTCCCTCTTCCCCTGCGGGGAAAACAAATATGCTCCAAAAGAAAAAACGGGCGATCGGGGATGAAAACAGCCCCTCCCGGGCCATGAAATGGATGGTTCTGGGGCATAGGGCCGCCAGAGCCACAGGATCTGCCAGAGAAAAGTGATTGCACACATAGATGACTTTCCCTTTGCTCCTGAACCGCCGTGAGTGGAGCATCCGGGGCCGGAAAAGCAGATAAAAAAACGGGGCAATAAATATCTTGCCGAACCAGTAAAGCATTTATGCCTCCTTTGCCAGCACGGCAGATGTTATTTGTTCCGCAGCCTCCTCCGCCGTCAGATGCGTGGTATCGATGAGCACGGCGTCTTCTGCCTGCTTCAGAGGCGCATACGCCCGGTGGGAATCCTGATAATCCCGGGCTTCTATATCTCGAAGTATAGTGTCGAAATCACCCGTCTCTCCTTTTGCTTCCAGCTGCAAAAGCCGGCGGCGGGCCCGTTCCCGTGGATCGGCAGTAATGAAAAATTTATGCGGTGTCTCCGGAATGACAAAGGTGCCGATCTCCCTCCCATCCAGCACGGCTCCTGTCTCATGGGCAATATCCCGCTGAAGCCCCGCCAGCCTGTCCCGCACGCAGGGCAGTTTGCTGACCAGAGAAGCGCCCTTGCCCATTTCTTCCGTGCGCAGGTTCCCTGTCACATCGTTCCCGTTCACCCACACATGCTGACCGTCGGAAAGGTAGTTCACCCGAATATCCAGCTCTTTCAGCAGGGCGGCTACGGCAGGCTCGTCCTCTATATCCGTATGGGTCTGTTTGCAGGCATAGGCCATGGCCCGGTACATGGCCCCGGTGTCTACATAGGGCCTTTTCAACCGCTGCGCCACCATTTTGGCCAAAGTGCTTTTGCCTGCCCCTGCGGGACCGTCCAGCGCAATGCCGTTCCTGTTCATACTGTTTCCTTCCTTTATAAAAGTTCTGCCGGGCAGAGAGCCTCCGCCCGCCACGCTGTGCCTTACACGCTTTGCCCCGCCAGTGCCCCTGTAGACCAGGCGATCTGCAGGTTGAATCCCCCGGTAAATCCGTCTACATCCAGCATTTCCCCTGCAAAAAACAGCCCGCGGATCCGTTTGGACTCCATGGTGGAGGGACTGACCTCCCGGACGGAGATCCCCCCCCGGGTGACCACTGCTTCGTTAAACCCTCTGGCCCGTTTCACCGTCAGGGGCATGGCTTTGAGCAGACTTCCCAGCTTTTGCCGCTGAGCCCTGGTCAGGTTGGAGGCAGTCATCTGCCCCTCCAGTCCGGCCGCCTTAAGCACCGCTTCCAGCAGCCGGCCGGGCAGCAGCCCTGTAAGAGCGCCTTCCAGCGTTTTACGAGGGTTCTCTCCCAGATCCCGCACCAGACGCTTATCCAGCTGTTCCGCCGTAAGCCCTGGCTTAAAGTCGATATACAGTCTGGCACCTTCGGCTCTCCCCGCCAGGTAGGCGGAGGCCGTGAGCACCAGCGGGCCGGAGACCCCAAAGTGGGTCAGCAGCATTTCGCCCAATTCCCGGCAAAGGACTTTTCCTTCCTTTTCTACGGTAAGAGATACGTTTTTCAGTGTCAGACCGGACAGGGCAAAGGGCCAGCTTTCTACCGTTTCCAGGGGCACCAGAGAAGGGTATAGTTTGGTAACGGTATGCCCTGTCTCCTGCGCCATAAGCAGTCCCTCCCCGGTAGACCCGGTGGAAGGATAGCTGACGCCCCCCGTAGCCAGAATGACCTTATCAAAAAAGAGCTGTTCCCCCTCCCGGGTCACAAGGCCCACGGCCTCTCCGTTTTCCGTAAGAACAGATTTGATCTGGGTATACAGGCGCACCTGCACGCCGGCTTCCCTGCCTGCCCGCTCCAGCGCGGCCAGCACATCGCTGGACTTATCGGACACAGGGAACACCCGCTGCCCCCGCTCCACCTTCAGCGGGGTCCCCGCCTGCTCTATCAGTTCCATAACGGCTCTCTGATCAAAGGCGGTATACGCGCTGTAAAGAAACCGGGGATTTTCTATGATGTTTTCAAAAAAGTCTTCCCGGCTGCAGTCATTGGTCACATTGCAGCGGCCTTTGCCGGTGATATAAAGCTTTTTCCCCAGTTTTTCGTTTTTCTCAAACAAAGTGACTGCCAGCCCCCGGCGGGCCGCCATAATGGCCGCCATCTGCCCGGCTGCTCCGCCGCCTACCACAGCGATCTTTTCCCGCACGGCCATGGTTACAGTCCCTCGGTCTGATCCGTCAGGTAGACCTTGTCCCGGCCCCAAACGCCTTCCAGTTCCTCCAGATGCGCCTGCACTTCCGTGCCGCCCCTGACACCTGCAGCGGCAATAAGCGCATTGATGACCGACAGGGGCGCCGTAAGAGAATCGGCAAAGGAAGCCATATCGGATTTGGCCAGCAGCACCACATGCCCCAGCTGGCCGATGGGCGAATCCATCTTATCCGTCAGAGCTATGATAAAAGTACCCTTTTCCCGGGCAAAGCGAATGGCTTCCGCCGTACGGGTGGAGTATCGGGGAAAGCTGATGCAAAAGAGCACATCGTGCTGATCCATGCGTACCATGGCCTCCTGCAGATCCTCCTGCCGGCCGGAAAGGTTTACCACGTTCCCACAGATATAATCCAGATAATAGGACAAAAACTCCGCCAGAGGCATGGCCGAGCGAAGACCCAGTACATACACGCGTCTGGCCTCCAGCAAAGCGGTAACAGCCCGGTCAAACTGCCCCTCATCCACCATCTCCATGGTGGCCCGGATGGAGTTGATATCCGTGGTCAGTACCCGCTTGAATACATCCTCCTGAGGGATGCCCGAAGCCAGCTGAGCCCGCTGTACACTGGTAAGCTTCCCCAGCACCAGTTCCTGCATACGGTCCTGAAGCTCCGGATACCCGGTAAGCCCCAGTGCATAGGCAAAACGCACCACGGTGCTTTCGGATACATGGGCGGCTTCCCCCAGCTTGGCGGCGGTCATAAAGGCCGCCTGCTCATAATGATCCGTAATAAAGGCTGCAATGCGCAGCTGCCCTTTGGACATCTGCCTCCGGCGAGCCTGGATCTCTTTCATCAGACTGTTCATGGCTTCCCTCTCCTCCCGGCTGCTCCGGGCTTATATTCTGTCGGCAAAAAATTCTTTCTCAGTGATGGGTTCGCCAGAATAAACCCCGCAGTCATATCCCAGCACCGTCAGGGTCACATACCCTTCCTTGATCCATCTGTCATCCGTATCCCGTTCCTGCTCTCCGGGCAAAGGACCGCCCTTCACCATAGTAAACGCCCGTCGGCCTTCTTCCTCCGACAGCTCGTCATATCCTTTGGGATACAGCACCAGCCCCAGGGGACAGTGCTTAAATCCCCGAATCTCTTCAAAAGGAAGATTAGGCACGTTGACGTTGTAAAACAAACCGAAAGGCAGCGGATGCGCAGCGGCATAAGCCAGTGCATACCGACCCACCCGGGCAGCGGTCTCAAAATGGCGGGTCGTTTTTTTATCCCACTGCAGGGACAGCGCCAAAGCGTTCATCCCCTGCAGCGCTCCCTCCTGCGCGGCGCCGCAGGTACCGGAATACAGCACGTCCGTGCCCAGATTCCCCCCATCGTTGATACCGGAAAGGAGAATGTCTATATCCCGAAAAAGATTGGATTCCCCCAGCCGTGCGCTGTCTGCCGGGGTGCCGGAAACGGCATAGGCTTCCACCTCCGGAGCAAAGTCATAGATATGGGGTTGGGCATACAGGGTCCCGTAGCAGGTCAGGCAGCGGCTGGTAGCGCTGCGCTGCCTGTCCGGCGCAGAAACCAGCAGGGTATGATCCTTGTGAAGCTCCTGCACCAACGCCTCCATACCGGGGGCACAGATGCCATCGTCATTGGTAAGCATGATACGCATACAATACGTTTTCCTTCCTGTTTGTCTACTATAGTACCCTACAGGAGAAAAAAATGCAAGAAGGACTGCACGAGAATGCAGGTCTTCTCTGCCCGCAGAGGGACCGACAGGTTTCCGGATGCAGCGGTTATAAACGAGTGAAAGCTCTTTTCAGTTCCTTTGCCCTGCATCTTCTTTTTTTGCAGAAGCATTCTTCCATATGTTGTTCATTTCATCCTGCGTTTTCTGCAGTTTGAGATCCGGCTTTTCGAAGGTGGAGCATATATGAGGGCAGGGGGCGCACTGCGTGCCTGCAGCACGCCTGCGGGGCATCTGCCCCGCAGAGTTCCGGCGGTTTTGCCGCCGGAACGTGCGCCCCCTTACTCCGGAAAGCTATACCATGAGTCTTACAGGATCCACCGGATCCCCAGTGTCAGCAACGCCGTAATTCCATAGGCGAAGAGGGTCTGCCACAAGAACCTCCCCAATAGCCTTTTGCCGGTTTCGCCCCGAATGACCAGCTGCGCACTGATGCAGGGCGGCAGCAGCAATGCCAGCATCCCCAATGAAAAGGCTTCCAGCGGCAAAAGACCCCTGGTCCCGGGGCCATACAGCAGCCCCAGCGCAGCGGCCATGGTCTCCTTGGCCCCTATGCCGGAAAGAAGCACCACCGCCCCCCGCCAGTCTTTCAGTCCCAAAGGATACAGCAGGGGCGCCAGTGCCCTTCCCAAAGGCGCCAGCAGACTTGCCTCCAGACTCTCCGTATAGCCAAAGGCCGATGTCAAGTGCATGAGCAGCCACAGACCCCCGGCAGAAAGCAGCAGTATCGGCCCTGCCCGGAGCACAAATCCCCGGGCCTTTGCCCCGGTTTCCCGAAGAACACTGGGCATATGGGGCCGCCGGTAGGGCGGCAGCTCCAGAGTCATGGAACCGGGAGCCCTGAAATGGGAGGGGCCCAGGCATCCCCATATCACCCCCGTCAGCAAGCTCAGCCCATAGAACAGCCCTACCCCCGCCCATGGCTTTCCCGGAAACAGGCGGGATGCCAGCACCCCCGTCAAAGGAAGCTTGGCCGTACAGGGCACAAAGGGCAGCAGGCGCAGAATCCGCTCCCTGTCCTCTTTCCGTTCCAGAGAACGGGCAGCCAGGGCCGCCGGCACCGTGCATCCAAAGCCCAATAACAGCATAATGGCGCCCCGGCCGTCCAGTCCCAACCGCCCCATAGCCCGATCCAGCAAAAAGGCGGCCCGTGGCAGGTAGCCGCAATCCTCCAACACCCCCAGCAAGAAATACAGCACCGCCACCTGCGGCAAAAAAGCCAGCACTGTGCCCACGCTCTGCCACAGCCCTTCTCCCAGCATGCCCCGAAGCAGAGGGGGCAGCGTCCGGGGCAGTATTCCGCGCAGCAGAGTCCCCAGAGCCAGCAATCCCTCCTCCAGCGGCCGGGAAACAATGGGCCCCACCCAAACAAAAGCCGCAAAAAACACTGCCGCCATAATGCACAAAAAACAGATCACGCCCCAGAAAGGCCCACACAGTATTCGGTCTATGCCCACTGGCCGGCGGCGGCCGGGTACCCGCAAGCAGGCTTCTGCTATGCGCCCGGCACTTTTATGACGGGTTTCCGTGCCGCTCCATGCCGGGTCCCACCGGGGGATCCGGGCTGCACACAAAAGCCCTCGCACTTTCTCCAGGCATCCAGGATCTCTGGCACACAGAGGCAGGCAGGGAACCCCCAGCATTCGCTCCAGTTCCGGAACATCCAGCTGCAGTCCCAGCCGCTCCCCCTCATCGGCCATATTCAGCAGCACCGCCATGGGCTTTTGATACCGGCACAAGGCCAGCGTAAGGGGCAAGCTCCTTTCCAGCGCGGTCATATCCAGCACATTCAGGATCAAATCCGGAGCATACGCTTCCAGTTGCTGCCGGGCCAGCGCCTCGTCCGGACCTCCCCCGGACAGAGCATACAAGCCGGGGAGATCCAGAAGCATATCCTCTGTTCCCCGGATGATCCCCTGAACCGCCTCCACCGTTACCCCGGGCCGGTTTCCCGTAGGGGCTCTGCGTCCCGTAAGTGCATTGAATAAAGTGGTTTTACCGCAGTTAGGCTGACCCGCCAGTAATATGCGCATGAAATTGCCTCCCCATATACATATATGAAAGCATATGTGCCGGAAGGTCATACCATGCCGCCCCTGATTTATACCTGCATGGAACCGGATCATACGTCTCTTTGGATCTGCACTTTTTGTCTGCTCCTGGCGGCGGACAGGTATATGTACATAATAAAAAACCCTCGGCCTTTAAGCCGAGGGAAAGGAAAAAGGAGAATCCCGGAATAAGAGGAGGGCTCTTCTTCCGGGTCAGGAAGAATGCTTTTTTAATATGTTAAAATAATAGCATGGTTTTTCCCACTATGCAAGAGGATAATGTAAATGAATCGTGAAGAAATTTCACTTTTTTCGTTTTTTCAGAAAATGCGGCGTTCAAAGGCTCTCTGTTTTCCATAAGTTTATAATAAAATCATATAGGTGCTGGACTTGCCCCACCCAAAAAGAGGCTCTCATAATAGTGGGGGCGCCATACAACAGTTGACAGGCATAGCCGCTGCGGCTGTTCTTGTGTTCTCCCCGGCCATGTGGTAACATGAGATCAAACAAACTTGCAAATCGATTTTTACAGAGGAGAGATCAGGTATGCAAATCAGTCAGTTTTTTCTGAACGGAGACATAAAAGGCGCCATTGCATACATGCGCGATCACAAGGAATTCAAAGATATTCTCCCTGCATATGTCGCAATTTTTGAAAACTGCGAATACCGCACGTATGAAATACCGGACCGGCTCAACGATATCCTGCGTTTGTATCAGATCTATTTCCGCGATACCTTTTATTGCGGATTACCGGAGGCGGAAGCCGCAGAAAAGCTGCTGGCGCAACTGAAGATACTCCTGGATATGCCGGATGCAACGGAAGCGCTTCTGGCTGAACAGCTTCAATCGGTGTTTGAAGCGAATGGCTATCATGCGCTTTTCGGAAAAACTCAGGGATATTACGGCCCATATATCTGGCGGGATACGGTTCCGACCGTCTACCGTGTCGAGCTGCCCGACGGAACGGCAGAGTATACGGTCAATATTCTCAAAGGCTTCGTGTTTCGGAGCTGGATGGATTATCTGACCTTCGGCAGATTCGGTACGGGTGGCTGGGCTTCGCCCGATGGCACGATCAACTGTATTGAGCAGGGATATGATTTTGAAAGCGAACGGTTTCTTGTTTCTCTTCTGAAACACGAAGCACAGCATACTGTGGATATGAATCAATTCCCGGGAATCACCCCCGCGGAGCTGGAATACCGGGCAAAACTGGTGGAGCTCCATTACTCCAGCGATTTGGGGTTGCTGCAAGAGTTCTTATCGGTAGCGGATGAACGCAGAACCGGGGACAGTCATGGGGCAGCTTCTGCAAAGATCAAGCTGGAGTTTGCAGATACGGATCAGCAGTCGCTCTCCTGCATCCAGGCGCGGGCGCTGGAACTGCTTCATGCGCATACGAAAGAAATGGAAGAAAAATATGGACGGCAGAAACCGGTGCCCAATGATTGATCGCCGTAATTCCGGTTTGCCTAACAGATAAGGCCGCACCTCTATATGGGCTGTGAGCCAAAGTTCCCCGGGTACAGAAATATCCAGAATGGGTTACACTGCCTTGCCCCGGATTGCAAAAACAGCGTGACCGCAAGAGTCACGCTGTTTTTTCTTGTCTTACGAACACAGGCTTAAGGCCCGTTCCCGGTTCTTCAGCTCAGACGGATGAAGAAGATCTTCTGATCCCCCCGGCAGCCCACTACCATGTAGTTTCCATACAGAGCAGGAGAAGCCTCAAAGTTACTTTCCGTGGGCTGGATGGTATCCAGCACTGTGCCCGTACGGCCGTCGATAAGATAGATATGGCCGCCGCTGTCTGCCTGGATGATATAGCCGTTTCCGTTGGTATTGTACACCACTGCCGGAGAGCTCCAGCTGTAGTGATCCAGAGGCATCGACCATGCCTCGGTCATGGTATCCTTATGAAGCGCCACCAGCACGCCCTTGTCCTTGCCGCCACCGCAGCGGGCAAAGTTTACGAACACCAGATCGGAAAGGTTATTCTTGCCGACCACCGCCGTATCCTGAATACCGCCGGAAACACCGGAAACCGTCTCTACGGTCTTCCCGTACTGCCCCACGATCTCGCCCGTCATGGCGTTGATCTTAAAGAAGGGCGTCACACCGGTGGCTCTGCTGTCCTGGGTAAAGTGCAGGGAAGTGCCCACATACAGATAAGCCTCCGTATCAGAGATCACATCCAGCACAGGGGAAGCGTTGGTGTCGTCCAGCGTATCGGCTACCCACTTAATCTGCATGGTGTTCAGATCGATGCACTGGAAAAGCCCGTCGTTGGAGGAAAGATAGATAAACCCGTTCCACACGGCGGCGCTGCCCTCATACCCCAGCCACTTATGGGTGGAATCCGCTTTGTCCAATGCCGTATAGGAAATGTTGCTGTCATAGCGGAACTTGACCATATTACCCGGATTCACGGAGATAATACCGTTCTGCCGGTCAAAGTTGGTGTTCAGCTTAACAGTGTACAGAATGCCGTTCTCGCCGGGCCAGATGAGGGTATCGGTCTTTTCATCAATCAGGGGCGCACTGTCATAAGCGTACCACTGACGCTTGGCAAAGGAATCGGAATCCTGAAGACCCAGTTCATAGATCTTCTGCCCGGTGAGCAGGTTAATGACCATAGCCCTGGCCTTGGATTCCGGCTCGTCATATTCGTCTCCCGAGCCTACATACAACAGAGGGTACCCCCGGGGATCCACGGTACCGGTGCCCTTAAAGGGCATTTTCATGACCAGCTTGTCTCTGGTCTCCTTGCCGGATTCCAGATCAAAGAAGTAAATATTCCCGTCTTCGGTGGGATAGATGACCTCCACCAGATCCTCTTTGGCCTTGGCCCAATCGTAGAGGTTCATCATCTGGCGCACATCGCTTTCCCACTTTACGATGAGGGGCTGCCCCGTCCAGCCGCAGCCGGACCAGTAGCCCTTGGTAAAGCCCCGGCCTTTTTTGATCTTATCGACCTTGACTTCCTGATACACGGTCATCTTGTTCTCGGAAAGATTGACCGCTCCATAGCCCGAAAGATCCCGGTAATTATTCCCCCGGAAGCACAACACACCGGGGACCCGGGAATAGGAATCCCCGCTGCCGAAGCGGATCTTTTCCGTGCGCTCATAGGTGCTCACTTCCGTGCCGTCCACCTCGATATGCCCCACATAGCCGTATTTCTCCGGATTGCTCTCCGCTACACAATAAGGAGTGGGTTCCGGCGTAGGGCTGGGAGTAGGCACCGGGGTAGGCGTAGGCTCCGGTGTGGGGGTGGGAGAAGCGGTGCTGAACAGCTGCTTGATCCAGCTGCCCTGTTCCGTCTGCTCCGGCTGCCCGCCCTGAACCTGCTGCTCATTGCGGCTGCCGCCCATAAGCAGCGTGGCGATCAGCAGAAAAAGCAGCCCCAAAGCCACTACAAAAACGGCCAGAACGGCATAAAACCGGGGCTTGAAAACCAGCTTTCTGCGCCTGGACTTTTTCTTTTTCTTCTTTACTTGAGACATAGATTCCTCCGTATGGATCTCCGGCGGTATATTTAGCTATTTTCCGCTCCCCGGCACGCTCCGCATGCGGCAGACCGGCCCGCCGAAGGGTCTTTGTTTGGCTGCAAAAATTTCTTCCTGCAACCGCCGCTTTTCCCTCGAAAAAGAGGATGCGTCCTCCCCATTTTGACGGAAAACCACGTTGAAAAACTATATGTTGCGAATGGAAAAGCTTCCTGCCGAATGAATATACTTCCCCAACATGATTACATTTCCACATTATAACAGCCATTTTTGAACAGTTCTTTGTGCATTTGTGAACTGTTATAAGATAAAATGTGTATAAAGTAAATACGGATACTCATGCATTTAGGCGTATTTTTATAAATCAGCCAGACAATGAAACTTCTCCGTGTTGTGCGGTATGTCTCCGTGCGCCCTTTTCAGGCGCATATGCGCATTCTTCCCGTTCTGTACTGCCCCGTATTTCGCCTTCCTTCTGCAGCAAAAAAGCAGCTTCCCGGAGGAAGCTGCTTTATATCCGTATTCTGTTGCCTTACACGTTGAAACGGAAGACCACCACGTCTCCGTCCCGCATGACATAGTCCTTGCCTTCGCTGCGGATAAGGCCCTTTTCCTTGCAGGCATTCATGGAACCCTGCTCCACCAGATCCTGAAAGCTGACCACTTCCGCCCGGATAAAGCCCCGTTCAAAGTCCGTGTGGATCTTTCCCGCCGCCTGAGGCGCCTTGGTGCCCTTTTCAATAGTCCAGGCCCGGACTTCTTTTGGTCCGGCAGTCAAAAAGCTCATCAGGCCCAGCAGATCATAGCAGGTTTTCACCAGCTTATCCAGACCGCTTTCTTCAATGCCCAGCTCCGTCAGATACTCCGCCTTCTCCTGAGGGGAAAGTTCGCTGATCTCTTCCTCAATGCGGGCGCAGATGGTCAGGCATCCGGCATTCTCCCCGGCGGCCAGCGCATACAGCCGTTTGACCAGAGGGTTTTCTTCGTTGCCTATATCATCCTCGGCAATATTGGCCACATAGATCACCGGCTTGTCCGTAAGCAGAAACCAGCTTTTTATCTGCGCCTTTTCTTCTTCGTCCGCTTCAAAGGTACGCACCGGCTTTCCGCTTTCCAGATGGGCATATACCCGCTTCATGAGCGCCAGTTCTCCCGCCAGCTTTTTATCGCTTTTGGCCAGACGAGCGCTTTTATCCATGCGTTTTTCCAGAGTTTCCATATCTGCAAAGATCAGCTCCAGATTGATGGTCTCCGCATCCCGCACGGGATCCACACTGCCGTCTACATGAATGACATTTTCATCCTCAAAGCAGCGCACCACATGGACCACTGCGTCCACCTCCCGGATATGGGAGAGAAACTTGTTTCCCAGGCCTTCGCCCTTGCTGGCGCCCCGAACAAGACCCGCAATATCCACAAACTCAATGGTGGTGGGGGTATACTTCTCCGGATGGTACATTTCTGCCAGTACATCCAGCCGCTTATCCGGCACGCTGACCACCCCTACGTTTGGCTCAATGGTGCAGAAAGGATAGTTTGCCGCCTGGGCACCCGCCTGCGTAATGGCGTTGAACAGAGTGCTCTTGCCCACGTTGGGCAGACCGATGACGCCCAGTTTCATTGCAGCTTCTCCCTTCCCAGCTTCAGGCGGCGGAGCGCTTCCTCTTTGCCCAGCAGCGCAGCGATCTCCATGGCGCCGCCGGGAGTCACCTGCTTGCCGGCCAAAGCGATACGCACGGGCCAGAGCATGGTGCCGTTTTTAAGTCCCTTCTCCGCTGCCAGTCCCAGCAGGGTATCATGCAGGGTCTGCACGTTCCAGTCAGACAAGGCTTCCAGCGCAGGGATGGCCATGTCCAGCACCTCTCTGGCTACTTCCGGATTGGTCTTGGATTTCTTGTTGGTAAACAGCTCGCAGTCATACTCCGGCAAAGCGGTCAAGAAGTCTACCATACCGGGAATCTCCCCGAAATACTGCACTCTGGCCTGCAGGATGGCAAAAAGCACGGAAGTATCCATATGCCCGATGCCCGCTTCCTCATAGAAAGGCATGGCATGAGCGGTAAACTCCGCCTCAGACAGTTTGCGGACATACTCCCCGTTCATCCACTGAAGCTTTTCGTTATCGAAGATGGCCGGGGATTTGGACAATCCCTTCAAAGAAAATGCCTCTACCAGTTCCGGCAGGGTAAAGAACTCCCGCTCGTCTCCGGGGTTCCATCCCAGAAGAGCCACATAGTTGAGAATGGCCTCTTTCAAGTATCCTTTGGCAATAAAGTCCTCATAGAAAGCGTCCCCATACCGTTTGCTCAGCTTCCGGTGGGCGTCCTTCATGATGGGGGACAGATGGATATACACAGGCTTTTCCCAGCCGAAAGCCTCATACAGCAGGTTGTACTTGGGTGTGCTGGAAAGATACTCGTTTCCCCGCATGACATGAGTGATATGCTGGCTGTGGTCGTCGATAACGTTGGCAAAATTGTAGGTGGGCATGCCGTCCGCTTTGATGAGGATCATATCCTCCAGATCGGCACAGTCCACTTCAATATGGCCGTACAGCACATCGTCAAAAGAAGCGCTGCCAGTCTCGGGCACGTTCTGCCGGATCACATAAGGTTCTCCGGCCTCCACACGCTTAATGGCCTCCTCATAGGGGATGTCTGCACAATGCTTATCATATTTCCACACCTTGCCTTCGGCCTCCGCCTGAGCCTTGCGCTCTTCCAGCTCTTCTTTGGTGCAGAAGCAGTAATAGGCCCTCCCCTTCTTTACCAGCTCCTGGGCATAAGGCAGGTACATGTCCTTCCGCTCGGACTGCACATAGGGGCCGTAAGCGCCGCCGATATCCGGGCCCTCATCCCAGTCAAGCCCGATATCCTTCATGGTGCGGTAGATCACATCCACTGCACCTTCTACATACCGGTTCTGATCCGTATCCTCAATGCGCAGAATGAATACGCCGTTGTTCTTTTTTGCCATGAGATAGGCATACAAGGCCGTGCGCAGCCCCCCCAAATGCAGATACCCGGTGGGGCTGGGGGCAAATCTGGTTCTGACGGTTTCCATTTCTTTCTCCTTTTATCTGTCTGTAAAGGCTGTTTTTAAAACTTACTTGACCTTGAAGGAATCTTTCAGCCCCACGGTGCGGTTGAACACCGGCTTGCAGGGAGCTGTATCCGTATCTGCGCAGTAATAACCCATGCGCAAAAACTGATACTTGGTGCCCGCCGGCGCCTGCGCTGCCGCCTTCTCCACATAACCGTGAAGGATGTGCAGGCTGTCAGCGTTGATGGTCTTGAGGAACTCCCGGTCCTTGGCGCCGCCCACATATTCTTCTTCCCCCTCGGCCTCGGGTTCTTCAACGGGGGTCTCCGCTTCTGCGGAGAGCAGGGGCTCATAGTGCCGGAACTCCGCTTCTGCGGCATCCTCCCGGGAAAGCCAATGGATGGTGCCCTTCACCTTCCGCTGGCATTCTCCGGAACGGGTCTCCGGGTCATACGTACAGTGGATCAACGTCACTTCCCCGTTTTCGTCCGTTTCATATCCCTCACACTTGACGATGTAGGCCCCTTTGAGCCGCACCTCTCCCTCAGGCTTGAGACGGAAGAATTTTTTGGGAGGATCGGCCATGAAGTCGCTCTTTTCGATGAACAGTTCCTTTCCGAAATGCAGGGTGCGGGTGCCGGCTTCCTCGTTGCCGGGAAGATTTTCCAGCTCCACTTCCTCTGTTTTCCCTTCCGGCCAGTTATCGATGACCAGACGGACAGGCTCCGTCACCGCCATCATCCGGTGAGCGGAGGTATTCAGGCTGTCCCGAACGCAGGCTTCCAGCAACGCCGTTTCCACCACGGAATCTGCCTTGGCCACGCCGATGCGGGAAAGAAAATCCCGTATGGCTTCGGCAGGATATCCCCGGCGGCGCATGGCGCACAGAGTAGGCATACGGGGATCGTCCCACCCGGAGACGATGCCTTCCTCCACCAGCATCCGGAGTTTGCGCTTGCTCATGACGGTATTGGTCAAATTCAGCCGGGCAAACTCGATCTGCCGGGGTTTATGGGCAAACTCGCACTGCTCCACTACCCAATTGTACAGGGGCCGGTGGATCTCATACTCCAGGCTGCACAGACTGTGAGTCACGCCCTCCAGCGCATCCTGAATGGGATGGGCAAAATCATACATGGGGTAGATGCACCACTTATCCCCGGTCTGATGATGGCGCACATGGAGAATACGATACAGCGCCGGATCCCGCAGATTGATGTTGGGCGAAGCCATGTCTATCTTGGCCCGAAGGGTATGGGACCCATCGGGAAATTCTCCGTTCTTCATCCGGGCAAAGAGCTCCAGATTCTCCTCCACGGAGCGATCCCGCCAGGGGCTGTTCTTTCCGGGCTGGGTCAGGGTGCCCCGATAGGCTTTCATTTCTTCTTTTGAGAGGTCATCCACATAAGCCACGCCCTTTTTAATGAGCTTGACCGCCAGTTCATAACACTGATCGAAATAGCTGGAACCGAAATTCAGCTGATCCCACTGGAAGCCAAGCCAGCGAATGTCTTCTTCTATGGCATCTACAAACTCCGTATCCTCCTTGGTGGGGTTTGTATCGTCATACCGGAGGTTGCAGCTGCCGCCGTACTCCTGCGCCATGGTAAAGTCAATGGTCAGAGCCTTGGCGTGGCCGATATGCAGATAGCCATTGGGTTCCGGAGGAAAACGGGTCTTGACCACGGGCTCCGTCTGCGGATCCTCCCGGCGCATGCGGGCCAGATCCTCTTCAATAGCTTCCTCAATAAAATTTCTGGTGCGTACCTCTTCCATATACAGCAGCTCCTTTATTTACATCTGAATAAATCAGTATATACTACTTTTTCTTCTCTTGGCAATACTTTGCCTTGTTTTACAGTATCCAATACAGGATCAGGGGCATAAAAACCGCCGGTACATACTCCATGACCCTGAATTTGCCCAGTCCCATCATGTTAAAGGCAATAGGCACCAGCAGCAGGGAACCCACGGCCCCCATGGCTCCTGCCGCCTGCGCAAAGAAAGCGGAGAAGAATACACCCAGCAGGGTGAACAGCCCCTGATACGCCAGCAGCGCCCCTGCCGAAAGAAGCACCCCCGCTCCCATGGCAGAAGCCAGAAAGCAGGCGGAGATCCCATCCAGAAACGCCTTGGTGAACAGTATGCTGTGATCTCCCGTCAATCCGTCTGTCAGAGCGCCGGTAATACCCATGGCCCCCACACAGAACAGCAGGGTGGCCGTTACCATACCGTCCTTCCATTCCCCCTTGCCCAGTCTGCCCGTCAGCTTTTGAGCCAGAGCGCCCACCCTGTCATCCAGTTTCAGCGCCGTGCCCACGGCAGTGCCTATGGCCAGAGAGACAATGGTCACCAGGGGCTTTTCCATGTCCCAGGCTCCGGAAATCCCAAGATACAGCACCGCCAGCCCCAGCGCCTTCATCACCGCATCGGAGACCCGCTGGGGGATGCCCTTTTTCAGCAGCAGCCCCAGCCCGCCTCCCAGCAGCACGGCCCCGGCGTTTACCAGCGTACCAAGGCCCCGCATATTATCTCTTTTCCACGGAAAGCGTTACCGTCTCTCCGTTGATGTTCCATTCCTTCTCATAGCCGGAAAGGCCCTCTTCCACCGCATCCGCCAGGGTATCCGCCCCAATGGCCGCGCTGTTGGCCGCCAGAATGGCTGCCAGCTTCCCGCCGCCGGCATAGCCTATGCGGATATGGTCGGCCACTTCAAAGCCTGCTTCCTTACGCATGGTCTGCAGTTTACTGGTGAGCTCTCTTACCAACCCTTCTTCGATAAGTGCGGGGGTCAGATTGGTATCCAGCACCACGGTAAGGCCGTTGTCTGCAGCAGAGACCAGCCCGGCCTTCTGCACGGAGGAAACCAGCACGTCCTCCTCCGTCAGTTCTACGGTGCTTCCCTGGGCTTCAAAAGCATACCGCCCTTCCGCCTTCAGGGCGCTGACGATCCGGTCTCCGGCTCCCTCTTCGTTCATATGGCTGCGGATAGCGCCCAGAAGCTTGCCATACTTGGGGCCCAAAGTCCGGAGCTGAGGCTTGACGCTGTAGCTGATAAAGCCGGAAGCGTCCTCCACAAAGCGTACCTCCTTCACATTAAGCTCTTCGGCAATAATGGCTTTGTAGCCCTCGGGCAGGGGAGCTCCCTGCACATACATGGCGGCCAGAGGCTGACGGATCTTCATGGCCGCCTCGTTTCTGGCACTGCGGCCCAAAGTAACGATGGCCAACGCCTTTTCCATATCCTCTTCCAGTTCCTTATCCACAAAGGAGTCATCGGCTGCGGGGAAGCTGCAAAGATGGACGCTTTCGGGCGCATCCTTTTCCACCCGGCGGACGATATTCTGGTAGATCTCCTCGCTCATAAAGGGCACAAAGGGAGCAGACAGCAGCGCCAGATTCTTCAGCACCGTATACAGGGTCATGTAGGCCGCTTCCTTATCGTCAGTCATTTCACTGCCCCAGTACCGATCCCTGCACCGGCGTACATACCAGTTGGAAAGCTCCTCGACAAAGGCCTGCAGTTCCCGCCCGGCTTCGGTGATCTTCAAAGCGTCCAGATCCTCATCCACCGTATGGATCAGTGTCATGAGCCGGGAGAGCACCCAACGGTCCATAAAGGAGAGATTCTCTTTCTTCAGGCTGTGTGCGGAAGGATCAAACCCGTCGATATCCGCATACAGTACATAAAAGGCGTATGTATTCCACAGAGTGCCCATGAACTTCCGCTGAAGTTCGGAGACCGCATCCCCGGAGAAACGGCTGGGCAGCCAGGGCATGGAAGCGGTATAGAAGTACCAGCGCACGGCATCGGCCCCCTGATGAGTAAGCACTTCGGCAGGGCTGACCACATTGCCCAGATGCTTGCTCATCTTTTTGCCGTTCTTATCGCACACCAGCCCCAGCACCAGACAGTTCTTAAAGGGCGCCCGGTCAAAGAGCAGGGTGGAAATGGCCAGCAGGGTGTAGAACCAGCCTCGTGTCTGATCCACGGCCTCGCTCATGAAGTCTGCGGGGTACCGACGCTCAAAGAGCTCCTTGTTTTCAAAGGGATAGTGCCATTGGGCAAAAGGCATGGAGCCGGAATCGAACCAGCAGTCCATGACCACGCTCTCCCGCTTCATCTGTCCGCCGCACTGAGGGCAGACAACATGGATATTGTCGATATAGGGCTTATGGAGTTCCAGATCCTCCGGACAATCCGGAGACATGGACTTCAGCTCTGCCCGGCTGCCCATTACATGGACATGACCGCAGTCCTGACAGATCCACACGGGGAAGGGCGTACCCCAGTAACGTTCCCGGGTAACAGCCCAGTCGATAACATTCTCCAGGAAGTTGCCCATGCGGCCGGTGCCGATGGTCTCCGGGATCCAGCGGACGCTGCGGTTAAAGGCCAAAAGCTTGTCTTTAACAGCGGTCATCTTGATGAACCATTCCTCCCGGGCATAATAGATCAAAGGCGTATCGCAGCGCCAGCAGAAGGGATAGCTGTGTTCAAAAGCCGGGGCGGAAAAGAGCTTGTTCTGTTCCTGAAGGGATTTCAATACGGGCTTATCGGCTTCCTTGACGAACAGACCGTCAAAGGGAGTGCCGCCGCACAGATGCCCGCTGGTGTTTACCAGCTGCAGGAAGGGGAGTTCCCATTCCCGGCCTACCCGGTTGTCGTCTTCGCCGAAAGCCGGGGCAATATGCACCACGCCGGTGCCCTCGCCCAAAGTAACGTAGTCATCGGCTACCACCCGGTACCCCTGCTTCTTGCCGAACTGGGCGGACATATCGAACAGAGGCTCATATTCCATACCCACCAGCTTCTCTCCGGGGAAGCTTTCCAAAATCTCCGCGTCCTCACCCAATACGCTCTGTACCAGTGCCTGCGCCAGGATATAGACCTGCTCCTCCTTCCTGGCCCGCACATAGGTCTCATGGGCGTTGACACACAAAGCCACGTTGCTGGGCAAGGTCCAGGGAGTGGTGGTCCAGGCCAGGATGCACTCCCCGCTGCCGTCCTTCAAAAAGAACTTCGCAATGGCAGAGGTCTCCTTTACGTCCTTATAACCCTGAGCCACCTCATGGCTGGAAAGAGCGGTGCCGCAGCGGGGGCAGTAGGGAACGATCTTGTAGCCCTTATACAGCAGGCCTTTATCGTAAATGGTCTTCAGTGCCCACCATTCGGATTCGATATAATCATCGTGATAGGTGACGTAGGGATGCTCCATGTCTACCCAGTAGCCCACCTCATCGCTCATTTCCCGCCACTGGTTCTCATACTTCCAGACGGATTTTTTGCACTCTTTGATAAAGGGCTCCACGCCGTAATGCTCGATCTGTTCCTTGCCGTCCAGACCCAGAGATTTTTCCACCTCCAGCTCCACAGGCAGGCCGTGGGTATCCCAACCGGCCTTACGCAGCACATCGTATCCTTTCATGGTGCGGTACCGGGGGATGATATCCTTGATGCTCCGGGTGAGCACATGGCCGATATGAGGCTTGCCGTTAGCCGTGGGGGGACCGTCAAAAAAAGTATAGGCGGGGGCGCCTTTGCGCAGCTCCACGCTCTTTTCAAAGATGCGGTTCTCCTTCCAGAAGGCCAGCACCTTCTGTTCCCGTTCCACAAATTTCAGATCCGTTGAAACTTTGTCGTACATTGTTTTCCTCCGTATGCATGCATAAATGAAAATAAAAAGCCTTCCGCCCCTTCTACGGGACGAAAGGCAGACTTCCGCGGTACCACCCGAATTGCCGGGGTATCCCGGCCTCTCCTGTGCGAACCTGTAACGGGGCTCAAACGGGCGGGCTTACCCGGGTAAATACCTTTGGGCCCGCCGCTCACGGGGGATACGTGGCGCTCTTCCCTGCCTCCTTTCACCGACCGGAGGCTCTCTGCCAGGGAGATAAGCGTACCGCCTGTCCCGCTCCACGTTTGGCCATAGTATATCCGAAAAAATGCGTTTTGTAAATGGTTTTATTTACTTTCTCACGGCTCATGCATGACCGCCGGCGCCCCTGTCCGTATACCGGAATGTTTTTTGGGAAGATGCCTTTCCGGCATGCAAAAAGGCTCCCCGCGAAGGGAGAGCCCTGTAAATTCTGTTTCCGCTGCGCTTTGCGCCCGGGGAACGCCCTGTATCCTCCTGATTCCAGGGCATTTGTTCCCTTTCGCCGGGATTCGCCGGATTTTAACCCTGTACAGGAATGTCCCAATACGTCAAAATACCGTTGTAGATCCCCTCCATCATCTTCTGCTGGAAGGCCGGATCCTGGAAGTTCGCCTGATCCGTCTCGTTGTTCCAGTTGCCCAACACCAGCACGGCCACGGGGCAGTTGCTCTTTTTGCATACGTCGTCCGACTTGTTTTCGTAGCCGTTCTTCTTGTCGTTCCCCGTCTGGCGGCTCATGCCCGTGGCATTGAGATATCCTTCCAGAATGGTCCGGCAGAAATCTTCGTTCTTTCGGGTGCCGTATACGAAGCTGGCGGAAGTTTTGGCCGTGATATGGTTGGCCATGAAGCGGATGACTACCTGACTGCCCCCTTCATTCAAGGTTCTGGCCCGGTCCACCAGTTCATAGGTGGCGGAGGAATCCGTCCGTGTCAGCACCACGGTAGCGCCCCGCTGCTCCAGATAGTCCTTGAGCTTATAGGCAAACTCCAGGTTATAGGCCGCCTCCTCCAGATATTTGGAAGAACCGTCCCGGCCGGGATCCAGACCGATGACCCGCCCGTACAGAGGAGCGCCGTGATCCTGCTCCGCCGCTGCCGTTACCAGCGCGGTAGGTTCGGCGGAAGGCGTTTCCGGAGCAGTATCCGGGGTGCCTGGCTGGGGGGTATCCACTGCCGGTGTGGCGGAGGGGCTGTATTCTTCTATGGCCGGCAGGAAGGAGGCTTCCGCACTGCCAGTGGGGGCCGCATCGCTCTGCACTGCGTTCTTGACGGCCTGCGCTACGGTAGAGCCATGGCGCACCAGCCAGGCAATGCCCACATACAGCAAAGCCAGCACCGCCAGGCAGCCCAGGCAAAACAGAGAGAACCCCACCGGATTCCCGATGCGGAGTTTTCTTCTTCTGTGTTTGATCTGTTTCATACAATCTCCTAAAGCCCGAAAGGGGTATTTTCTGTTGAGTACGCTTATTTTAGCATGGGAGTCTCCCCCTGTGGAGAATTTCAAAAAAGGTTAACAAAAAATATAAAATAATGACGAAAAAACCTTGCCAAACTCTGGTACAGTAAATATACAGCCATTACAGGAAGCCACGTTTTGCTTCTTTGATGATAAGGAGAACCGCTTATGCCTTACATTCTGGCACACACCTTTTTCGGTTATGAAGCGCTGGAAGCGCTCGGAAAGGATCCGGAATCCTTCTCTCCCGCTTTTTATCTGGGCTGCTGCGGCCCGGATCCCTACTTTTTCTATCACCCCCTGCACAACCTGCTGCACAAGGGCAGCCCGGATCTGGGTCACTTTATACACGGCCTTCCCGGGGATAAGCTTTTTGCCGCCATGCTGCCTGCCATAGATAAAACGGAACAGGAATTTCTTTGGGGCATGGTGTGCCATCTGTGCCTGGATGCCGCGGCTCACCCCTACATCACCTCCCGCACCCGGGGCATGGATCACAGTCGCATGGAGGTAGAGATAGACATGCAGCTTTACGCCACCGCAGGCAGCTGCACTCTGGCCCCCACCCTTCGGCAGAAGGGAGCGGATCTGGACCGGCTGGATCTGTATATGGCCCGCACGGTAGAAAAGCTCACCGGCCGGCAGACCCTGGGCAAATACCGTTCTGCTGCCAGAACATATCTGACCCTGCAGCGCATGAGCTATGACCCTCACGGCAGCAAGCGGCGGATCGTTTCTCTGCTGGAGGCCCCCTTTACCCGGCGCGGGAATCTTTCCGGCTTTATGATGACCCCCGGCATTGAAGATACCCGGGATGCCATGAACCGCAGCCACACCCCCTGGCGATCCCACCGGCAGCCGGAGCTGCTGCGGCGGGAAAGCTTTACGGAGCTGTTTGACCAGGGCCTTATGGAAGCCGTGCGCTGCCTGCGGGCTTTGGAGCGGGGGGATACGACCGGATTTTTGGCCATGGTCTCCCGTTTCTGCATGGAATACGGACCGGTGGCGCCCCAGGCGGCTTTGGACAAGGAGGCTTTATGAGCCTCCGCACCGTATGTTTTACCGGCCATCGGGATATGCCCCCTGCCACTTCACCGGAATACCGGCAGATCGTCCGGGATACCCAATACGCCATCACACAGGTCATCGGGCAGGGAGCCACCGTTTTTTATACCGGCGGTGCTCCGGGCTATGATCTGCTGTGCGGGGAGATGATCCTGCTTATGCAGCAGCGGCTGCCCACCCTGGAGCTGCACATTCTCCTGCCTTACGGCGGCTTTGCCCGGGGGCCCCGTTACCGGCCCCTGCTGGAAAAAGCACAGGAAGTGCTCATCCTCTCCTCCCATTATTATCAGGGCTGCATGCAGTTCCGGAATCAGCGGCTGGTGGAGGAAGCGGATGCCTGCATTGCCTATCTGCGCCGTGCCCCCAGCGGCACCGCCTATACCGTATCCCGTGCCCGGCAAAAGGGGATTGAAGTGTTTCTGGTTTGATTTTCATCCGTGTAAAACGGTACAGCTTCGGCTGTACCGTTTTTATTTTCCCGTATATTCCAAATCTCCCACCGCCGTCAAAGCGGGCATACCCGCACACGCCATGCTGGACAACAGTGTATATTACGGAGGTGTAAAAATGAAGGTAAAGCAATACGATACCGTTTTACTGAAAGACGGAAGAAAAGCATCAATCGTTGAGGAGTTTGACGGAAAGGATTTTATCGCTGATGTGGGAAACAGTGAAAAGGACTGGAAAACGATCACTCTCACCATTGATGATATCGATAAAGTCCTGACCGATGAGCATTGACATCCAAAACAACAGCGAGGAAGTATTGGCGGCGTTCCATGAGGCTTTGCTGCGGGGGCTGGAAAAGTGCGATGCGATACGAAAGCGCCGCAGGCTCATGGCCTGCGGCGCATTTGTTTACAGCTGCAAAAATGCTTTCCATCGGTCGATATATCCCTGCGCCACGGAGGCATCCGATGCTTCGGCCGCCATACGCAGTAAAGGTTCCGTGCCGGAGAAGCGGCAGATGACCCAGCTCCCATCCTTAAAGTAGGTCTTTACTCCATCCTCCCGGCTGATATGATCGATCTCCCGGTCAAAATCGGGGCAGGCCAGTTTTTCAAAAAGAAGGGACTGCAATTCCGCCTTTCGCTGGGGTGTCATGGTAAAGTCCGCTTCCTTATAACTCAGTTCCCCATAGGTGTCCAGTATTTCCTGATACAGTTCAGAAAGTTTTTTGCCCGTTTTGGCCAGCATCTCCACCAGCAATGCGGCGGCATAGATACCATCCTTTCCGGAGATATGTCCCTTCACTGCCAGACCGCCGGAGGATTCCCCGCCGATAATGGCGCCGGTCTCCGTCATCTTAGCGGATACATACTTGAAGCCCACGGGCACTTCGTAACACTTCTGTCCCAAGCCCTCCGCCACTTTATCCAGTAGATGGGTGGTGGAATTGTTCCGCACGCAAGGCCCCTGCCATCCTCGGTATTTGACCAGATAGTAATACAGAAGCACCAGCAGCTTATTGGGATGGACAAACCGCCCCAGGTCGTCTATGACTCCCAACCGGTCGGCATCTCCATCGGTGGCGATACCAAGATCGCAGCGATATCGATCCAACACCACGGCGCTCAGGGGGCCCATGGTATCCTCATTGGGCGCTGGCAGTTTACCGCCGAAAAGGGTGTCATGGCGGCTGTGGATGATGGAAACATCGCACCTGCAGGTCATGAGGATAATGCTCAGGCAGGTTTCGCTGACCCCGTACATAGGATCCAGTGCCACCCGCAGCTGGGCATTTTTGATGGCTTCTACGTCTATGGAGGAAAGGATGCTGTCTATATAGGCGTTGGTGGGGTTCGCTTCCTGCACCAGCTCCTGTTCCAGTGCCCGGTCATAGTCTATGCTCAGGATATCTTCCGGGCAGATACTTTCCATCTGCTTCTCGATGCGGTTGGTAACGGTCTTGTCTGCATCCCGGCCCCCGGCGGTGAATACCTTGATACCGTTGTAAATAGCCGGGTTATGGCTGGCCGTTACGGCAATGCCATAAGGCATCTGCCGCTGCTTTATCGTGAACATGATAAGAGGCGTAGGCGAAGAGCGGTTGATCATATATACCCGGAATCCGTAGCCGCAGAATACTTCTGCCGCCCAATGGGCTGATTCTTTGGAAAGGAAACGCCTGTCGTAGCCTACGCAGATCTCCCGGCCTTCCAGCCCCTCTTCCAGCATCTGGCTGCACAGCCCCGCCGTAAGCAGCCGGATGTTTGCCTTGGTGAATTCATCGGCAATGATTGCCCGCCAACCGCCTGTTCCGAATCTGACCATATATCCTCCTTATCTCCCGCAGGAGTCTTTTGTGAAGGACGCCCTTTGCGGGCGGCTTTGCATGCAGACAGTATAGCAGATTTTTCTCCCCTATACAAGGGAATACGCAAGGCACAGCAGAGCAGCAGCGCAAAAAAGAAATCCTCCGCAGCCAGGCATGGGATGCGGCAATTCGAAGCCAGGTTTGTATCCAAAGCACGGGGGCGCACGTTCCGGCGTCGAAGCCGCCGGAACCCTGCGGGGCGGATGCCCCGCAGGCGTGCCGCCAGGCACGCAGTGCGCCCCCGTCTCCCGATCCCCCGCAGGTTCGTTCCTCCGGATACCATCCGGCAGACAGTCCTGTCTTTTCCCAACGAAAAAGCAACCGCAGCATCCAAAGGCACGGTCTACCTGCCAAGTGCCCCCAGCGCCTCTTTCGACGACCCTTGCGGCAATACAGTCTTCTTCCATGGATGCCTGTCTATTTCCCCCAGACATAACAAAAGCCGGGGAAGTGCTGCTCCCCCGGCCCGTTTTTCTTCTTCTCCGGTTTAGTGTGTTTCCAGATACTCGTTCAGTGCATCGCACATGGCATCCGGATCGATGCCGTGAACGGCGCAGGCCTCTTCCAACGTTTCAAAATGGCTGAGCATGCAGCCCAGGCAGTGCATCCCGGACTCCATCAGCACATCTGCCAGCCCTTCATCAATGCGAAGGATATCCAGAAGGTTCATATCCTTGGTGATCATGGTTAAATCTCCTTTTTATTTCTATTTGTACAGAGTATACCCTGTTTTTCAGCTCTTGGCAAGGAATTGATTCCGGCATTTGGTGCAGGTCACCCGGATGCGCCCCTTTCCCCGAGGTACCCGGAGCTTTTGCCCGCACTGCGGGCACGTCAGGTAGCGGTATTCCCGCCGCTCCCGAAGCTTCTGCTTCAGGGTTCCTCCGGCAGCGCCTCTCTTTTGACCCAGATTCCGGAAGAAATCCCGTATTTCCGTGACCATGCGCAGAAAAACCATATTTTCCTGATGTAGCGGCGCGCGCTCGCTGGCAAACCGCGCGCGTTCCGTGTCAAATATAACGC
>UQYI01000024.1 GCA_900545265.1 uncultured Eubacteriales bacterium
GATGGTGCCGATGTTTACATGGGGCTTCGTCCGTTCAAATTTTTGCTTAGCCATTACAATGTCCTCCTAAGATGATTTTGTGTTTCACCCGCACGCGGAAATTGTAACGGCTGCGGGTATGTTTATAAAAGATGGAGCGGGTGATGGGAATCGAACCCACGTAGCCAGCTTGGGAAGCTGGAGCTCTACCATTGAGCTACACCCGCCTGTTTCTTTATCGCATTGTATTGTACCCGTTTTTTCGCCCGTTGTCAATACAGATTCAAAAATCCTGCCTATTTTCCAAGCGAAACCGGCATATGCCCTGGCTAAGCGGAAAAGAGCACATCTTTCAAAGCTTCTGCGGCCTTCCAACTTGCTGAAGCAAAAGTCCTCCGGGAGATTTGTCCCCCAAAAGCGCAAAAAAACTGTGGCATTTGCCCGGAAGCATGATATAATGCAGAATAGCATTTATTTTTTCACAGGAAAGGGACACAACTATGAAAGTCAGTGAGCTTTTGGGCGAACGGTATAAGGACCGGGTCTCGGATATCGAGAGCCAGAACCTGATGACCCGCGGCGGATATATCAAACAGGTAGGCAATGGCATCTATTCTCTGCTTCCTCCCGCCAAGCGCATCCAGAATAAAATAGAAGCGATTCTCCGTCAGGAGATGGACCGCATCGACGGACAGGAGGTTCTCTTCCCCGTAGCCATGCCCGCCAGTCTCTGGCAGTCCTCCGGCCGTTGGGAAAGCGTAGGCAAGGAACTGCTGCGCTTTAAAGACAGAAGCGGCGCAGACATGGTACTGGGCATGACCCATGAGGAAGCCGCCGTGCATATGGCCATGAACATAGCCGGAACCTACCAGAAGTATCCTTTTATGATTTATCAGATCCAGACTAAATTCCGCGATGAGCCCCGGGCTCGGGGCGGATTGATCCGGGTGCGGGAATTTACCATGAAGGACGCTTATTCCTTCCACACCTCCCAGAAGGATCTGGAGCGGTATTATAAACGCTGCTACCGGGCGTATGAGCGCATTTATGCCCGGGCAGGCATCCCCGAGGTGGTAGCCGTAGCCTCCGACTCCGGCATGATGGGGGGTAAAGTCAGCCACGAGTTCATGCTGCTGACGGATATCGGCGAGGATACCATCGTTCTTTGCCCCGAATGCGGCTACCGGGCCAACATGGAGGCTGCGGAATGCATCGTACATAACGACGGCAGCCGGGAGGCAGCGCCTCTGCAAAAGATTGCCACTTACGAAAACAAGACCATCGAAGAGGTTTGCAGTTTCCTCCACAGCACCGCCAAAGAAAGCTGCAAGGCCGTAGTATACCAGCGCAATGCCGATGATTCCTATGTACTGGTCTTTATCCGCGGGGATCTGGAGGTCAACGAAACCAAACTGCGCAATTACCTCAAGGCGGAAGTGCACCCTGCTGTAGAGATCGATCATGTCGGTCTGGTAGCCGGATCCATTGGCCCCGTGGGACTGCCCGAAAATATCACCGTAGTCTATGACCGTTCTTTGGAAGGCACACGGAATCTGATCTGCGGCGCCAACGAGGAAGGCTATCATTACACCGGCCTGAATATGGATCGGGATGTGCCCGGCGCCACTTATGTGGATGCGGCCAAAGCCGTAGCGGGCGGCGTTTGCCCCAAATGCGGCAAGCACTCCCTGGTGGTCAAGAACGGCATTGAGGTGGGCAACATCTTCCAGCTGGGCCGCCGGTACACCGAAGCCATGGGGATGACCTATGATGACGAAAAAGGCAACCGTGTAAATCCCATCATGGGCTGCTACGGCATTGGCGTAGGCCGTCTCATGGCCAGCGTGTGTGAAGAACATCACGACCAGTACGGCCCCATTTGGCCCATCACCATTGCGCCCTGGCAGATCGAGATCTGCGCCCTGCGGTCTGATCAGCCCCAGGTGAGGGAAACGGCGGAAAGCCTGTATACCTCCCTTACGGAGCAGGGATTCGAGGTGCTTTATGACGACCGGCCCGTTTCCGCCGGGTTCATGTTCTCTGACGCCGACCTGCTGGGCTGCCCCCTTCGGCTCATCGTTTCCCCCAAGACGCTGGGCCGCGGCGTGGTGGAGATGGTCTCCCGGGACAAGTCTCTGAAGGAAGATGTGACTCTGGAGAATGCCCTCCCGCGCGCCAGAGAAGCAGTGGCCGCCATGTATGCCGCCATCAATGCCCAGGTGCCCGAAAGCCTGTAACGCATCCGGTTCATAAATCCGATATTTGTGAGTACATAACAAATCCTCCGTATGCCGTGAGTATACGGAGGATTTTTCGTTTTTGCTTTTCGCCGTCGAAGCATGCGGGCACCAGATTCAGCCAAGCAGGTTCAGCCTAACAGATAGCCATAGCGCGCATCGCCTTTTGCGGAGATACAGCCGATCCGCTCATACCCGGGTTTCAGCCAAACGGTGATCCTGAGGCGTTTTCTCTGTCATATCCGATGCAAAGATCCCGTAAATACAGTAATCACACCATGTGTTTATCATTCTGCCCTGCCGGATCACGCCTTCCTTTATATATCCGCATTTCCCCAGCATTCTTTGGGAAGCGATATTTCGAACATCCACCTCCGCCCACAACCGCTGCAGCTCCGTGTTTCTGAAGCAGAAAAGAGTCATTTGCAGGAGCGCTTCGGTTCCATAGCCCTTTCCCTGCCAGGCAGCGGCAAGACGTATGGCCACGGAGGCCATGCGTTTTTTCTCGATTCGATACACCCAAACTTCCCCGATCAACCTCCCGGATCGCTTTTCCTCGATACCAAGGCGAAAGCTTTTCACCGGTTTTGGGGATCTCTCAAACAGTAGCTCCGGATTCCTGTCTGTTTTCCCGGGGCCTTTGCCCCAGTAGGTATAAACGGATATATCCGTTGTCCACGTCTTTATGTCCGGAACATCCGCTGCCTGCAGGGGACGCAGGCGCACTTTCTCTGCATCGATCACAGGTTTTGCATGGATATACTATGCAAGTGCCATCTTCTTCCTCCTTAAAAATTGAATTCGGAGGACCAGTCAAAAGCTCCGCTCTCTTCGCAGGATTTTGGCCAATGACTGCACCATTCCGGAGTAAAAGGCTTCTCGGCCCGATCTAGGCTGGGCGTATATGGTTTTAAATCGATTACCGGACTGCCGGAAAAAGCATCTATATAATCCAGCCCCACCGTGCCCGACTCCATGTCCACACAGGTGATTCCCGCGCAGGATACTGCAACAGGGTTTGGCCTCTCCGGCGACTGTAAGGCAAACACGCCGATTTCTTCCGGTCCATGGACATACGGTCTTTTTTCCACCAGAATATTCCGGCTTTCCGGATCATCACAGCCGTCCATCCACCAGAGGATCTGCACGTGGCTGAATCCTGCAAGGCCCTTCAGGCCCTCACGGTAGCCGGGCTTCAGCCGGAGCACTGTTTTGCTATTTTCGTTTTCTATCTTTCCGATGGGATATACTTTTATTCGATTCTTCATTCTTCTGTTGAACCTCCGTAAAATATTCTCATCAGGCGCCCGATGCCTTTATTGTAGCAGGTGTTTTTTATACTTCAACCCCAAATGCTGCCATATTCCGGACATATGCCAAGCGCTGTCCTGCCGGCAAAATGCCCGTAAATTCGGGTCTTTATCCGGTCGTCTCCGGTTTTTGCAGGCAAACCTGCGTTTTATAAACCCGATGCCGGAAGAATTGCAGAAAGTTTACCTTTTCACTGGTTGACGGCACTTGCAAAAGGGTGGTATCATGCCTTTGACTGGGAAAATTTCAGAGAAATGAGGTTTAATGCACATGCACAAGATCGATCTGAGTAAATACGGCATCACCGGCACCACCGAGATCGTCCGTAATCCCTCCTACGAAATGCTTTTTGAGGAAGAGACCAACCCCGCCCTCACCGGTTTTGAAAAGGGTCAGGTCAGCGAGCTGGGCGCCGTCAACGTCATGACCGGCGTATACACCGGCCGTTCCCCCAAGGACAAGTTTATCGTCATGGACGATACCTCCAAGGACACCGTTTGGTGGACCAGCGAAAACTATAAGAACGATAACCACCCCGCTTCTCAGGAAGCCTGGAAAGCCGTAAAGGATATCGCCCTCAAGGAGCTGTCCAACAAGCGGCTGTTCGTAGTAGACGGTTTCTGCGGCGCCAACAAGGATACCCGCATGGCCATTCGCTTCATCGTGGAAGTGGCCTGGCAGGCTCACTTTGTAGAGAATATGTTTATCCGCCCCTCGCAGGAAGAGCTGGAAAACTTTGAGCCCGACTTTGTGGTCTACAACGCCTCCAAAGCCAAGGTAGAGAACTATAAGGAACTGGGGCTCAACTCCGAAACCGCCGTAGTCTTCAACCTGACCAGCCGGGAACAGGTCATCATCAACACCTGGTACGGCGGCGAAATGAAGAAGGGCATGTTCTCCATGATGAACTACTTCCTGCCCCTGAAAGGTATTGCTTCCATGCACTGCTCCGCCAATACCGATATGAACGGCGAAAACACCGCCATTTTCTTCGGTCTTTCCGGCACGGGCAAGACCACCCTCTCCACCGACCCCAAGCGCCTGCTCATCGGTGATGACGAGCACGGCTGGGATGATAACGGCGTTTTCAACTTTGAAGGCGGCTGCTATGCCAAGGTCATCAATCTGGATAAGGATTCCGAGCCCGACATTTACAATGCCATCAAGCGCAACGCCCTGCTGGAGAACGTAACACTGGATAAGGACGGCAAGATCGACTTTGCCGACAAGAGCGTCACGGAGAATACCCGGGTCTCTTATCCCATCGATCACATTCAGAACATTGTGCGGCCCGTGTCTTCTGCTCCCGCTGCCAAAAACGTGATCTTCCTTTCCGCAGATGCATTCGGCGTGCTGCCCCCCGTGTCCGTGCTGACTCCGGAGCAGACCAAGTATTACTTCCTCTCCGGCTTCACCGCCAAGCTGGCCGGCACCGAGCGCGGTATCACTGAACCCACTCCCACCTTCTCCGCCTGCTTTGGTCAGGCCTTCTTGGAGCTGCCCCCCACCAAATACGGAGAGGAGCTGGTCAAGAAGATGGAAAAGAGCGGTGCCAAAGCTTACCTGGTGAATACCGGCTGGAACGGCACCGGCAAGCGCATCTCCATTAAGGATACCCGCGGCATTATCGACGCTATCCTCAACGGGGATATTCTCAACGCCCCCACCAAAAAGATCCCCTACTTCAATCTGGAAGTACCCACCCAGCTGCCCGGCGTGGATCCCGCCATTCTGGATCCCCGTGACACCTATGCCGATCCTTCCCAGTGGGAGCAGAAGGCACAGGATCTGGCCGGCCGCTTTATCAAGAACTTCGTCAAGTACGAGGATACCGAAGCCGGTAAGGCTCTGGTAGAAGCCGGTCCCCAGCTGTAAAACAAAAAACGGGCCTTCCTGAATAGGAAGACCCGAACCCATTAAAACATCGGTTTCAGGCGTCTGCTCTGCAATTTTCTGTTGCAGGGCAGGCGCTTTCCATTTTGCACATATATCTTTTTGAGTGTCTTCACTTCTTTTTCGCACCGTTTTTGCCCGTTGAAAAGCTCAGTCCTCCAGAAGCGCATCGTACCCGACTCCCAGGGCATGGGCAATGGCCTTGAGCTCAATATCCGTAATGAACCGCTGCCCGCTTTCCATGCGCTGCACGGCATTCTTATCTACATCCAGTCCCCGCAGCTGCAGCATATCCGCAAAAGCCCGCTGAGAAGGCTGGCCCGGCATTTGCCTGCGGAACTTCCGGATACGTTCTCCACACAAATTGTTCCGGCCTCCGGTCCCTTTGTTTTTATACATGCTGTTACCGCCTTTGACATTCAGTGATTGTCGTTGGCAGTAGTATATGGTATACTGTTCTCCATTATGACATTCAGCAAATGTCAAAGCAAAGAAAGGAGCGTCTCATGCTTCACCCTGCTATGGAAGATATTTTTCAAAAAATTGCCGCTGCTCATGGAACATCTGCAAACGAAGTAAAAGCACAGATTCAGGCCGCTATTGTTCAAGGCCTTTCCAACCCGGACCCTTCCGTTCAAAAAGCCTGGCAAAGCATTCCCCGCCAAGGAGATACCCCGCTGCCAGAGGAACTGCTTCTGTATCTTTTAGGCACTTCTACGGATCCCACGCTTCGTGCCCCTTGATTTCTACAAAAAAGACACGTTTTTAAGCCGAAAAACTCTTGACGGCAGGCCGATCCTCCTATATTATATATTTTTGTTTTTTGAAAGGAGGTTTTCCATATGGGTAACTGCGCAATCGTTGGAATTTGCTGGGGCGATGAGGGCAAAGGCCGCATGGTAGACTATCTGGTGCCACAATACGGCACTGTTGTGCGCTATCAGGGTGGTAATAACGCCGGGCACACCATTGTCAATGATCTGGGTGAATTCAAGCTGAACCTGATCCCTTCCGGTATTTTCCATCCGGATAAACTGAATCTGTTGGGTGCCGGCTGTGTGATCGACATACAGCATCTGTGCAAAGAAGCGGATGGGCTGCGGCAGCGGGGCGTATGCATTACCCCTGAAAACCTGCGCATCTCCGACCGGGCGATCGTGGTGCTGCCCATCTCTCCCCTTGAGGATAAGCTGGAAGAGCAGCGCCTGGGCAAGGCTCACTTCGGCTCCACCCTGCGGGGCATCGCCCCGGCCTATGCCGATCGGGCTTATAAAAAAGCCCTGCGCATGGGAGATCTGCTGCATGATGAGGTTTTGCAGGAACGCCTCCAACGTCTGGTAGACTGGAAAAACCAGGTATATGTCCCCGGATACGGCTGCACCCCCTTCTCTTATGAAGAACTGCTGACCCTTTGCCGGGAGTATGCGCAAAAGCTCCGGCCCTATATCTGCGATGCAGGTGAGCTGCTGGACGGCCGCAAGTGCGACGGTATTCTTTTTGAAGCCCAGCTGGGCGCTCTGCGGGATCTGGATTACGGCATCTACCCTTATACCTCCTCCTCTACTCCTTTGGCCGCTTATGCTCCCGTGGGCTCCGGATGCCCCTGGCTGAAGGTAGACCGGGTAGTGGGTGTGGTAAAAGCCTATTCCAACTGCGTAGGGGAAGGTCCCTTTGTAGGGGAACTCCAGGGCGAAGAAGCCGCTGCCCTTCGGGAAGCCGGGCATGAATATGGTGCCGCCACGGGCCGTCCCCGCCGGGTCGCCTGGATGGATACGGTGGCCGCCCGCTATGGGGTAAAGGTTCAGTCCGCTACGGAGCTGGCACTGACCAAACTGGATGTACTGGATGGGTTTGATACCCTGCCCGTGTGTGTTGGCTATGAGCTCCGGGGCCGGGTGATACACACCTTCCCCTATACCGCTGATTTGAACGATTGCAAGCCCGTGTATGTAACGCTTCCCGGCTGGAAGCAGGATACCACCCATGTCCGCCGCTTCCAAGATCTTCCGCAGGCCGCCCAGAACTATGTGCTGTTTCTGGAAAAAGAGCTGAACTGCCCCATTCCCTATGTATCTGTAGGAGCGGAGCGGGAAGCCATGATCCTGCGGTAAAGCGCCATGAGCAAACCTTATTACGAATCCCCTCTGGAAGGACGCTATGCCGGTGATCAGATGCGCCGGATATTCTCCCCCGACCACCGGTACGGCACCTGGCGGCGGCTATGGCTGGCACTGGCCCGGGGAGAACACGCTCTGGGTCTGCCTGTAACGGAAGCTCAGCTCAGCGAACTCTCACGCCATTTGGAGGATATCGACTATGAAGCCGTTTCCGCCTATGAAAAGCAGGTGCGCCATGATGTTATGGCCCACGTTCTGGCCTGGGGAGATCAGTGCCCCCTGGCCCGGCCCATCATCCATCTAGGCGCCACCAGCTGCTATGTAACGGACAATGCCGATATTCTGCTGCTGCGGGAAGCTTTGGCTCTGCTTCGCAGCAAGCTTTGCGAGGCACTCCGGGCGCTGGGCACTTTTGCCCTTAATACCGCTAAGGTTCCCTGTCTGGGGCTTACCCATTTGCAGGCAGCTCAGCCTGTTACCGTAGGCCGCAGGGCCGCCTGCTGGGCGCAGGATCTTTTGCAGGATCTGGAGGATCTGGACGCTCTGCTTCCCTCCATAAAGCTACTGGGTTGCCGGGGCGCTACAGGCACCCAAGCCAGTTTTCTGGAGCTGTTTGAAGGAGATGCGGAAAAAGCCCGGGCCTTGGAAGCTCACATAGCTCATGAATTAGGGGATATCCCGGTCTTTGACGTCTCGGGTCAGACCTATCCCCGGAAACTGGATGCCCGCATTCTTCATCTCCTGGCTTCTTTGGGCATCAGCTGCTATCGTTTTGCTCAGGATGTGCGGCTGCTCCAATCCCGGGGGGAGCTGGAAGAGCCCTTCGGCGCCGGGCAGATCGGTTCCTCCGCCATGGCCTATAAGCGCAATCCCATTCGCTGTGAGCGCATATGCGGCCTCAGCCGCCATCTGATATCCCTGAGTCAGGACGGAGACATGACCGCCTGCACCCAATGGTGTGAACGGACGCTGGATGATTCCGCCAACCGGCGCATCTCCCTGCCGGAAGCCTTTCTTACCGCCGACGGTGTGTTGGAGCTGGTGATCTATGTAGCCCGGGGGCTTCATGTTTACCCCCGGATGTGTGAAAAAAATCTGCGGGAATCCCTGCCTTTTATCGCTACAGAGAACCTGATGATGGAAGCCGTGAAAAAAGGCGGTGACCGCCAGAGTGTCCACGAGGCCATCCGCCGCCATGCGCAGGAGACGGCTCTGGCCATGAAGGAAGAGGGCGCTCCCAACGATCTGCTGGAGCGGCTGGCTGCCGATCCGGCACTTCCGCTTTCCCGGGAAGATATGGATACGCTTCTGAAGCCTGCCGCCTATGTGGGGCTGGCCCCGGAGCAAACGGAACGCTTCGTTAAAGATATCCTGCTGCCTGCTCTGGGAAGCGATGGCTGCCCCGAAAGCGGTCAGGTGACCCTGTGATACATAAACACGGTGCAGTCTTTTAGAGGCTGCACCGTGTTTTCTCTCTGCCGTTCCGCATGAAGGATGGGGTCTTCGTTTTTCTTCAGCAGGCAGTGTTTCGGCTGCCGGTATTCTTTTGATGCAGAATAAAAGGGATATGGAACAGGGATACCAACCCCAGCCCCAGAAGCAGCAGACGCAGAAAATATACATACCACCCCTGCTCCAGATTGAGATATGGCAGATCCTCCATGGGCGGCCGCACCAGATACATAAAATTTGTCCCATAGGCGGAAAGGGCTCCGTTCACATACAAAACAGCCACCGCCAGCAAAAGCAGCATACCGATATTGCTGCCCATGGCCTTCAGCCCCAGCTTTGCCCTGCCGCTCAAAATCAGGTACAGCGAAAACCACAGCAGTCCGCCATGATACACAAAGCACTGATACGCCAGAACCGTGGTAAAATCCGTTCCGTTAGTTGGGATCAGTATGGCACAAATGCTTCCCAGCGTGCCCATGACCGCCACAAAGTCAATGAGGCGCTGCTTGCACCTTCCTTCTTTCCCAAAGGTAATGTACAGTACGCCGAAAAGCATCAGACTGCACAGATGAAAAGGCAGTGCCGCCGGATCCAGATACATGCCACCCTGAGGGCTCTCTACCATATTGCTCAGGATTTTGCTGCTTTCGCTGCAAAGGCAGATGCCGCTCATCACATACCCGGCCACTTTCAAAGATACCTTCTTGCGGATACAGAAAATGAGCATCCCCGCCACAAAAGCAGCGCACAGTCCTATCCATATAAAATGTTCCGTTGAAAACATATCTGTTTTTCCTCTTTTGTGCCGATGCTGCCCGGGTGACCAGACAGCATTTTTTATTTTTGATCAAAAATAGTATAAATACTGCGTATTATACTGTTCCCCATCGAAAAAGTCAACTGCCGCCCCATCGCTCCCTTGACTGCGCCGCCCTGAGACAGGTATACTTTTTTTACCCGGCAGAAACCCGCCATATCCCCGCCGGAGTTTTTATAAAAGGAGTGTGATCTGACTATGAAAAAACATGCTGCACGGAGGCTTGTAAGTCTGTAAGCCTCCGAAAGGGCCGCTGCCCTTTCCTATTTTAATTCGGAGGAAGAACATGAACCAACAGATCACCATTTTGGAAGCCCTTTCCCAAGAGGATACGATCCGCTTCTGGGAAGCGCTGCACCAGTATCACATCAGAGACGTCTTCCCGGATCCTGCCCAAAAGGAGGAGCTGCAATACTTTTTAAGCGGCGAATATCAGGATGGGATCCAACGAGCCCATGACCGGGCCGAAAACCGCTGCCGGTACTTCTTTTTCCGGCAGGAGAACCGGGAGATAGGCTTTGCTCTGGCTGCCTTGTTTACCGGAGAAGACGAAAAGCTCTTTATCCTTGAGTTCTGCATATATCCGGAATACCGGAGCCGGGGGCTGGGTCACGCCTGCGCTGGGGCACTGCTGGATTGGAGCCGGGAGCAGGGCGGCCGTTATGCGGAGTTGAACTGTGCAGGCCCGGAGAGGCGGCTGCGTTTCTGGAAAAGCATCGGCTTTGTGCCCAATGGCTTCGACGAATGGGGGGAGCCTCTGCTTCTGCTGCCCCCAAAGGAACGAATTCCCTTCACCGTGGAACGGCTGACGGATCCGGAGGACTGGCAGCTGCTGAAGCTGGAAAACGGGTTTCGTCAGGAAGTGGGGGAACCCTGCCTGACGGAAGCGCAGCAGTCCCGGCTGCAAAAGGCGGTGCAGGAAAACCGGATCACCTTTTTCATGGCCAAGCGGGGCTATCGCTCCATTGGCATGTGCAGCGTGGCGCCTTTGTACTCCACATTTGCCTGCGGGGACATGGGTGTGATGGAGGATTTTTACATCGAACCCGCATTCCGCCGTCAAGGCGCCGCCAGGCTGCTTCAGCAGGCCGCTCACAGCTGGGCCGCAGAACAGGGATATGCGGATCTTTCCGTCACCTGTGCCCCCTGCGATGAAAGCATGTATCGTGCGCTTGGCTATGAGGTGCCCCTGGGTCTTACCCTGGCCCGCATGAGCTGATCCCTGCGAAAGCAGATCATCCTCCGCAGCCGATCCGGCTGAAGGGTTTCCATTCAGTTAATTGCCAATTACATTGAAAAACGGATTTGCAGCCCGCTTAGGGTGCAAATCCGTTTCTGTTTTATATGCGCTTCACGCTTCCCATATATGGCCGGGAGCAGAAAAAGCCGGAAGATATATGCCTGTAGAAAAGGGCTTTTCGCGCCCCTTTGTTGCGGCTCAAGCCTGAGCCTTTGTGTAATACTGGGCCTGCGCGTTCCAGAGCTGCGCATATCTGCCGGAAAGCTGCCTCAGCAATTCCTCATGGGTGCCGGTCTGCAAAATCTGTCCCCCGTCAAACACTGCGATCTTATCGCAGAAACGGCAGGAAGCCAGCCGGTGGCTGATGTAGATAGCCGTTTTTCCCCCGGCGATTTGGCTGAATTTTCTGTATACCTCATACTCGGATACAGGATCCAGAGCCGCAGTAGGTTCATCCAGAACAATAAAGGGGGCATTCTTATAAAGGGCACGGGCCAGGGCTATCTTCTGGGCTTCACCGCCGGAGATCTCCACCCCTTCCGGATCAAAGTCTTTATACAGTGCAGTATCCAGTCCCTTGGGCATCCGCTCCAGACGGTCCTCAAAGCCGGCTTCCTTCAGGCAGGCAGCCGCCCGTTCTCTGTCATATTTCGCCCCGGCGGCCACATTCTGCCCCAGGGAGAAGGAGAACAGCCGGAAATCCTGAAACACCACGGAAAACAGTGCCATATATTCCTCATAGCTGTATTTGCGTATGTCTACCCCGTTAAGAAGGATCTCTCCTTCGGTGGGATCATACAACCGGCACAGCAGTTTGATAAAGGTAGTCTTGCCGCTGCCGTTCATGCCTACCACCGCCAGCTTCTGCCCCACTTTGAATTTCAGATTCACATGGCGCAAGGCATAGGCTTCCGTATTCGGGTATCGGAAGGAAACATTTTTGAACTCGATGCAGTATTCATTATCCTCCCGCTTTTCCACCGACAGGGAACCCTTATACATGGGGTTGGGGATATCAAAGTAAGAAAAGAACCGTTTTGCATACCCATGGTTGACCAGAGACAGCTGCACCGCACTGACGATACTGGAAATAGCGTTCAGCAGCAGCATGATGCAGGACACATATTGTGCAATGGAGCCCACAGAAAGCCCCCCGCTTAAAGCCCCGCCAATGAGAATCAGGTATACGCCGAATCGCAGGCCATAATTGGTCACTGTGGAGATCATGTCCAGCCAGGCGCAGCGAAAGCGCATGGTCTGCTCTCCGTCGCACAATTCATCATATACCTGTTCTGCATACCCGGCAAGAAGCTTTTCCATGCCGTACAGGCGGATATCCATGCCGCTGGTATAATGGTTCAGGTACTGCCAGTACTTATTGAGCACCATGTTAAAATCTGTGCAGCCGGAAAAATACTCCATCTGCAGCTTGGCAGACCTGCCGTTGGTCAAAATACGCAGAACCATCGTCAGGATCACGCCGCCGGCAAAGACCAGCTTGGTCCAAAGGGGCACAGCCTTTGCCGCAAAGAACGATGCCGTCAACGATATGGAAGCCAGGATCTGTACAACGGAACCTATGCTCCTGTCCAGAGAACTTACCAGATAAAAAAGATTGTAGCCGGTGTCGGTCTCATTCTGTACCCGCTCCCGTAAGCGGGCTACCTCTCTGTCCTCAATGGAGGCGTAAGCCAGCTCCATGGCCTTTTGGGCATGCATCCAGTCTATGCTCTTATAATCTTCATTCTGCCCGATCTGCTTCTGAGCCTTGAGCCAGGCATTTATCAGGCCGAGCAGGGCTGTAATGCCTACCGTCAGTGCCGCATACAGCGCCAGCGTCTGCAAAGGCGCCCCTGCAGCCAGCCCATCAATAAGCCGGGCCGAAAACCATATGGGCACATAGGGCGTAAGGGCAGTCACCAAGCTGCTCAGCACCAGTGCGTAAAAGTAACGGTGTCCCAAAGAATACAGCAGCTTTACCAGCTGGCGGCCGATGTATATATGCTCCTTCAGCTTCATGCCTGTTCCCCTCCCTTATACTCCTTGCGGTACCAGCAGCTTTGTATCTCATACAGTCTGGCATACTCCCCACCTTTTTCCAAAAGCTGGCGGTGCGTGCCTTCTTCGGTGATCCGTCCCTCCTGCAAAAAGAGTACCCGGTCGCAAAACTGTGTGGAGGCCAGCCGGTGAGAGATAAACAACGAAGTCTTCCCTTCCGTCATATCCCTGTATTGCAGATAGATCTCGTTTTCCGCAATGGGATCCAGGGCTGCCGTGGGCTCATCTAATACCAGCACAGGTGCATTCTTATAAAGAGCCCGTGCCATCATCAGCTTCTGGGCCTCTCCGCCGGAAAGTTCTATGCCCTCTTTGTTGACCTGCTTATCCAAACGGGTATCTATCCCCCGGGGCAGCGAATCCAGCTTTTTGCCAAGTCCGGCCCGGCGCATGCAGCTTTCGGCCCGGGCACGATCCACGTTTTCTCCGGTGCTGCCTGCCACCGTTTCTGCCAGAGAAAAGAAAGCCGTCTGCACATTCTGAAAAACGGGAGAGAACAGCCGGTAATATTCCTCCCGGCAAAAGTCGCTCACCGGCACTCCATCAATACGGATTTCCCCGGAAGTAGGCGTATACAATCCGCACAGAAGCTTGACCAAAGTGGTCTTGCCTGCGCCGTTCATACCCACCAGCGCTATCCGTTCCCCGGAGTGGAATGTAAGGGAAATATCATGCAGGGTGTCTTTTTCTGCACCGTCATAGCGGAAAGAAACATGATCGAACACGATCTCCGGCGCAGGAGAAATATGTTCCCGGGCATGGGCCTCCCCGGTTCCGTCCCCATCGGGCAGATCCAGAAACTCCCTGAAATCACTGACCACCAGGCTGGCCGCATGCATCTCGTTCCAGGCCGTCATGATGTTGCCGATATAGGTGGCAAATCCGGAGATGGCGGCAAAATACAGTACAAACTGATCCACTGTGATCTCCCCCCGAAGAGACATGGCGATCAGCACTCCGTAGGCGAGCCCGTCCCGCAGGAGGATAACGCCCAGATCCGCCAGCCAGGTAAGGAATTGCCGGCCGCTGAGCTTTTTCTGCCAGGCCACATCCTTATCGAACAACGCTTTGGACAGCTGCTTCAGCCAGTCCGCCATACCATAGATACGGATATCCTTTGCAGCGGCAAAATCTGCGGCGCGATCGTTCACATAATTCAGTCTCCGCTCGACGTCGGTACGTTCCGCCCGGGTTTCATATTCGTACTTCTGATAAGCGCGGACGCAGAACCAGTTGACCAGAGGCGCAGCGGTAAGAAACAGCACCAACCACGGACTTACAAAAGAGATCACCGTGCCGAACAGACCGTAGCAAAGCGCATTTTGCAGCAGATCCATGCTCTTTTGGGGTACCTTCAGCAAATTAACCTTGCCGTTGAACATCCATATGGCACTTTGGGCACGAGCATACAGATCCCTTGTTTCTTTCTTTTCATACGTCTGGTAAAAGCAGTGCATGGCTTTTTTCTCCAGCCGGACGCATTGGCGGAAGCGATAACGGCTCACATAGGCATTCAGCACTATGCAGCAGAAATTGCTCAGGACCGTGGCCGCCAGAGTCGCTCCCAGCAGTATGCCCACCGCCAGCGCCGCATGCCGGAAGGTTTGCCCGGCAGTTACTTCCGATATGACCAGTGCAGGCAGTTTGATCTCTGCCCATGCCAGAAAAACGGAAAGCGGCACCCCTGCGGCCATCAGCCAGAAGGACTGAGGCGTTCCCCTGAGCATTTCTTTAAAGCTCCATATGGCATTGCTCCATGCGGAACGATATGGTTTTTTCTTTTCTGTTTCAGGTTTCAAAGGGCTTGACTCCTTTCTTTTTCTGAGCGGATCCTATCACATTCGGCAGCAAAAAAGAAAAATCGTGCACCAAATGCTTTCTGTGGTGCACGAATTGCATTTATTCCACTGCGGGAACCAGAAATTCTGAAGTAAAGGCGCCCTCTTCGCTGTTATACTTTACCCATCCCCCGTGTTTTTCCAAGATGGTTTCTGCCCGGTGGAGCCCAAATCCATGGGCCCCTGTCTTGCCGGTCTTGAAAAGGGAACCCAGCTTTGGCTTCTTTTTTCCGGCGGCATTGAGCAGATAGAAATACAGCATCCTCCCCTTCATGCGCAGAGACAGTCGGATAAACCGATCCCCCGCTGCCTCCCGGCAGGCCTCGATGGCATTATCCAGCAGATTGCCCAGCACGATGCTCAGTTCTACGTCCGTCAGCGTCAGTTCCGGGGGAAGATTTGCTTCTACCGTTACCGGGATCCCCTCGCTCCGGGCCTGTGCAAGCTTGGCAGAAAGGATGGCATCTACGGTAACGTTTCCTGTCTTGAGCAGGGTATCCACGTTTTGCAGGTCTTTATCCAGCGCTTCGATATAAGCTATGGCCCGATCCACCTCTCCTGCCTCCAGCTGACCCTTCAGGGTTTGCAGATGATGATGAAAGTCATGCTTATAGCCCCGCATTTCCTGATGGATGCTGCGTACTTCCTCCAGGTGGCGTTTTGCCTGTTCCTCCTGTATCTCTACCAGCTTTATATAAGTTCGTTTTAACATAATATCTCTTTAGTTCCGCTGTATGAATGCACGGTTCACATCGTCATATTTTCCCCTGGCCAAAGGCAGTTCCTGCCCGCCCTCCACCGTGACGGAAGCACGGCCTATGCGGATCACCTTTTTCAGATTCACCAGATAAGAGCGGTGTATACGAAAAAAATCCGGGCTGAGGCGCTGGGAAAAGGCAGAAATATTCTCCTTGCATCTGTATTCCTTGGCTCCTGTATGAATGGCTATCTCATGGAGAAAGGCTTCCGTATACAGGATGTCCGATTCATAAAGCTTTACCCGTTCCCCCTGACAGCTGATGAGCACATGGGGCGGTTCTTCCGCCAGCTTTTGCGCAGCCTTGTCCAACACAGAAAAAAGCTTTTCCCGGGCCACGGGCTTGATCAGATAGTGGAGGGCATCCACTTCATACCCTTCCCCCGCCAATTCAAAATGAGAGGTAACAAACAATATCTGCACCCGGCTGTTCTCACGGCGGAGGGTCTTAGCCAGGTCTATGCCCGTCATGCCGGGCATTTCCACATCCAGCAACAAAATATCAAAAGCGCTGTCTTCTGTACAGGCGAAAAGAAAAGCCTCTGCGCTGGGAAAAAGCTCCGTCCGGCAGGAAAGTCTCCTCTCCCGTGCCCAGGCTTCCGTCATATCCCGCAACCCCTGAGCCTGAGACCGCTCATCATCACAGATACCGATCCTGTATCCCATACCCCTTTCTTTCTTTTATGATTCCTGCGCCCGCATCCAGGCATGCCGGAACCAATGCATCATAAACGCCCGCTGCGCCGGATCCCCGGCAAAAAAGTTGGTCTGCCGGATCCATTCGGCAACCTTATCCGTCAATGCCTGCTGCCGCTGCACCGGCTGCTCCAGATACCGGCGCACCTGCAAAGTCCCGGCAGTTTCACAGGCCGTCAGGGCGCTGTATACATCCTCCACCAGTTCTGCTTTTTCTACTGCCACAGGCAGGGAACTGTAAAACATATCCTCTCTGTTTTGCACCGACAGATATTCTGCGCTTTGCGCAACGGTATACAGCCAGCCGGAAACGCCCTTATAAAAGCACTCCAGTTGGTTGGGGAATTGTTCCTCATATATGACCCGTCCCTTAACGATCCCTGCGGTAATATAAGCGGGCCCCATGGTATGCTCCCTGTCCCAAATATAAAAAAGCCCATAGACCCGATTTCCCGTAAGGTATACCACCGATTCGTTTGTGCCGTGGAGAATCGAACGGGGCTCCAGCACCTTTATGCCTCCGGTATGTGTGCCATGATACAGATATGCCATGGATGCCCTCCTGTTTTTGCTTGTTTCATGTTTATTGTACCACCCGTTTTGCCGGGAAGCAATCCGAAAGCACAACGCAAAAAGGCTCCCGCAGGGGCCTTTCCGGCCAGTACCTTTGTATGCGTCCGGCTTACTTTCCGTATTGAATGCCGTTGCCGTCTATTCCTGTTTCCCCTTCCAGCAGCAGTTCGGAAACGGTGACAAAGGTATAGCCGTTCTTTTGACAGGTCTCAATGAGTATCGGCAGATAAGTCTCTATTTTATAGCCGTTGTTATGGCTGAGAATGATATCTCCGCTTTGCAGCTTTGGCAGAACTCCATCCAGAATGGTCTGGGCGCTGCGCTCCTTTTTCCAGTCCACGGTATCCCGGGTCCACTGGATCACCTCATATCCGGCCTCCCGAACGGTATCTATGACCGTATTGTTGTATTCCCCAAAAGGCGGCCTGAAAAGCGTGCATCGCTTACCCGTTAGCTCTTCGATGGTATCATCCAGATCGATAAGCTCCTTTTTGATCTCCGATGGACTCAGTTTGCTCATGTGCGGGTGGCTGAGAGAATGGTTGCCGATCTCATGGCCCCGCTGAGCGATCTCCTTCACATAATCCGGGTAGGCGTTGACCCATACCCCGCACAAAAAGAATGTAGCCTTAATGTGATAGGTGTCCAGCGTATCCAAAATAAATGGGGTTTTATCTGCATCCCAGGCAGCGTCGATGGTGAGCGCGATCTTTTTATCCTCCCGTTTTACCCCGTATACGGGCAAAGACCTGGCTTTCAGCGGCAATACATTCAGTTCATATTCCTCCACCACCGCCATAGCCGGAGCAGCCTTTTTCTCCGGGAACCCGGGTCCCAGCGTAAAAAACAGCACGAGCCCCACCCCCAGCAGGGCAAGCAGACCCAGAGCCAGCAGCAGATGTTTCTTTGAGATCACAATGATAGGCATACATGGCACCTCCTGATGATGGTAGAGCATATGTGCCCAAGCCTGCCGGTATGCCCGCAAGGACGCAAGACGTCAAATTCCTTAAAACTGTCGGTTAGATTGTCACAGTTTTTCCACACCGGCGAGCCTTTCAAAGTGATATAGTTATATAATCAGAATTTTGTAAGGAGTACTCCATGGTTTCTAAGTACAGTGTAAAAAAGCCTTTTACGGTGTTGGTAGCCGTGATCCTGGTCCTGGTGCTGGGATATGTTTCCATTACCAAAATGACCCCCGATCTGCTGCCGGAAATGAGCTTTCCCTATATTATGCTCATGACTACCTACCCGGGAGCCAGCCCCGAAGAAGTGGAAAGCGCCGTTACCAAGCCTATGGAGCAGACCATGGCCTCTCTGGACGATATTAAAGAGATCACCTCCACCAGCGCCGAAAACTATTCCATCGTACTGCTGACCTTTGAGGATAGTGTGAACACCGATGTGGCCATGATGGATATCCAGCGGGGCATCAGCACCCTTTCCGCCTCCTGGGACGATACCATCGGCACCCCTGTGGTAACGGAGCTGAGCAGCGATCTGATCCCTACGCTGGTAGCGGCGGTCAGCTATGAAGGAAAAGATCCTCTGGAGCTGAGTGCCTTTGTAAACGATACCCTTTCCATTGAACTGGAAGGGATCAACGGCGTGGCTTCCGTGACCAAAACGGGCCTGGTACTCCAACGGATAGAGATTGAACTGGATGAAGATAAGATCGACGCCCTGAACAAAAAGCTCTATGCCGCCATCGACAAAGAGTTTGAAGAAGCCATGGGCGAGCTTAACGACGCTCAGGAGAAGCTCCGTGAAGGAGAAACCACCCTGCAGGAAGGCAAGGAAGCCCTGGAAAAAGGCGAAGCCGCCCTGAATGCCGGCCGCCGCCAGGGAAACGCCGCCCTGAACGACGCCCAGGAGAAGCTGGATGAGCAGAACAAGCAGGTCACAGAACTGCTGGCTCAGTTGAAAGAGCAGCGAGCCCAGGCTGCCGCCGGTCTGGATCAGGTCATTGAAGGGCAGAAGCAGCTGACACAGCTGAAATACGCCCTTATGGCACTGGAAAAGGCTCAAGGTCTGTTTGATGAAGCCATTGCCGCCATTGAAAAGGATGAAAACCTGACCCCCGAGCAGAAACAGGAGGCCATTGCCCTGATCCAAAACAGCGATGAGTATAAAAACCTGCAGTCCGCTCTGGCTAAAATAGACGAATCGCTGGCGGCACAGGGCATTGGCCGGGGAGATATCGACAGCACACTGGAAACTCTGAAGCAGACCCAGCAGGAATTGGAAGCCGCTATCCCCCAGCTGGATCAGACCATTTCGGATCTGGAAAGCGGCAAAGCGGAAATAGACAAGGGCTATGAAGAGCTGGAGAAGCAGCGCACTGCCCTGGCCAACCGTTTGGGCGCCGCCCAGAACACGCTGAACGAAAAGAAAAAAGAGCTGGCGGACGGGGAAGCCGCCCTGGAAAGCGGCAAAACCCAACTGGATGAGGCGGAAAAGCAAGCTCAGGAACAGCTGGATGCTGCAAAGGAAGCCGCCGACCTGCACAATATCCTTACCAAGGAACTGATCTCCCAACTGCTTACGGCCCAGAACTTTTCCATGCCTGCCGGATATCTCTATGAAGGGGATCAGCAATATCTGGTAAATGTGGGAAATACGCTGGATTCCGTCCAGGCGTTGGAAAGCACCGCGCTCTTCTATCCGGGGGTGGAGGATCTGGATACCATCCACCTTTCGGATGTAGCCAAAGTCTCTCTGCTGGATAACAAGGATACCACCTATGCCCGCATCAACGGGGAAAGCGGCGTGCTGCTCAGCTTCTCCAAACAGTCTTCCTATGCCACCGCTACCGTGGGAGACAATATAAAAGACCGCTTCACCCAGCTGGAAAGCCGGTATGAAGGACTTCATTTTGTTTCCCTGCTGGATCAGGGGGACTATATCCACATGGCCATGGGCACCGTAGTAGAAAACCTGCTTATGGGCGCCGTGCTGGCCATTCTGGTGCTGCTGCTGTTTTTACGGGATATCCGTCCCACGCTGATCGTGGGCATCAGCATTCCCGTCAGCGTGCTGTTTGCGCTGGTGCTCATGTACTTCTCCGGCGTTACCATGAATGTTATCTCCATGGCCGGTCTGGCCATAGGCGTAGGTATGCTGGTAGATAACTCCATTGTGATCATAGAAAATATCTACCGGCTGCGCAGCGAGGGCGTTCCGGTAATAGAGGCGGCCATCACCGGGGCCAAACAGGTCACCGGCGCCATTATTGCCTCCACCCTGACTACGGTCTGCGTGTTTGTGCCCATTCTGTTTGTGCAGGGCCTTACCCGGAAAATCTTTATGGATATGGTACTGACCATCACCTATTCCCTCATGGCCAGCCTGATCGTGGCCCTGACCGTAGTGCCCGCTACCGTGCGGGGGCTGCTGCGAAAGCCCGTTAAGGCGGCCCCCAAGAGCACCGTGGCGCTGCTCCACGGATTTGAAAAAGTGCTGCACTGGTGTCTGAACCGCCGAGTCCTATGCCTGGCGCTGGCTGTGGCCATTCTGGTCTTGTCTGCCTGGGCCTCCCTGCGCAAAGGCTTTACCTACTTTCCCGACAGCAACGGCAGCCAGATCTCCGTTACGGCCACGCTTCCGGAGGATATGGAGTTTGCAGATAAATGCGCACTGTCTGACGAGATCCTCTCTGCCGTCAACACCGTTCCCGGTCTGGGAGATGTAGGCGCCATGCTGGGCGACGGCATGGCCGGAGCCATGGGACTGGGCGTTTCCGGTGGGGACAGCGACCTGACCATTTATGCCCTGCTGGATACGAACAGCGGCCGCAACGGCAACGATGTTACCGCTGATTTGAGAAAGGCTCTGGAGCCCTTTGCCGACCGGGCGGAATGCACCGTTTCCGGCATGGCCACCATGGACAGTTCCATGCTCACCGGGGACGGCATCACCGTAAACGTCTTTGCCGGCGATCTTTCCACCTTGCGCAAAGGCGCTTCCGTTGTCGCACAGGCGCTTTCTCAGGTAGAGGGTCTGGTGGATATAAACGATGGTTCCGAAAGCCTTTCCCCCGCCCTGCAGGTCACGGTGGACCGGGAGAAGGCCATAGAGCATAATCTTACGGTAGCTCAGGTGTACATGGCCGTTGCAAACGCTCTGAAAGATTCCGCTGCGGGGGCAAAACTTAAAACCAGCAGTGCGACTCTTTCCGTTACCGTGTATGCCAAAGACGGGGTCCCTGCTTCCGTACAGGAGTTTGAAGACCTTGTGCTTACTGCCGAAAAACGGGACGGTACCAAGGAGGACGTTCCCCTGAAGGACATCGCCTCCATTACCGAAACCGCCTCTCCTTCCTCCATCCGCCGCTCCAACCAGAACCGGTATATATCCGTTACCGCCGCGGTGGACGATGCCCATAATGTAACGCTGGTCAATGCGCAGGCAGAAAAGATTCTTGCCTCCATTTCTCTTCCGGCAGGCTGCACCATGCAGCTGGATGGCCAGGGCACTACTATTATGAGCGCTATGAAGGACCTGACCTGGATGCTGCTGCTGGGCATTCTGATCATCTATCTGATCATGGTGGCCCAGTTCCAGAGCCTTTTGAGTCCCTTCATCGTCATGGGCACGGTGCCTCTGGCCTTTGCAGGCGCTTTCCTGGGGCTGCTCATAGGCAACTTTACCGTGAGTATTGTCGCCATGATCGGTTTGATCATGCTTATGGGCGTAGTCGTCAACAACGGCATCGTACTGGTGGACTGCATGAACCAGCTGCGTGAAGAAGGCATTCCCAAGAAGGAAGCTATTGTTAAGGCAACGGTCATGCGTATCCGCCCGGTGCTTATGACCGCCGTCACCACCATTCTGGGTCTGCTGCCCCTGGCGTTGGGCATGGGCATGGGGGCTGAGATCATTCAGCCTGTGGCCGTAGTGTGCATTGGCGGTTTGACTTATGCCACGCTCACCACCCTGCTGATCATCCCCATTCTGTATGACATCATGCGCCGGGAAAAGAAGCCTGCCGCTTCCGAAGCGCCTTCCATTCCCGAGCCGGAAAAAGCTGACTGATATTCCAATTCCATCCCGCAGAATCGAATTTATAATGCAATTCCCCCTCCGTATATGCTCAGATCATACGAAGGGGGAATTTGGTTTTATGGAAGATAGCTGCTTGAAACGGCATTCCGGTCATTCAGTTTTCTCTTTCTGAAAAAAGAAGCGCGGCAGCATATGCAGTACTCTTGATAACAAATCCGCGCAATACGCCCATCGGTTTCTAAATGGACTTGCCTCCGCACAACGAAGTCGGTTTGCTGACAGCTAAATTCTTATGACTCCGCACCCAAAGCCAAGGATATCCGGATGTTCCATTGCCAGCCTTTGCAATGACGTAAGATTGTCGGAGGCATTGGGCTTTCCATGATCAAAAAGATTTTCCATAGCCTGCTTTGAGTCATTGCCTGCACCAATGATCGAAAAAAGGCCTGCAAACCGCTTTATGTTCGATTCATTCGCCAGGCTTTTTAGCATGGGGGGATAAAGCAGCCAGCTATAACAAAGAAAAGCCTTATATTGAATGTTTGGAAAGCATTTTGCAAAAAGCAGCTTTGCCTGTTCAAGAGATTCTTTTACCAGATCCAAGCTTATATCCGCATCTCTTTGAATGTGACAGTTTATTACAGGCGCGCCATTGGGCAATTCTTTCTTCTGCCCTTCCGCAAATTTTATATATGCTTCACCGATTGTTTCTTCGTCCAGATACAGCATCTCAAAATCCTGAAACTGCAATACGCCAATTTTGAAAATTGATACATGCATAATGTGGCGAAACCAGATAACATCCTCTTTTGATATTCCGATTTTCCCGTTCCGCTTCCAATAATAATTTGCGCGCAGTGCCACATCTCCAAACGTATCCCAGATAACGGCATCCGAAGCGCCAATGGCCTTATATTGGGAATATTTCAGCTTCAGGATATATGTAACTACCGCTAATCGGGTTAAGGGCATTCGTTTGCATAAGGGGAAATCAAAGTCACTGCCATCATATGCAGTTTCCGCAATTTCCCCGATCAACCGCTCGTTCTTTTTTATTTTCTCAGCTACTGCTTTTCCAATTACGGGTTCAAAGTGCAGTTCTGACAGCACGGTTTCCAAATCCATTATTACCCTCCATAAAGCATTTTATCTGTTTCTATGCAGGTAAATGCACCTTTCTCATACTGCCGGTAGGCTATGTGCTTCTTTTGCAGCAAAGGTAGCAGCTTTTCTGTCATCACGGTTTTATCCATCTTGAATGAGCTGAGCAGCAGCATACAGCCTTCCGGCTTCAGTACCCGCAGGCATCCTTCAAGCAGAGGATCCAGCACCAGTTCCACATGAGCCAATGCGTTATAGAGCACAACGATGTCAAAGCAATTCGCCGGATATGTCATGGCGGCGGCATCCATTTGGTCAAAGACAACGTTAGGACAGTTTTTCAGTCCGGGCAAGAGTCTGTCCGCATCCAGATCCAGGCAATGAATCTCCCTGGCCAGCCCTGCGGCCGCCAGAGAAAATTCCCCACAGCCGCAGGCAACCTCCAGCATCACTTTGTCCTTCAAATGCGTCTCCAGACGCTTCACCATTTGTTCCGCTCTGGTCATACCTTTCCTCCACCGTTTTGCAACAGCATACCATAGCCTGAAAGAGAAGACAACCAGCGCAGCAAAACATGACCCAGCGAAAACGAATCTGCATCACGGATGTTGCCGGCCGCACTTCCTGCGGCGTTGGTACTGCTTGGCATTTGCATCGCATCGACGTAGCCATTCTTGCCCATTGACTCAACGAGCGTTTTTGAGGCATAAAAAGGATCCGGCGCTTATAAACGCCGGATCCGCAAACGAATCACTTTCCAAGCACAACGGAAAGCCGGATCTCCCGTTCGGCTTCGCTCAGATCCAGTGCGCTGCCATCGGCAACGGTGATACGAAGCTCATACAAAGTCCCTTCCGTAAGCGCAGTGACCGCCTGACCACCCTCTCCTGTGATCATCCACAGTTCCCGGGCAACTTCCGTCAGTTTTCCGTCAGTGCCATATGCATAGAGCTTCAGCTGGGAAGCATCTCCGGAAAGATTATTCATACGGATAGCCACCGTAGTATTGGGGTGAACGTTGCGCACTGTCACCGTGTTGCGCCATCCCATTACGTTCCCCGCGCCGCCGTCGGCGGTAAACTGTTCCTGAGAAAGAACATTGCGCGCCGCCTTATCCAGGTCGACCTTGCGGTAGGGCATTTCGGGCAGATAGACAAAGCGGTCCTGCAGGCGGAGCAGCTCCAGATAGCCGGTGGGACAATAGAGTGCATTGCCGCTGTTGCCTGCATACATGCCGATGGCCATGTTGTTGTATCCGTACTTATTGGACACATCCATGGTAAACACGGTCTCGCCGGTCTCAAAGTCCAGCAGAATATACTGCCACATGCCGGTATTCACGTCCTGTACATACCCGTAGATATAACCAGTTGCAGTGGAAAGCTTCAGGATTGATGTATCGCTCAGGTCATTTCTGCACCAGATGCTCTTCATCTCGTATCCATCGGCAGTCTTTACGGTATCCACACGCTCCACGCCCGGGGCAATCATGACGTTGCCCTTCATCAGCCAGTTCCTGTCATAAATGTTGGCATAGCTCTGGATAGAAGAATCGCTGTTCGGATTGGCAAGGCCTGCATTGCCTGCCCCGAACCAGTTGCATACGATGGTGCTGACGGTACCTTCGCCGTCATCATAAACGATGGCGGAGTTTTCAACGGCTACCTGATACCCCTCCGGCAGATTGGCCAGCACCGGGCAGCTGGCCACAACTTTTCCGGTCTTCATATCCAGTGCCAGCAGATTTACCGGATCCTGATTATCGGTAAACAGAACCAGATTCGGCGTCAGAGTGGGGGAACAACCGCCGCCCCAGGCAAGACCGCCTCCGGTAGTTTTATCGCCTTCACCGCTGACCTTGGCGCCCACGCTTTCATAAGGCGTGCACCACACAACATTTACTCCGTTTTCTGCACGGAGAAGATAACAGTTCTGATTGGTCAGAATGACCGCTCCGTCTTTGGAAGCGGCAATGCCGTTTTCCGCCCCTTCTCCGGGAGTCAGTTCATGCACGAAGACTGCCTCGGCAAGGTTTGCCTGCTCGCCGCTCAAAATGGCATCGATGGCCGTACGGGCAATATAGCCTATCACGCCCTGCTGCCCCCGCTCCGGATAAATGCGGAAGCCGCCGGTAGCAAACCAGAGATTCCCCTCATAGTCAAAGACTACAGACAGAAGATTCTGCTCCAGTGTTTTGCCCAACACTGCCTCTGCCGCCGCTTTAATATCGATATCCAGCACCTTTTCAAAAGTTGGCAGCACATTGCCTGCTTCGTCCGTAGCACGCAGCATCAGCACATGGTTGTTGCTGGTGGGACAGACAATGCGGTTTTCCGCATCCAGGAACGTATAGGAACTCTGGATCACATACCCACCGCCGTCATGCTGCTTCGGGGAAAAATATCCGAGCGTCCTGGCCTCTTCAGCGTTCAGATCGCGGATGGCGATACCGCCCAACAACGGAACAACTGCATGGCCGTAGCTGTCAAAGTAAATGGCAGGCGAGGCATTGGCGTTGGTCGTTTCATAGGAAACGTTGATTTCCGGATAGATTCCGATGGGAAGAATTTCGTCTGTGGAATCGGTGTTGTATCCGTCATGGTGGATGTTGGCATCGCTCTTTGCCATGTAGGGATTTTCCTCCACCTGTTTGGGCCGCAGCGCTTTTACAGGCAGGGCCGCCTGGGCGGTCTTCTCCTCAACGACCGGCTCAGCGGTTTTCTGTTCCTGGGCAGTTGCTTCCGGTGCGGCCGGCTCTGCGGTGGGTGATTCCTGCACCTGCTCCGGGGTCGTCTGGTTGCCGCTGCATGCCGCAGCAGACAGGCAAAATGCCATTGCCAGCAGCAAGCTCAGCGCAGAACGGATCATGTTTCTTTTTTTCATTAACTCCTCCTTGTAATGTACGCCGCAGCCGGTTCAAAACCGGTAAAGCGGCATTTTTTCCTCAAACCAGATTGCAAGTCCCTGCCAAAGCGCTTCCTCCGTTACCGGTTCCAGCAGGAAGTAATCCACGCGCAGCCGAAAAGCATGCAGGGAAAAATCCATATCGCTGCACCAGATGCTTCTGCATGCGGGGCAAAGCGTTCGCAGATGCTCCGCCGCATTCAGACCGGCTATGCCCTGCAGTGCGATCACCGTATGGCTCACGCCCGCCAGCTGTACGGCTTTGAAAAAGCTTTCCTGATCCCGATACTGCCGGATCTGAGTGAAAAGCCCCTTTTCCCTGCAGAACCGGGATATCTGTGCTTCCAACCACGTCCCCAGCGGCTCCTGCTCTGTCAGCACGGCGATCCGATGCACGATGCACCTCCTTTCCAGCTTCGCTGTCGATTTCCGTGTTTAGTATACGGATATGCGCTCCATTTGCAAGACGGTTGGCACGAATGACCCGATTATGGCACGAAATTCCATTCACGCATCGTGTCAGTTCCAACGGCTTGTGGTATAATTCTGTTGGATGTTTGTATGAAGGAGCCTTTCGATCATGAGAATAGCGATCGTGGACGATCTGGCCGCCGAGCGGGCGCTGCTGCAAAGTCGTCTGGAGCGGCAGTTTAGCCGCCGTAATGTGCAGGCAGCGTTTTATGGGTTTGAAAGCGGGGAAGCATTTCTTGCGGCGGAAAAGGCGCAGCATTTTACCGCTGCGTTTCTGGATATTTATATGAACGGTATGAGCGGGATGGAAGCGGCCCGGGAGCTTCGAAAGCTGGATACGGACTGCATGCTGGTTTTTACCACCACTTCAACCGATCATGCGTTGGAAGGGTTTCAGGTGCGTGCCATGCACTATCTGGTAAAGCCGTTTACAGAAGAGGAACTGGAACAGTTGACGGATGAAATTCTCGCAAAAGTCCCGCATCCGGAGAAATATATGGATCTGAAGGTAAACGGAAGCAATATTCGTTTGGAATACCGGGATATCCTCTACGCAGAACATTTTGCCCATATGATCTATATTCACACCCCTTCGGGAAAGCCCCTTGCCACGCGTCAGGCCTTTAAAGCATTCATTGAACCATTAAAAAAGGACCGGCGCTTTTTTATCTGCGGCCGCGGCGTGATCGTCAATTTGGAACATACCGAAGATTTTGAAGGCAATGCGTTCCGAATGGACAACGGGAGCAGTGTGTATGTCAGTCAGGAGCTTCTGAAAAATGCCCGGCAGGCCTTTATGGAATTTCTGCTGCAAAGAGGGCGAATATCATGATGAACATACTGCGGCCGATTCTGGAGCTCTCGGTTGTGATCCCCGGTCTTTTGCTTGCATATTTTCCGGTGAGATCCTTTTTGAAACAGACACCCGGGAAACTTGCAGTAAAGCTGTTGCCGCTGATGCTGGTGCTTTGCATGGGAGGAGGGCTGCTTTGCTGGCATTTTCGCATTTCCACAGCGCCCCTGCTTGCGTTTACTACTCTGACCGCAGGCATTCTGTATATCAGGACACTTCGGATATCCCTGTGGAAATCCGGAACGATCGTCCTTTCCGTATGTGCGGTTTTTGCCTGCATAAACAGCCTGTCCAGAGCTATTAACGCAGTCGTTCTGATGCATATGCATAAAGTACCTGATGCCCCATGGTTTTGTCTGCAGGCATGCGTTTTTTATACCGCTCTTTGCTGGCTCAGTGCAGCCGCCGCATATTACCCGGCGACCCACGCAGTACGTGCGATGATCGAAGATGATAATTTCGCACGAACCTGGTATGTGTTCTGGATACTGCCGCTGGTATTTATCCTGCTGAATCTATTTATGATCCCCCGCTACCAGAGCACACTTTATATCGGCCGGGTTTTGCAGGGGTACATTGTACTCAGCATTGCGCTGCTGATCCTTTTGTTCTGGTTCAATACGATCTTTCTGCTGATGGCAACCAGTTTGAACCGAAACGCCCGATTGCAGCAGGAAAATCAGCTTCTTTCCATGCAACAGCAGCGGTATGAAAATCTCAAAGCCGCCATAGAAGAGGCACGACAGGCGCGGCACGATATGCGGCACCAGCTGAACCAGATCTCTGCGCTGACCGAAGACGGCGACTTGGAAAAGGTCAAAGCATATCTGTCCGCCTGCATATCCAGGATCCCCAGTCTGGATATGTGTTTGTGTGAAAATCGTGCAGCAGACAGTGTGATTGGCTATTATTATACGCTTGCAAAACGGGAGAATATTCCCTTTTTTGCAAAGATCGATCTGCCGGAAACGCTCCCTGTAGATGAGATCGACACTTGTCTAGTGCTTTCCAACCTGCTGGAAAATGCGCTGGAAGCCTGTCTGCGCACTACCCCCACCCAGCGGCAGATCCAGGTGACCGCCTACCTGCACGGAGAACGTTTGCTTTTGATCGAAGTGGAAAACACTTTTGACGGTGAGGTCAAGGAGAAAAACGGTATTTTTTCCTCCTCCAAACGAAGAGGCAACGGCATTGGTATTCAATCTGTAGAGCACCTTGCGGAAAAAAACGGCGGAGCAAGCACTTTTACCCACGAGGATGGCGTCTTTTCTGCAAAGGTCATGCTTTGCGGTTGCACCGAGTCGCCAGAGCAGGAACAATGTGCCCTTAAGTGAATCCAAGTTACCATCAAATTGTGTTCTTTGCTTTATATGAACGTTTTATTGCTTACCCCCCGATCAATGTCATTTTCACCGTATTCGCAGCCCGTGGCTTTATGCGGATAGGGTTGGAGTCGGATCCCTGGGGCGCACGTTCCGGCGCAGCCGGAACTCTGCGGGGGCATTCGCCCCCGCAGGCGTGCCGTCAGGCACGCAGTGCGCCCCCTGCCTCGTCTGCTGCGTTTCCCCAACAGCGGCGGGTTCGTTTACAGTCAACAAAAAAGAAAGAACTATCTTCGATTAAAAAAGACCCCTTTCGGGGCCTTTTGCTTTGCTCACGTTGTCTCCCGCTCCACGATCTTAAAAATACACTGCTTCAGCAGACCAGACCTGCCTTTGCTTTTCCTCTTGCAAACAGACGCAAAGTAATGGCAGCAGAAACGCCTTCTGATACAACGGGAGCCAGCCAGATGCCGGTTTCTCCCAAAAGCGCCGCCAACAGTATTCCGATCAGTGTGATCCCAACCGAGCCTCGAAACAAAGATAAAAATTGCGAGTACTTCGGCAACTCCATAGCAGAAAAATAACCGATTGAAACTATGTTAAACCCTACCGGGATCAGTGACCCGGAAAAAATCAGCAGTGCGCGTCTGGCCTGTGCATATATATGGGTATCACCTGGGGAAATAAACCCGGAAACCACCCAATCTGTGCCGAACACGCAGATTGAAAAAATCGCCGCGACAATAACAACCGAAAAGATCCTTGCGAACCTCAGGTATAATTTGCAAAGCGCAGGATCCTTTTTCCCCTTTGCAAAGCTGACCAGAGGCTGCATCCCTTGCGTTGCGCCAAGGAGCATTTGGACCGCCAGCAAATTAATGTAGTTTATGATGGAGAAAATAACGATTCCATCTTCGCCCATGGTACGAAATACCAGGTAATTGAATATAATTGCAAACACACCGGAAGAAGCTTCACTTAGAGCATCCGGTATACCCAATTGCACTATACGCCCTATCTCTTTCCAGCTGAAAGTAAACCGTACCAGTTTAAGTGTGGAACGTTTGGTTAAAAAATGTGAGAAATATATAATAGAAAGAACTACCTGTGCCATGGCGGTTGCCAATGCCACACCGGCAATGTCCATATGCATTACTTTTACTAAAACAAACAATAATATAAGATTTGTTCCGGATGCGGCAGCCGAGCCCGCCAATCCCACCAGGGGATGTCCATCGGCTTTCAACAGCATGCTTAATGAATAGGAGAATCCGTATGGAAGCGTAAAAAGTGCTGTGATACGCAGGTACTGAATCACATACTCCATATTTTCCGGCGTTGCGCCTAAAAGCCTCGCCAGCTGGTTTGCAAACAAAAAAGCCGCAGCAGCAATTGCCAGGATCGTAGCCACCATAAACGTCAGGTTCAGTGTGAAAGCCTTTTTAGCAGTTTCTTCCTCTCCGCGTCCACGATAAACGGATACGACTGTTGCTCCGCCCACACCGTAAATAAGACCATAAGCATAGATGAAGGATACATAAGGCGAAGCAACACTCACCGCCCCCATTGCGGTTGCATTAATCCATTTGCTTGTCATCATACCGCTGATCATAGAACAAATGGAATACACCGATAAATCAAATAGGGAAGGAATCATGTATTTTATATATATAAACAGATGTCTACGTTTTTCCTTCCAGTTCATTTTCTCTTTTCTCGCTTGCATCGGATATGGCTTTAACCGTGGGCTGAAGCAGGAGCTGCAATACATATACAGGTCCGGATAAACCTATAAGCATAAACAGGATAAACAATTGGTAAAATTTAGTTGGGAACAGGAACAAAATTGCCCAGGGCAGAAGAAGCATCAAAACACCTAAGAAAATATGCGGGACCCGTGCTGTAAACAGTTTGCCTCCATTTACCCACGTCTGCCATATTGTATTGTCAAACTCCACAAACATCTGTAAAGTCCCCAAATACACTCCGATACATGCAACAGCAGCCGCAATAAGAATTCCTGCATCAAAAACGGAAACCGTCTTTTGCCTGTATAAGTAGAGTACATCTAAAAGAATCACCCCCAGCACAAGCAGCACCGGCACAAACAGAACCGTCGCTTTGCCAAAGTCCTTTATCCAATGATTAAAATATCTGCTGATAATTTTGCTGTCTCTTCCTTTTATAGTATCCCGAATGGAAGCAAACAATGCCGCGGCAGATGCTCCGACCGTCAATATGGGAATACAGCATATAAGCGTAAGCAGATTCAGACAGATCAGATTCGTAATTCGCGACAGGGTGCACATGATCCTTGAATCCGTGTCAAATATCTTTGCCATTTTCCCATCGCCTCCCTTGCATATACCGCTTCTATACCCCTACGGCATCGTATGCCTTTTCCATAAATGCGGTGGTTCGTCTGTATCTATGAAAATATCAGGTGCAGCTTCAAACCGACCACCGCATTTGAATTCAAATTATCGCCGCGATCTATTTGAGATAAGAATCGCAAAAATCCATATAGCAGGTCCAATCATAGAAGGTCAGATCGTGGATCCCTTCCCTGATATGATATCCGATACGTCCAATATGGAACGGCTGATTGGCTGCCGGACGGCGTTCCGGCAAAATCAGCCCCGGGGTATACAGTGTATAAAGCTCCGAAGCCAATCGCAGTGCTGCATATTCCGCCTGAATATCTGCCCAAACATCCACGGATGCACTTGCCAGATACATAGGCCGCGGTGCTGCCATGGCCAGCAGCATATGTGCATCTACAGGCATGGCATCTTCATCTGCTGCATAAGCGGCATAATTTTTGCAGAACCAAAACGGATAATTTGTAGTGATATCCGAAATATGCTCCCCTATCTTGCCACGTTCCAGCGCCGCACCGCCGGTTCCAGAAACATTGGACATCACCACCGCAATTCTCTGATCCTGCGCGCCACACCATAATGCGGTTTTTCCTGCGCGAGAGCATCCTGAAATGGCGATTTTCTGTGCGTCAAATTCCGGCTGCGTTTCCAGATAATCCACACAGCGGCTTCCGGCCCACGCCCATGCACCGATAGCACCCCAGCGATACTCCTGCGGAATGCCTTCCTCTTCACCGGTAAGAATGCTTAAAATGCCATTGGCATATCGCTTTTTGTCGTCCGGACAGATAGATGAAGTCAAAACCTTTACGGCGGCATATCCCCTGTCAGTAATCATATCTGCGGGGAAAAAACCGTACAGATATTCCGGCGGCTCTTTTGCATGGAGTTCTTTTTCAAAAGGATCGATCATCATTTGAACCGGGAACGGCCCCTCTCCATAGGGAACCCAGGTCCAAATCTCCAACGCTACGCTTTTTACGCCAAAGTACAGGTGATACCTTACCTTTTTATGATGATTCTTGCAGCCGCAGGCAGTGGGCACATCTTCAAAAACTTCGATCTCTGTCCGATCAGGTTTTCTAGCCGGTGTAATGCCATAAATTGTTTCCGCAAGCTTTGCAAGAAGTTCTTCTCTTCTTCCGTTTTCCCATGCCGCAATGCTTTTCTCGGTGTTTTCAGAAAAAAGCGGGGGAATATGCCATTGAGGCTGTTTCCATATCATGCTAAAACTCCTTTCTTCTCATCCTTTTACTGCACCAGCCGTAATGCCGCTGACGATATGCTTCTGGAAAACAAAGTACAAAGTCAGAATAGGCACCATGGACAGCAGGAATACGGCAAATGCATAATTCAAATCAGCCGTATTCTTCCCAAAGAAGTAATACTGTGTGACCGCCAGATTTTTCACCGTATCGTTCTGCAGGAACACAACGGATACCTGAAAATCATTCCATGTGCTCAGGGTAGCCAATACTGCAGCCGTACAGATTATCGGTTTCATCAAAGGGAACACTATGCTCCAGAATATTCGGTAGGGGCCGCACCCATCTATCTGTGCCGCTTCCTCCAGTTCCAAGGGAATCGACTTTACAAACCCGGTGATGATCAGCGTAGTGAATGCGCTTTGAAATGCGATCTGCACCGTAGAATACCCCAGAAGCGTATTCATTAAATTCAACGCACGCAGTTCAGAATAAAGCGGAGAAATAATTGCCTGAAAGGGTATAAGCGTTGCCCCCAGCATTACAAAATACATCGCTTTATAAAACCGGCTTTTCCTGCGGGCAATAATATAAGCGGCCATGCTGCAGATAATGAGCAGCGTGACAACCGTAATAACGGTCGTTACCGCACTGTTTTTCAATGCCAGAAAGAAATTTGAGCGGCGTATACCTTCTGCAAAGTTTTCCCAATGTATTGTTTGAGGAAAGTTTAACCTACCTGCCGCAAGTTCCTTTCTGGATTTGACCGCATAACACAACGCAATGTAAAACGGACTTACAAACACAAACAGAACAATTACTTTTAACAGGGCTCGCAGAACTTTGATCCAAAGTTTTTCTCCTACCATTACAGTTCCACCTCCCTCTTCCGTAAAAACTTGGCCACGATCGCAATAATGACAAATATCATTACCGTATAAACAATTGCAAGGGCCTGACCGTATCCCGCTTTATGATGGCTGAACAGGTTCTTGTAAATCAGCATTGCGATCGTTTCACTTGCCCGCCCCGGGCCGCCCGAAGTGGCTGCCATGGGATAGTCATAAACCCGCAAGCCCCAGCCCAGATAAATGATCACATTGGATACAACGGCCGGCCAGAGCATAGGCAGCGTGATCTGCCAGAATTGCTGCCATTTGTTTGCTCCCGCAATTTCTGCGGCCTCATAGTAATCTTTAGAAATCCCCTGTAAGGCCGCCACGTATATGATCATGCAATACCCGGTATCTGCCCAGATGCAAATAAAAGAAATACCGATAATAGCCCAAAATTGACTGCCCAACGGGTTGGGAATGGACAGCAGCCCGTATAGAACATCGCTGTACATGTATTTCCATACGTATGACTGGAGTATCATGCTGAGGCAATAGGGCATAAAAACAACGGTTCTGGTAATATTGTTGATCCTGTTGCTTTTTTGAAGCAGCATGGCAATGAGCAGCCCCAGCACATTGGAAATGACCAGCGTTAAGACCGCAAATACGCATGTATTTTTTAGGGCATTAGGAATGTGCGGATCCGAAAATATGTTGATATAGTTGTTCAGCCCAATAAAATTTTTCACTGCGCTCAAGCCGTCCCAATCCGTAAGGGAAAGGGGTATCCCCCAGATAAACGGAAGAACAACAAAGGCTATAAACATGAACAGAACCGGGAACAGAAAGGAAAAATCCACCAGTTTTTTCCTTATTGCATTTTTTCGACTTGCTTTTGTTTTCATACACGCATATTCCTAAAATGTACGGCACCGCACGGGTTGCCAATGGGGGCTGCGAGCGGTGCCGCAAATGTTTTTATTACGGTTGTTTTCTTCCTTATTTGTTGCAGAGAGCGATCTCATCATCCAGCATCTTTAAGAAGAGTGCCGGGTCATTCAGATTCTGCACAATGTATGACTGCATCACGCTGATCTGCGCATCGCTGTATGCGGCGGTGTAATCCGGAACGTTTGCCTTTGCCGCAATATTTCCGGCATCAATATAGGATTTTATCGCCTGCACATAGGGGTCTGCATTATTTGCATCCGCATTTTTAGAACTGCTCATGAGCTTTGTTCCGGTCATCCACATTTCGGCGGCTTCATCGCTCATCATGTAAGAAAGGAATGCAAATACTTCGTCTTTATGCTGGGTCGTGTTGTTAACAATAAAGGCATCGTCCAAAGCAACTTCCAGCTTATTCTCGCTGGCCGTGTTGCTCCACGGAACCGGAAAGAACCCAAACTCGTCCTCGGACGCAGCTACAACATCTGCATAGATCCAGCCGCCATTGATAAACATGGGGCGATCCCCTGCGGCAAAACGCTCAACTGCCGTGGGCTGATCCATGGTCAGATCCTGATCCTCCTTGTAAGAGGCGATCAGGTTCCACATGGTCGCAGCTTCCAGCGCTGTGTCATTACCGGTCAGCTGCGCCACACCGTTCTGAGAATCCATCAGCAGATTGCCGCCTCCGCGGGTTGCGCACATGGAGGTCAGTATGGTATCCAACTCATGATAGGGAGCCCAGGTAAAGGCATAGTCATGGATCAGCGGGGTAATACCTGCATCGTTGAACGCTGTCAGTACGGCTTTGAATTCATCCAACGTAGTGGGCACATTCAGATTCTGGGCAGCAAACATGTTTTTGTTATAAAACACGCCCTTGATCTGTACATCGATGGGAACCGCGTAATACTTTCCGTCCACCGTGGTTTCTTCCAGTACTTCATCCACGATTTTATCCAGAAAATCTGCGCCGGTCAGATCCATAAACAGCCCTGCTTCTACAAATTCAATCATTTCGCGGGGACTTCCAAACAGCACATCAGGAGCATCGCCGGTGTTAAAACGGGTCTGATAGGTTTGATATACTTCACTGGAATCGATCTGTTCAAGTTTGACCTTAATGCCGGGATTTGCTTTTTCAAATGCTTCTACAATCGCGTTCAGCGTTTCACGCTTCGATTGTTCGCCCATATAGTGCATGATGGTGATCGATACGGTTTCCTGCGCATCGTCTTGCTTATCCACTTGTTTTTGCGCACAACCTACCAGGCTTCCAAGTACCAGCACCATTGCAAGGAACATAGCTACAAGCTTGACTTTTTTCATGAATTTTCCTCCCTTTTATTTTATCCCAGTTATTTTTTTACCAGCGACCTCCTTTCTTTTATTTTACGTTTCGGTCGATTTCCACACAATTCATTTTTTTGCTGCAAATATTAGTTTTTTTCACCTTAAAAAGTTATTTTATCTAAAAAGCAGTCTCGCTTAAAACTGGACTGTTCCCCCAAGAACGGACAATAGAAAAAAGAGACCTCCTGTTGTAGAATAAGAAATACGACA
>UQYI01000025.1 GCA_900545265.1 uncultured Eubacteriales bacterium
TATGGACAGGATTAAGGAAAGCTTCGACAGTCTGCCCATCGCGGCCTGCTTCTTCAATAAAAACGGCGTGGTGCGGCTCATCAACCGCCGGATGCTTGCCATTGCAAACTGGCTGCGAAAAGGCGGCATACAGTCCCTTGCAGAGATGCAGAGCGCCCTGCGCTCTCCGCCCGCAAGCGTGTGCTGTTTGGATCTGCACCTTCGGATCTACCGCTTTCCGGACGGGAAGGCGCTGCGCTTTGCGCAGGAGCAGATCACAACAAAAGCGGGCGTCCGCTATACGCAGATCACTGCCGCAGACGTTACGGAGCTGATCCGGAAGCAGAAGCAGCTGAAAGCGGAAAACGCGAAGCTGGCGGAGGCAAATGAGCGGCTTCGGCTGCTGCTTGTGCAGATGCCGGAGATCATCCGGGAGGAAGAGACGCTGACGATGAAGCTGCGTGTGCACGATGACATTGGGCACAGTATTCTCGCGGCGCGCCGTGTGCTGCTCCAGCACACGGACCTGAAGGAAATTCGTGCAAACGCAGCGCTGTGGGAACAGTCCATTTCTGTGCTTTATCGCTCCAGCCAGATAACGGCGCAATCCGAACCGCTGGAGGCAGCGAAAAAACGAGCAGAAGAATTGGGCGTCAGAGTTCTGCTGACAGGGAATGAGCCGCAAAGGCAGTGGATGCGCGCACTGAGCGCACTGGCGATCTGCGAATGTGCGGCGAACTGTGTCCGTCACGCAGATGGCACAGAATTGTATGTATGCTTTTGGCGGAAGCCGGACTGCATGGAGGTTTCCCTGACCAACAACGGTGCGACACCAAAGGAAAAGATCACCGAGGGCGGAGGCCTTTCCATGCTGCGTCAACGTATAGAAGAAGCAGGCGGCAAAATGGAGGTTTGGAGCATCCCTCGCTTTAAGCTGATGCTCAGTCTGCCGGAACAGGAGGAAGCAGCACATGAGAGTGATGATCGTTGAAGACCAGACCATGATCCGCAGTTTGCTGGAAAGCTATTTCCGTGCCGAGGACGGATACCGGATCACGGCGTCCATCCCCGGTGCAAAGCAGGCGGTTGAGGTGTGCCGGACAAGCTCCGTCGATCTGATTTTGATGGATGTGCAAACGGAGAACCGCGAGAACGGCCTGACTGCCGTTCGCCAGATCAAAGCCATACAGCCGAAGAGCAAAATCATTGTTGTGACCTCGCTGATCGACGGCGCCGTTCTGGACGAGGCAAAGAGGGCCGGGGCCGACAGCCTGTGGTATAAGGACTCTACGCAGAAACGTTTGATGGATGTTGTCCGGCAAACGATGGCAGGTGAACATATCTTTCCGGACGCGCCTCCGACGGTTGAGATCGGCATGGCAAAAAGCACGGAATTTACAAAGACGGAATTGAAAGTTCTGCGGCATCTGATGCGGGGCTTGTCTTACACGCGCATCGCGGCGGAGATGGGCTGCGAGATGTCGACGGTCAAATTCCATGTGGCAAACATGCTGCAAAAAACCGGGCTGGAAAACAAGCTTCAGCTTGCATTGGCGGTCAGCGACGCCAAGTTGATTGTCGATCTGGCGGAAGAATGATGGGATTTGATTTTCTGCTTGTGCAGCCACAGGTATTTATTGAAAAGAAGAAGCCACATCTGAGCCGTTACACTTGTATAACGCCAGCAGAAACATACTGTATTGGGGCAGATCCGGTTATCAGTTCTGCGTTGATTATGCGAAGCTCGATACCGACCTGAAGGAACACGAAGCCGACATTTTTGCGCAGTATCAAGTTCTTCAGGAAATGATTGCCCAATCTTTTGAATAGCCATAATATGCTGCTGTTTACTGCTTCCTGACAATATTAGAACACTTTCCGCCGCTCTTTGGCAAATATATGTTTTTTCTGCTTACAGCAATTGACATTATCCATGGGGCAGGGCTATACTATGAAGGAAATCTTGCATATTTCATGCAGCAGAAAGGTTGGATCTATGAAAAAGATCGTCATCGCTCTGGGCGGCAACGCCCTGCAGGAAGCAGGCCGTCCCGCTACCGCTGAAGAACAGCTCAAAGTAGTCGAAAAGACCTCCGTCTACATTGCCGATATTATTGCAGCGGGCTATCAGGTAGTTATTGCCCACGGCAACGGCCCTCAGGTTGGGCGCATCGTGCTTCAGAACGAAGCCGCTGCCGCTGTGACCCCTTCTCTGCCCTTTGATGTATGCGGCGCCATGAGCCAGGGCTACATCGGTTATCATATCCAGCAGGGGCTGAGCAAGGTTCTGCGGGAGCGCAGCATTCAAAAAGAAGCAGTCACGCTGGTCACCCAGGTGGTGGTGGATCAGAACGACCCCAAGTTCAAAAATCCCAGCAAACCTATCGGGCCTTTCTATACGGAAGCAGAAGCTGAAAAACTTTCCGCAGAAAAGAATTATGTGATGAAAGAAGACGCCGGCCGTGGCTGGCGGCGGGTAGTGGCCTCCCCTATGCCCGTGCGCATTGTGGAGCTGGATGCCGTTAAGGCATTGCAGCAAGCAGGCTTTATTGTGGTCACCGTTGGAGGCGGCGGTATCCCCGTTACCGAAAATGAAAAAGGAGAACTGACCGGTACAGCCGCCGTCATCGATAAGGATCTGGCCAGCGAACGGCTGGCAGAGGATCTGGACGCGGATGCACTGGTGATTCTCACCGCGGTGGAGCAGGTAGCCATAAATTTCAACAAGCCAGATCAGCAGCTGCTCAGCCGCCTCTCCCCTGCTCAGGCCAGGGAATACATGGCACAGGGGCACTTTGCTCCCGGCTCTATGCTGCCTAAAATGGAAGCAGCCGTTAAGTTTGCCGAAAGCAAACCCGGTCGTAAATGCATCATTACCTCTTTGGAAAAAGCCGTGGAAGCCTTGAATGGTACCGCCGGCACCACCCTTGAATAAAATATCGCTGCTGGCGAATAAAAGAAAGGATCTTCTTATGAAACCCTACGCCCAGATGGAAAGAAGCGAACAGAGTACCCTTCTTGCCCAGCTGAAGGAAGAGTATGAAAAAGTCAAGGCCATGGGCCTTAAACTGGATATGTCCCGCGGAAAGCCCAGCAAAGCGCAGCTGGACATGGTCAGTGATATTCTCACCGTTCTCAATACGGCTGAAGACTGCATGGATGGAAAGCTGGATGTGCGCAATTACGGTGAACTTATGGGCACCCACGCCTGCCGGGCCTATTTTGCCGATGTGCTGGGTGTCAAAGAAGAAAACGTTTTTGACGGCGGATGCGCTTCTCTGCAGCTGATGTATGATCTGCTGAGCAAGGCCTGTATCAACGGTCTGCTTCATTCTCCCCGTGCCTGGGCCAAGGAGGATCAGGTCAGGTTCCTCTGCCCCGCTCCCGGCTATGACCGGCATTTCAAGGTCTGTGAAAGCCTGGGCATCGCCATGGAGTATATTCCCATGACGGAAGAAGGCCCGGACATGGATGCTGTAGAAAAAGCCATTGCTGATCCCACGGTAAAGGGTATGTGGTGCGTGCCCAAATACTCCAACCCGGACGGGATCATCTACTCTCAAAAAGTGATCGATCGCCTGGTAAAGATGCAGCCCGCCGCCCCTGATTTTGTGGTCATGTGGGATAACGCCTACTGTGTCCATGAATTTGAAGGCGAATATGTACCCTTCCCCAATATTCTGGATATTGCCCGGGAAGCCGGCAGCGAGGATCGTTTCTTCGAGTTTGCTTCCACCAGCAAGATCACCTTCCCCGGTTCCGGCGTCAGCTGTATGGTGTGCAGCGTAGCCAACATGACTTACCTTAAAAACCTGCTGGGTGCGGAGATCATCAGCTACAATAAGGTCAATCAACTGCGTCATGCCCGGTATCTCCAAAACAAAGCCCATACTCTGGAACTTATGAAAAAGCATGCGGCCATTTTGGGGCCCAAGTTCCGGCTGGTCGTGGAGACGCTTCGCCGGGAAGTTGGTCCTCTGGAGATCTGCCGCTGGACGGAACCCAAGGGCGGGTATTTCGTCAGCTTTTACGGCATGGACGGCACTGCCAAACGTATTTTCAACCTGATGAAAGAGGCCGGTGTGGTCATGACCAGCGCAGGCGCCGCTTTCCCCTATGGCCAGGATCCCCATGACAATCACATCCGTATCGCTCCGTCTCTGCCGCCGCTGGAAGAGTTGGAGCAGGCTATCTCTGTATTCTGCCTGTGCGTGAAGATCGCCTCTCTGGAAAAGCTTCTGGAAGCATAAGGAGCCGCAAATCTCATATGTGGAAAAAGGCCGTTGGTATGCGCCAACGGTCTTTCATTTGGCAGATAAGTTGATCCATACATCAGTCGCCTAACAGTTCCAGCGAAAATACTGTACGTCCCTGCTCTGACAGACCAGTTTCACTGCTTTGCTGCACCATCTTAGAGCAAACCCTAAACACTCCAGTTCGAATTATACTTTTCCAATAAGTATAAACAAAAATCCGGAGACAAACATCTCCGGATCAGCTTTCAAGCCTTACTATGGGCGATTTTCTTCAATTGCAGGCTTTTCTCACCGGCTGAGAGTAAAGCCAGGCCGGCTGCAACCCCAGCGGCCGGTTCAAAGCAGCCATACACCCAAATCAGTGGAAGCATAAACAGCAGCAGCCCTGTCAATCTGTTCAAAGTCGTATGCAGGCTTTTTGCTTGTCCCAATTGACGTTTAGCATAGACTAAGTTCCCCACCTGCCAAAGGGCAGTCACCCCGGTTACCGCCCATAATCCCATCGTCATGGAAAAGAGCGGCAGCAACTTTCCACCGGCGCAAAGCAGAAATATCATGTCGCACAAACTGTCCAGTCTGGCTCCGGGCTCTGTAGCGGCGCCTGATCTTCGAGCCAAGGAACCATCCAGCATATCCGTAACTCCCGCCAACACATAAACGACATTGAAAGGAATAGTACCTGGATGCAGGAGCATCAAAATCAATCCCAGTATCCCTCTGCTCAGGGTCAGTCCATTGACCAGATACCATGCGGCAGGCCGCTTTCTCCATTTAATAGGCAAGGATGGTCAACCGGGGGTTGGCTTCGGCGGCATCATGCAATACCGCCTCCAGCCTCTCCGCTGTCTCCGTGGCCGCATGAGGAGGCAGCAACAGTGTTACCGGGTTCTGCAGCTCCGTCAGGCAATCATACAGGGCGTCCAGATTCTCCCCATAATAAGCGGGAAACCCAAGTTCCTGCCCTAAGTATCGACACGCCTCCCTGCTGTTTACAAAAGCGTTTGGATCTATCAGCAACAGCATAGACTTATTCCTCCCCGTATAGCAACGTAAAGGTCTCGTAATGATCGTCTGTATAATAGATCAACCCATCGTTTGAATACACAATACGCTTGGCTCCCCGGCTGCTCTTTCCCAGAGTTCCAATATCACATTCCTTATAGGTGCGTCCGTTCTCTTTGGGCAATCGCCCCTCATAATTACCAAAAGTGCTGCCGCCGATGCACTTCCCCGGTGCAAACCTTTCCAGACTTCCACCCTCCCAGCCCAGTTCCTGAGCTTCCTTTTTGGTCATATAGTTTGGCGGAAGTTCGCCATACAGATGCAGGTACAGAGCTACCTCTTCTTTAGTATCGTAACTCTCTCCATACTGTACAGGGGCTTCCGTATCAACCGGTTTCTCCGCTTTCCCCGGTTCATTCTGAAGTGAAGCAGGCTGTGCTTCCGCCTGCGTAACCGGTCCACTCTGCTCCTGCAGGGCTTCCTCCAGGCTTTGTGCCAGTTCCAGTGCCTGCCGGGCCTCCTCACTTGTGCATCCTGCCGCCAGTCCCAAGGCAAAAAACAGAGCCAGCAGCAAAGCAACAATACGTTTTTTCATTTAACCAAATTCCTCTCCTGATTCAATGAATCTGTATAAGCTCATATTCCATGGATCCAAGACCTATCTTTGCCCCGTGCTCCATGGTATCCCTCCAATGGGTGCCTTCCCCGGAATCATCAAAATGATCGTGGCAGAAATGATGTTCCTTTTCCTCCAGCCGTTGAGAAAGCTGACTGCCGGGAATGGGCGGCATACGATTGCACATATCTGCACAGGCTGTATCCAGAGCCACCGGATCAAAGCTGGCAAACATACCTACATCGGGAATAATCGGCAGGTCATTTTCCCCGTGGCAATCACAGTTTGGAGAGATCTGAGCGGCTATGCTGATATGAAAACAGGGTCTGCCCTGTACTACCGCCAAGGCATACTCAGCCATACGCCTGCAAAGCAGCGTGTTGCCGGACCAGTTGGGGTTATGAATAGCATCAAAAGCACACTCGCCCATGCAGCGGCCGCATCCTACGCACTTGTCAGTATCAATGTGGGCTTTTCCTGTCTCGAAGGAAATGGCATTTTGGGCACACCAGCGTGCGCAGGTATGACAACTGCGGCAAAGCTCCGGATCTACCACCGGCTTGCCGTCGCAATGCTGCTCCATCTTTCCTGCCCGGGAACCGCAGCCCATGCCCAGATTCTTTACCGCTCCACCAAAGCCCGTAGCTTCATGTCCCTTAAAATGGTTCAGAGAGATAACAATGTCCGCATCCATAACGGCTCGTCCGATGCGGGCGTTTTTCACATAGTCTGTCCCTGTAAGAGGCACCACCGCCTCATCCGTGCCTTTGAGTCCGTCTGCAATGATCACCGGGCAGCCGCAGGTATACAGGTTAAAGCCGTTCTCTGCTGCTGTTTCCATATGTTCCAATGCATTTTTACGCCGGCCCACATACAGTGTGTTGCAGTCCGTTAAAAACGGCTTTCCTCCCAGCCGTTTTACCTCGTCGGCCACTGCCCGTGCAAAATTCGGCCGCAAAAAGGAAAGATTCCCCGGCTCCCCAAAATGAAGCTTGATGGCCACAAATTTATCCTGAAAGTCTATCTCTTCCATCCCCGCTGCTTTCATAAGGGAGCGTAGTTTATCCAGCAGACTCCTGCCGGGTCTGGCCCGCATATCCGTATAATATACTTTGGATCCCATACTTTCTTCCACCTTGCTTGACGTATGAAACAGTATACTCCAGATCTTTCTATATGTCCATGGCCGGAATACCCTGTACCAAAAAGGGCATGTGCATTGCAAAGCATAGCAACATTGTTTCACGTCTACGGCACCCGGTATCAAATTTCTGTTGCTTCCGGTTCCAAAAGGCGGTAGAATAATAGCATGGAAGTTTGTAATAATTCTCAAAAAAAATCCGGCAGTCTGTTTCTCGTCATACTGAGCGGAGTAGGAGCTGCCCTCTCCTATTACTATCCTTTTTTTGCCCTGACTATGCTCAGCGTGCCTGCTTTATGGGCAGCAGCCGCCTTTAAGAGCCGCCAGGGATTTGTGACCCTGCTGCTGCTGACAGTATGGACCTATGTGTTCGGTCTGATTACAGGAAACGGTGCACTTCCCTCCCTGCTGAATCTGGGTTTTATCGCCCCGGCGGGGATTTTGCTGTATGTGCTCCAGCGGCAGTCCATGGGCAACACCCGCTCTGTACTGTATCTTTCCGTGGTACTGACATTCGGCCTGTTTCTTGTATTCTGCGTCCCTTCTCTTCAACGGTACGGAGACGCGTATGCCGAAATAAACAGCTATTTTGCCCAGATCTCTGCTCCATTTGCAGAGAATGCTGCCCTTAAGGAAAATGTGGAACTGGCGCAGAAAATGCTGCCGGATATCTTTCTGTCTTTCCTGTATTCACTGGGTGCTCTTTATGCCCTAGTGAATGTGCGTTTTCTTCATCACATGAACCGTAGGCATAAAGATATGCCCCTTTGCCCCATGGCTCCCTTTGGTAACTGGAGCCTGCCGCGGCTGTATGGACCAGTGCTCTTCTCCGCGGTGCTTGTATTGCTGCTGTTGGAATATGCTGGCATTACCTCCTTTTCTGCCGCCACCAACCTTTTATATGAAATGCTGATGCTGCCCATGATGCTTTTGGGAGCGCAGTTTATCTATCGTATTTTCCTGCTCAGGCGGGGCCCGAAATCTGCCCGCCGGATCACCATTTTGCTGACAGCGGCCCTGTTGGTGCTGGGGGGCTTTGTGCTCTTTCTGCTGGGAATGTTCTCATCCTTCGGTCCTGGCCGCATACGAAAGGAGAAGCCGTGAAGAATTACCGTTCTGCCCTGCTGTTTACCGGTATTGTGCTGTTGCTTGCCTCCGGTGCGGCTTTGTATCATGACCGAATCCTGGGCTGCATTGCACTGGGCATCTCTCTGGTGCTTATGGGTGGACTCCTTCTGCTGCTCAGCGGCGTGGCCCACAAGCAGCAGAAGCTGATGGATCAGGTCTTTGCCGATAACGGCACTGCCGCCGCCCAGCTTATCAGCCATATTGCCATCCCCCTGCTGCTCAGTGATATGAGCGGCCGCATTGTCTGGCGAAACGAAGCCATGGCCCATCTGTACCCCTCCGATACGCTTAAAGAAGCTTTGCCTGCTTTCAATCCCGCTCAACCTGCTGTACAGCAGATCGTGTGGCAGGGAAGCAGCTATCAGGTCATGACCATGGCGGTGAATCGCCCCCATGCCCGGCGCAGACTGCTGCTGCAATTCTGGCTGGACAGAACGGAAGCCGCCCACTACCAGCGGCTGTATACTGAGCAGCTTCCCTGCGTGATGCTGGTATATGTAGACAATTATGAAGACATGGCCGGGGACCGTCAGTTCCACGGTACGGCTGTACTGGCCGAGGTGGAACGGCTTATCTCCGATACTATCCGCAACGCCGGGGGTGTCTATTGCCGGTACGAAAACGGGCGCTTTCTATGTTTTCTGGAAGCGCAGGCGCTTAAAAAGCTGGAAAGCGATGGGTTCCGGCTTATCGAGCAGGCTCGCCGCATTGAAACGGGTACCGGTTCCACCGTTTCCCTTTCTATTGCCGTGGGCATGGCTCAGCGAGTGGCGCAAAGCGAAGAAAGCGCCCGGTTGGCCATGGAGTTGGCTTTGGGCCGGGGCGGCGACCAGGCTGTAGTTCGGGACGGTGCCGATTACCGCTTTTATGGCGGCCGAAAGCAGCAGGATGCTCGGCAGTCCAGAGTCAAAATGCGCTTGTTTGCTAAAGCTCTGCGGCAGCTTTTTGAAAACAACGGGGATGTGTTCATCATGGGACACCGCAATCCGGATATGGATTGCCTGGGAGCTGCTTTGGGTGTGGCTACCTGTGCTGAGCATACAGGTTCCCGCGCTTTTATCGTGCTGGAAGAAGGGAATCCTTCTATTGAGGAATATCTGAATGAAATGCGCCGCACGGGACTGTATAACAAACTCATCCTTACCCGCCAACAGGCTAAGGATCTGTTCCGTGACAACTCCGTTCTGGTGGTGGTAGATACCCAACGCCCCAGCACGGTGGAAGCTCCGGATCTGCTCCATCTGGCTGAGCATCTGGTTCTCATTGACCACCATCGACGCAGTGCCGACTATATTGAAAACCCTACTCTCCACTACCTGGAGAGCCGCTCCTCCTCTACTTGTGAAATGGTCACGGAGGTGTTACAGTATTTTGCAGAGGGTGTGCGGCCCAACGCTTTTGTGTGCAGTACCCTGCTGGCAGGCATCAGTCTGGATACCAAGCAGTTTGCCTTTAACGTAGGCAGCCGTACCTTTGAGGCTGCGGGCTTCCTGCGGCGCAATGGAGCGGATCTTTCCGCCGTAAGTTCCATCTTTCAGAATGATTTTGACCGCTTTGTAGCTGTCAGTAAGGTGGTGGAACATGCCAATATTGATGAGAACGGTATAGCCGTCTCCTGCTGCCCGGAGGATGGCTCCTTTAATAAGCTTACCGCCGCGCAGGCAGCGGATGAACTGCTGACCATCCGAGGGGTTAAAGCGTCCTTTGTTCTGGGCCGGGGAGATGAAGAGATCAGTATTTCCGGCAGAAGTCTGGGCGGTATCAACGTACAGCTGATACTGGAACGGTTGGGAGGCGGCGGCCACCTGACCATGGCGGGCGCCCAGCTCACCGGGGTTTCCATGGAAGAAGCGGTTGAAAAGCTTCGTGAAAGCATTACCGAGCAGCTTCACAGAGACAACGAAGAGAAGCTATCCTGAAAAACACATTTTATATTCACAGCATAAGGAGGTACCTAACATGCAGGTAGTATTGGAACAAGATGTAAAGGGAACAGGAAAAAAGGGGGAAATCGTCAACGTATCCGATGGCTATGCCAGAAACTTTCTGCTGCCCCGAAAGCTGGCTTCCCCGGCAGATAAAGCGGCACTCAACGCTATGAACATTCAAAAAAGCGCCGCCCAGCACCGCCGCTTTACCGCCGGCAATAAGGCCCGGGAGGATGCCAAAGCTATCGAAAAACTTACCGTGACCATCCCCGTAAAGATGGGTGAAAACGGAAAAATGTTTGGTTCCGTTACCGGTAAGGAAGTAGCCGCCGCTCTGAAGGAGCAGCACGGTATGGAGATCGACAAGAAAAAGATTGCTATGGATCAGATCCGCTCTACCGGTGAATATGTAGCCAGAATTTCCCTCTTTGAAGACGTCAAGGCCAATTTGAAGGTAATGGTCAAAGAAGCATAAGCCCCCTCCTCCTGGGAAGGACAGCACATGGAAGAGAAACAGAACCTTATTCAACCCAACAGTCTGGATGCCGAACGCTCGGTATTGGGCTCCATGCTCCTGGAGAGCAATGCCCTGGAACAGATGTTGGAACAGCTGCGGGCCGAAGATTTTTACAGCGGCGCCCACCAGCGTATCTTTGAAAGCATGGCGCGGGTACGCCTTGCAGGCGATGCAGTAGACGCTGTAACCCTTATGGACGACCTTCAGCGTCATGGGCAGCTGGAAGCCGTGGGCGGAGCCGTATACCTGACGGAACTCATGGAGTTTGTGCCCTCTGCTGCCAATGTGGGGTATTATGCCCGCATTGTAGAAGAGCGCAGTGTGCAGCGAAGCCTTATCCGGGCAGGCAATGAGATGATCCACGACGGTATGGACGAAGGGAAGGATATAGAAGATTCTCTCAACCAGGCAGAAAAACGGATCTATGATATTTCCATGCGCAAGGTGGAGGATTCTCTGGCGCCCCTGAGCCAAATCGTCCCTGACGCCATTGCACAGATTGGAGATCTGCTGGCTCGTCACGGCCAGATTACCGGAGTGCCCACAGGTTTCCGGGAGCTGGATCGGGTGACCAATGGTCTGCAAAAATCCGATCTGATCATTATTGCTGCCCGACCGGCCATGGGCAAAAGCTCCTTTGCCATGAATATCGGCCAATATGCCGCCGTCCACGGTGGACGAAGTGTGGTATATTTCAGTCTGGAAATGAGCAAAGAGCAATTGGTCATGCGTATGCTCTGTACGGAAGCCCGAGTGGAATCCCAGAAGATTAAAGAAGGTACTCTCTCTGATGAAGAGATGGAAGCCATTCTTTCCGTTACGGATAAGCTTCAGGCCGGTAAGCTGTATATCGATGATTCCGGCGGGGCTACCGTAGCTTCCATCCGCTCCAAATGCAGACGGCTGAAAGCACAATCCGGACTGGATATGATCATTATCGATTATATGCAGCTCATGTCCGGGACGGGCTCTTCTGCCCGCAAGAGTGACAACCGCCAGCAGGAAGTAGCGGACATGACCCGTGCCATGAAGCTTTTGGCCAGAGAGCTGGATGTGCCCATTCTGCTGCTGTCGCAGTTGAACCGAGGCCCGGAACAGCGTACAGATCATAAGCCCATCATTGCCGACCTGCGTGAAAGCGGATCCATCGAACAGGATGCTGATATGGTATTGCTTCTCTACCGTCCTCAGGTCTATGATGAAACACTGGATAATACCTCCCAGGTGATCATTGCCAAGCATCGCCACGGCCCCACCGGCACTGTGGAACTGGCCTGGTTGGGGCAGTTCACCAAGTTTGAGGATATTGCCAGAGAGTAACAATTTAAGGCGCCTGGTTATGCCGGGTGCCTTTTTGACATCATTTGACTCTCACGGACACTCGGCGCTGCCGCTTCTGCCGTCCGGTTGTCTTCGGCATTTCGATTTATAACAATTTAAATTGCTTTTCTGAGATATGTTTCTAAAAAGAATTGACTTTTCGCTCACCTCCCTGCTTACACGGGAAAAAGCACCCATTTTCCCGCAAAAAATTGTTTCTGTTTTTCTACTTTTCATATTTTCCCATTTGTGGGGCAAAAATCCCATATTGTCCCATGCTTTATGCAGTTTTCCGTCATTTATGCAAATCGTATTATTACTTTATGCATATATAGTCGTTTCCAGCGTGTAAAAACCGATAAAAACGGAAGGTTGCATCCGTTTGGAAAATCCCGTATAGTAAGTAAATCACTTATGAAGGAAATCGGTATGAAATTCTATCTTGAAACCAGCGAGCAGGTACTCAATGATCTGCACTCCAGTGCCCAAGGACTCACCACCGCCGAAGCCGAAGAACGTTTGACCCGGAACGGCAAAAACAAGCTTCAGGAAGCCAAGCGGGACAGTCTTGTAAAGAAGTTCTTCTCCTCCCTGATGGATCCCATGATCCTCATGCTTCTGGGCGCCGCCGCTATCCAGGCGATCGTCACGGTTATTGAATCCGGCGGTCAGCCTTCTTTCCGGGAATTTGCAGATGTGATCGTCATTCTCTCGGTAGTCCTGCTTAACACGGTGCTCAGCCTTGTACAGGAAGGCAAAGCGGAATCTGCCATGGATGCCCTGAAGGAAATGACGGCTGCCACCTCTAAAGTTCTGCGGGACGGCCGTCAGATACTCCTGAAAAGTGAGGATCTGGTAATCGGAGACGTGGTCGTGCTGGAAGCCGGCGATGCTGTACCTGCAGATTGCCGTATTCTGGAAGGTCACTCCCTTAAAGCGGAAGAATCCGCACTTACCGGGGAGAGCGTACCAGTCAACAAACTGGTGGATACTCTCCGCTGCGGCCAGGGCAGCGATGTACCGCTGGGAGACCGCACCAATATGCTGTATTCAGGCTCCACAGTGGTCTACGGTCGAGGCCGGGCGGTAGTCACTGCTACGGGTATGGATACGGAAATGGGCAAGATCGCCGATGCTTTGAATCAGGCCAAGGCCGAAGAAACACCCCTGCAAAAGAAAATGGCAGAGCTTTCTCATCTGTTGACGAAGCTGGTGCTGGGCATCTGTGCCATAGTATTTCTGGTAGGCGTAGTGGAGGCCATGCTGCTTTCCGGGGAACCCTTCTCCTGGAGTATCCTTGGCAAAACGGCTTTGAACACCTTTATTGCAGCCATTGCTTTAGCAGTAGCCGCTATTCCCGAGGGATTGCCCGCTGTAGTGACCATTGTGCTGTCTATCGGCGTTACCTCCATGGCCAAACGCAATGCCGTCATTCGCCGCCTTACCGCCGTTGAAACTTTGGGCTGTGCTCAGGTCATCTGCTCTGATAAGACCGGTACACTGACTCAGAACAAAATGACTGTAGTAGAAGCCTGGGGAGCGGACAAAGCCCTGCTGGCCCGAGGCATGGCTCTTTGTTCCGATGCGGAGCTGAATGCTTCCGGCCAGGCAGAGGGCGAGCCTACGGAATGTGCCCTCGTAAACTTTGCCGCAGGAGAGGGGTTCCCCAAAGATACGCTCAAAGCAGACTTTCCTCGCGTGGCGGAGGCTCCTTTTGATTCCATGCGGAAAATGATGTCTACCCTGCATACCTGCACGCAGGGCGTAATGCAATTTACCAAAGGTGCCCCTGATGAAGTGCTGGCTCACTGCACCCGTGTGCTTACGGAGCAGGGGATCCGTCCCATGACGAATGGAGACCGTCAACGCATCATGACCCAAAACAAGTCCATGGCGGATAAGGCGCTGCGGGTATTGGCCTGCGCCTGCAGGGAATATGCTGCCCTGCCTGCGGATACCTCCGATGCCGCACTGGAGCAGGATCTGACCTTTGTAGGGCTCACGGGTATGATTGACCCGGTACGTCCGGAAGTAAAGGCTGCCGTGGAAGAATGCCGGCAGGCCGGTATCCGGGCGATCATGATTACCGGCGATCATATCGATACAGCCGTAGCCATTGCCAGAGAACTTGGTCTCATTAGCGATCCCTCTCAGGCCATTATGGGGCAGGCGCTCAATGACATGTCTGATGAGGAACTGGACAGAGCGATCGAGCGTTACAGTGTGTATGCCCGGGTACAGCCGGAGCACAAAGTCCGCATTGTGGAAGCCTGGAAGCGGCGTGGAAAGATCACCGCCATGACCGGAGACGGTGTTAACGATGCCCCCAGCATCAAAGCGGCTGATATCGGCATTGGTATGGGCATTACCGGTACGGATGTGACCAAAAATGTGGCGGATATGATCCTCGCGGACGATAACTTTGCTACCATTGTTTCTGCCGTAGAGGAAGGGCGTAAAATTTACGCCAACATCCGCAAAGCCATTCAGTTTCTGCTTTCTTCCAATCTAAGTGAGGTGGTGTCCATCTTCACTGCGACCCTGCTCGGCTTTACGATTCTGGAGCCGGTGCACATTTTGTGGATCAATCTGATCACAGACAGCCTCCCTGCTCTGGCTTTGGGTATGGAACCGGGGGAACCGGATTCCATGCGCCGTCTGCCCCGTGATTCCCGGGACGGCATCTTCTCCGGTGGCGTAGGGGTGGATGTAGCGTATCAGGGCATACTTGTCTCTCTGCTAACGTTGGCTGCGTTCTTTATTGGCCATTATATGGAGTTTGGAGAATGGACTATCACCAACAGCCCAGACGGCGTCTCCATGGCGTTTTTGACCATGTCCATGGCCGAGATCTTCCATTCCTTCAATATGCGTTCTCAGCGAGGCAGCATCTTCTCATTGAAAAAACAGAATCCCTGGCTCTGGCTGGGCGCTTTGGGCGCACTGCTGCTGACCACGGCGGTGATTTATGTCCCCTTTCTGGTGGAAGCTTTCGGCTTTACTTCCATCTCTTTGAGTGAATATACCGTAGCTATGGGATTGGCGGCTTCCATTATTCCTCTGGTAGAATTAGTGAAGCTCTTCCAGCGGAAGTTAAGCAAAAAATAAAAAGCCCACGTATTGCAATCCACGGCCTGTGCACCTTGCACAGGCCGTTTTTATATCTGTTTTCCCTTTTGTTTTATCCCTGCGTAAAGTTTAGCAGCTGCGTCTCATCCCCATATCATGATCCTTTCGCCTCTGTGTCCTGTGCTTGGTTTCTGTTCCCAATGAAGGAATGGCCTTTCCCGTTTTTACCGAATACAAGCCTTGAATCTCCAGTCGGGTCATGCTATACTTTTGTTATGAATATACACTTTTCACCTGAAGCGGCCAAACGGGAACAGACGCCGCTGGATAACCTGTTCATTGCTGAATATATGCCTGATTGCCCGGAAGACGCCCTGAAGGTATATCTATATGGCCTTATGCAATGTCATTTTCCCTCCATGGCTGAGGCCGATCTGGCTGCATCCCTGTTCATGACCGATTGTCAGGTGCTTACGGCTTTTGTTTACTGGCAGAGCCGTGGATTGGTGCGCATTCTTTCGGATGCACCGCTTGAAGTAGAGTATCTTACCGTGGAACAACCGGCCGCTACCACAGCTGCCCCTATGAAATACGCTGCTTTTGTCCGATCCCTCAACAGCCTGATCGCCCCCAGAACGTTTACGCTCCGGGAGATGAAGCATATCTACGATATCATCGAAACCTTCCATTTGGAGGAAAGCACGGTTCTGGAGCTGGTGGCCTGGTGCATGGAAAACAAGGGCCGCAATGTAAGTATCCAGTATATCCTTACCGTAGGTAAAAGCTGGGCAGAAAGGGGTATTACCACCCCTCAGAAAGCACAGGAATATATACATGATGCCGCAGCTAAAAAGCACGGTGCAGGCGAGATCCTCCGCCGTTGGAACAAAAGACGCTCCCCCACTCAGGATGAAATGGACCTTTATGAAAAATGGGTGAAAGACTGGGGTTTTGATCAGGAAGCGATTTTAGCTGTTTGTCCGCAGCTTACCGGTGTTTCTACACCCACATTTGAAATATTGGGGGAACGGCTGGAAGAATTGCGGGATAAGAACCTGATCACCAAAACAGATATAGAAAAACAGCAGGGGTATCAAAGCGGTGAAAGAGAATTTGCCCGGCAGGTGTTTGCCACCATGGGCAAAGTTGAACCGCCCACAAAAACCGCAATTGCTCAGTTGGCCGCCTATTGCGGCAGCAATGGCTTGCCTCGAGAGGTGATTCTGTTGGCAGCGGAGGATTGTCAGGGAGCCGACCGCCCCTTTGGCAAGCTGAAAACCATTCTTTCCGACTGGATGAATCGAGGGATACGCACCAAAGAAGATGCACAAAAAGCACTTTCTTCCCCCGCCACTCCTGCCCGTTCTTATCGAAACACAAAAAATGCTTATGCCGCCGGATATGCTCAACATGCGAGTAGTAATTTCAGCGTAGACGATATTTCCTTGGATCTGGACAGCGATCTGTAAGGAGGAAGCAGGATGGATCTGAATCAGCATTATGCCGCCCTGCGGGAGAAAAACCGCCGTCTGACTCAAAAACGGCGGGAAGAATGCCTGCAAAAATGTCCGGAACTGGCAATGGTTATGGAGCAGAAAGCCAAAGCCTTTCTTTTGCCTGCAGGAGAAGCCTTGACTGCCTTAGCTAAGCTGAAGCAGCAGCAGAAATCTCTATTGAAAGCTATGGACTTGCCGGATACCTATCTGGATCCGATCTACGACTGCCCCCTTTGCCGGGATACAGGCTATGTTGGCAGCCCCGTACAGAAAAAATGCACCTGCCGATTGAATTTGGAACAGCAGAAGCGTATGGAAAGCGGCCGCATCAACGATCGGGAGATTTTTGCCAATTTCTCCGCCGATTTTTATTCCGATGCCCATCAGAAAGTCCGCGGAGAAAAGATCTGTACGCTTTGCCGGCAGTATGCTGAAGCCCTGCCTCACCCTTCCTATCCCCAGTTGATACTGGCCGGGCTGCCGGGACTTGGTAAAAGCTTTTTCGGCAACGCCATAGCGTATCAGGCCTTGGAACAGGGCGTAGAAAGCTTGCGGATCACTGCGTATTTCTTTATTCAGGATATTATGAATGGCCTGAAAGAGCGCACCAGCTCCCTGAACATCTATATGAATGTACCTTTTCTGGTTCTGGACGATCTGGGCAGCGAGCCTATGATACCCAATATAACGGTGGAATCTATCTTTGCCCTGTGCGATGAACGGCGCAGTGCCGGACGGGCTACGGTGTATATTACCAACCTTTCGCTGGAAGAACTCCGAAACCGGTACGGGGAACGGGTCTCTTCCCGCATTGCGGACTCTTCTGTGACTAAAGCAATTCTCTTTACGGGTGACAGCCTGCGGGAAAGGAAATACTGATGCTGTATCTGGCCGCAACTCCTATCGGCAATCTGGGAGATATTACTTACCGCACTGTGGAAACGCTGAAAACCTGCGATGAAGTCTGGTGTGAGGATACCCGGCGAACTGGACAGCTTTTGCAGTATCTGGGCCTGAAAAAGCCGCTGATCAGCTGCCATGAGCATACAGAAAAAAGCCGCTGCCCCCTGCTGACAGAGAAGTTGCGGAGCGGCATGAACATTGTATATGTTTCTGATGCAGGGATGCCCGGTATCTCCGATCCAGGCGCCTTGCTTCTCTCTGCTTGTCAAAAAGAAAATTTGCCCGTAACGGTGCTTCCCGGTGCCTCTGCAGTACTGACGGCAGCGGTGCTCTCCGGGCTGCCCATACAGCCATTTACGTTTTTTGGGTTTCTCCCGCGGGACAGTAAGCCCCGCAAGCAGATGCTCGCGCAAATCGCCCACTGTGGACACGTAGCTATCCTGTATGAAAGTCCTCACCGGGTGCAGAATACGCTGCAGGAACTGTTAGCCTTACTTGGAGATTGCCCGGCAGCTTTATGCCGGGAACTGACCAAGCTCCACGAGGAGATTCGGAGAGGAACACTGACCTCCTTACTGGCCGAAATGGAAGAGGAGCCGCGTGGAGAGTGTGTGCTCTGTGTACTGGTGCCCGAGGCCCTTTCCCACCCGAAAGCACCGGATCCGAAAGTCCTTTTAAAGCAACTGTTGGAAACCATGTCCATAAAGGATGCAGCCGCTGAGGCGGCCCATCAGACCGGTTTTTCAAAAAAAGAAATGTATCGAATGGCACTGGCTTTACAAGAAGCCAATGATACATAAACTTATCACAAAAAAGGAACCCTTTATCCGGTTTGTCTCAGCAATGCCGGCGGGGTTCCTTTTTCTATGGGGAAATCTTTAATGCGATCTGCATGCCTTTTGAAAACCAGTTGATCGGAAGAATATGTCCTCCCCCATCTGGCTGGATCCCCGATTTACAGCGCATAGCTGGCGGCGTTTATGACGGAAACATCTTTTCCGTCTTCATCCTCCTGATCCGCCTGCCCGTCAGTGATCTTGGCTACATCCTCGCACACCAGATACAGATTGGGCAACTGTTCAGCCGAACCACACACTTTGGCGCAATCCCGAATGACGACCCGCTCCACAGTGATCCACTCTGCAGGAACATCCTCTGCTACCTCTATTTTGGCACAGTCCTCCAGAATCACACCGCCGGGATACTCTTCCAACATCTGCCGGGTGAGCATTGCTTTGAGCTTATCTTCCACCCGCAGCATTTTTCCGCTTCGTTCTTTTTGCAGCCGCAGGGAATCATAGGTGATCTCCGGCTTATCTGCCAGAATATCTGCCCACTTTTCCGGCAGTTCCAGTTCTCCATGTACATGAAGATACTCCATCGCTTCCAGACTTTCCTTATCTTCCACAGATACATCTCCCAGCACATAAGCCTTTTTACCGTTGCGCCGCAGGAACAGGCCGTCCAATACGGCATCGTCTTTGATAAACCGGGTACCGTCCGGCAGGATCTCCACATCACATTGCTCATCCAGCAAAGGCAGGACGCTTTCCGTCAGACTTTCCGCTACCAGTGCCTTGGGGCTTTCAAACCGAGCCCCCTTTGCCTGCAAAGCCGCCGCATCCAGCTTATCATCCAGGAATACAAGGCGTTTTCCGGCAAAATATAGCTCTTCCTTGACACGGAGTGCAAAGAGCCTGTCAATCTGAGCCGTATTCTTCAGCCGAAGCGCTCCATCAGGATAAGCTTCTACGGAGCCGCTCACCTGCAGATTGGTCAGACTTCCGATTAAGCTTCTGGGCAATTCCACCATCCCGCTGACCACAATGGCATAGTAGCTTTTTGCCTTTTCTATACCGGAAGGTTCCACGGTCAGCAGTCCGCTGATAAAGAGAACATGGAGTGTTCCATCCTCTGGAAATGCTTCCCCGCTGATGCTGTGAGTACCGCTGTAATTTTCTACCTGCACCTTGACTCCGTCCGGCACGCTGATCACATAGGCCGCATTGAGACGCACATTATGATCCGCCAGCATGGTTTGTACACTGGGCGTCACCAGTACTTCAGCGGCATTGACGGTAACAGAGGCATACTTTTTCAGAGTCTCTTCCCTGGTGCTGCGCATGTCACAAAATGCGGTATTGATAACAAGATCCTTCATTACTTTTTCTCCTTTAACTGTTGTTTTAATATATTTCTTGCTTCTTTTAATTTGCTGCGTATGGTGGAAGGCGGCTCTCCATACATCTCTCCAAGTTCCCGTGCATTGTAGCCCTGCACATACCGTTTCAGGCACAGTTCCCGATGCAGTGGTGGTAAAGCTCCCAACAATTCCCATACTTCCGTATTGGAAAATCCCTGTTCTTCATATTCCTCCGGTTCCAAAAGCACAGGCGCTTTGTTTTGCTCCCTTGTTTGCCTCCGTACCTGATCGATAAACAGATTCCGTGCGGTTTTATACAACCAGGCGCGCCGTTGCTTCTCCTGCAGCTCTGCCAATTCCTCGTAATGCTCCATGGCCCGCACAAAAACCTCCTGGCAAAGATCCTCAGCCCAAGCCCCGCTCTCCGTCATGGATAGGCAGTAGCCGTACAGGGCTTGCCTGTGAAGCCGATACAGTGCTTCTACCATGAAGCTCTCCTCCTTTTCCTTTTTGGAAAATATTCTATTACAGCACTTCAAATCCAGGCAGCGTATTGGCGTAAATTTCGTTAAGGGCCCAAAGAATTTCTTCCTGCCGCCGCTCTCCCCGAAAGTGTCGGGCATTCCGGAAACTGCGCGCCTCTCTGACGCAGGCATCCAGCAATGCTCCGGCTCTCACAAAGGCTGTTCCTCTTAGCATGTCTCATTTCCTCCTTGGTCTGTTTTGCTTTTCATTTATAAAACGAACGAACAGACGCAAGTGTTGGAAAAAATTCTATAAAAGTCACTATGAAACCAATTCTGCATTTTCCTTCGACAGATGAAAGATACAACATAAAGAAAGCAGGTTCGTTTCTTCTGTTTCGACCCGCAGCTGCTCTCTCTTTCCTGCGTCTGCGGCCTACTTCAATACCGCAACACAAACCCACACAAAAAGCGCCCGGTAACATGCTTTCCCCGGGCGCCATGTGTACATTTCTTCTTTTACCTGTCAAGCAACTGCAATACTCCATACCAGGGTTACGATCAACCCCAACACCATCAGCAGCGCCATAAACAGGCAAACAATTCTGGTAAATCTTCCCCGCTTCATAACTTATGCAACGGGATTGAGGGCCTTGACAGCCTCTTCATCTTTGGTCACGTTGTGGCTGTCAATCCAGGCCTGTATCTGCTCCTGAGCATACTGGCTCTTAACGGAGCTTTCCAGATCATCCTTGATCTCCTCTGCAACCTTCTCATAGGGCAGAACACCAGGCGCAATACCTTCAATACGGCGGATGATATACCAGGTGGTTTTTTCCTCCTCTTTTCCGTCGTTTTCTGTGGTAACCTTTACCTCTACCAGCTTGATCTCATCTACAGCCATATCTTTGGCGGCATCGTAGATCTCGGAGCTGAACAGGCTGTCCTTATCGCCGATGCCGTAGCCTTCATCTTCGCCCAACGTAGACAGGAAAGTATCCTGATTGACGTTCTCATCCTTGAGAGCCTCTTCGAAAGCGGCTACACCGCCTTCTTCGATTTTGGTCATGGTCTCCTTTGCTACCGCTTCATCTTCGATCTCAATATCCCGAATGAATACAAAGCCTTCAGGAATATACAGATACGGAAGGGTAACGGAACCCTGCTTGCGGTAGCGCTCATAATTCGCATAAGCACCATCGGCATAGGCCTTTACATAGTTGTCCTGCACATACTGCTCATACAGAGCGGGCAGTTCTTCTTCGGTAATGTTTTTTTCATCTTTATAATGCTGATCCACTTTATCCGCCAGCTTGGAAGCCTGAGCCGCTTCGGTCTTATAGGCAATAAAGCCGCTCTTGGTCAAACCCATGTTGCTGAAATAGGTAGCGATCAGGGTATCGGCATACGTTTCCGGCGTAGTGGAACCGGCATTCTTGGCACTCTCTACGCAGCTTTCATACATCTGCTGATAAGCTTCCTGGCCGGTTTTCCTGCACTCATCCAATTCCTCATCCGTCAGGGTAATGCCCAGTTCTTTGGCGATCTGACGATAGGCTTTCTGCTGGATAAGGCTGTCCAGCATATCGGTCTTGAGTTCCTGCACACCGGCTTCGGTGCTCACATCATAGTATTTGCCGTAGCCATAATACAGAGCATACAGGTTATAAGTGCTGATATTGCTGTAATACTCATTGAAAGCAGTAGAATATTCGCCCTTGGTAATGGTTTCACTGCCCACCGAAGCGATCTGCTGCCGGCGCTCAAAGTAATTGTAGCCAGCCTTGTCCTTTTTTAGCAGCACCACTGCCGCCGCAACGACAATCACCGCAACCAGGGCGATGACAAGGATACGGATCGTTCTTTTTTTGTTTTTCATTTTCTTCTCCCTTACGCTGAAAGTACACCACTTCTGCCATGGCACATTCTTATAAATTATAATATGGAATCAAAGCATTGTCAATGAATGACACAATTATGTTTCGATTCTACTTTTTTCAAACCAGCCGAATATAGGCAGCCATGCCCCCGGTGCGTCCCTCCCGCCGATAGGAATAAAGGTTGTCCGTTTCTTTGGTACACACGCCCATAAAAGAGATGTGCTCCGGCAGCACGCCCCCCTCCATAAACTGGCACAGCGCCGTTTGCCACAGATCCACCGTAGGGTTCCCCTTTTCATTTCGGCCAATAAGGGGACACACGGGGAAGGAATCCGCAAACAGCTTGGCCACATCAGCCCCCACCTCAAAGCAGGACGGACAGATAGAAGGACCGACCCCTGCCAGAATATCTCGTGAGTCACTGCCCAGTGCATGCATATGGGAAAGCACCTCCAAACCAATGCGGTTCAGGGCACCCCGCCAGCCTGCGTGGCATAAGCCCACAATCCCTTTTGACCTGTCATAAAAATAAAAAGCCATGCAATCGGCGTGCCCGGTGATCAGGGTCAGTCCCTTTTCTTTAGTCACCAGCCCGTCACAGGAAGGAAGCGACGGCAGGGTATACCCTTTTCCCCGGTCCTCCTGATCCACAATGAACACCTTGACACCATGCTCGTATGTATCCATGACCATGGAATCGGCCGGAAATCCTGCCGCCCGGGCAAAGCGCCGATAATTTTCAAGTACATCGGAACGGTTGTCGTTGGTAAAACTCAAATTCAGCGATGCATAGGGTTCCTTGCTCACGCCGCCGGTACGCGCCGTAAAACCGTGCTCCACTCCTCTTTCCTGCTGCAGAGCTGGCAGTCGATATAGCCCTATCCCATCCTTCTCTTCAAACACATAGCCCCTTGGGATAGCTTCATAAAGCTCTTTGAACTGCCACTGGGCAGTGATCCGTTTCATGCGCCCCGTCCTTTCTCGTTTTCGTTCAGAAGCTTCTGCAATTCCTCCATAAAGGTATGCGTATCCTTAAATTCCCGGTAAACAGAGGCAAAGCGCACATAAGCTACCTCATCCACCTGCCGAAGGTACTTCATCACCAGTTCGCCCACCTGCGAAGACGGAATTTCAGAAGCCAGGGTATTGCTGGCCTCCCGGACGATATCATCTACCATGCGGTTCTGCACATCGGCAGAAATGGGACGCTTGCCGCAGGCCTTTCGGATCACGGCGGCAATCTTTTCCCGTTCCATGGGCTCTCTCCGTCCATCCCGCTTGACCACCATCATGGGATTTTCTTCAATACGTTCAAAGGTTGTGAACCGTTTACCGCATTTGGTGCATTCCCTCCGGCGGCGGATGCTTGTTCCATCCTCGCTGGGACGGCTGTCGATGACCTTACTGTCTGTATTCCCGCAATAGCGGCACTTCATATATGTTTATTCCCCCTGAACGCAATTTCTAATTAGATTAGTATAGCATACTCAGGGACAAAGCTCCACCAAAATAACATCCTCGCCAAATTTTTTTATCCGGGCAAACGGGATGCACAGTCCTTCCCTGTTTCGCAGCAGTCCCAATCCCCTGCGTTCTCCCGGTACCATGAGTCCCATCACCGTCCCTGTGCAGAGATCTATCTCCAGATCACTGACCTGCCCTAACCTGGCCCCGTCCTGAATATTGATGACCTCCCGGCAGCGAAGTTCTGAAAATGTTGTTCGATTGCCTATGACATTACCGATTTTCTCCCCGTCCTTATGCATGACCATGTCCTCCTTTTTCTTCCTCCTTTTACCTTATTCCCCAGCCGTCGCCATAATACCTTGACGGTATGGTTTCATTGCGATAGAATCTTTGTATGGAGTGTATATTCTATCTTACTCTTGCTCCAAATTCTCTATTCAGTAAAGGAGAATCCCCCGCACATGTTACATAGACAGTTGGCAGGACTTATATGCAGTGCACTGCTCTTGCTGCCCATTGGATTCAACGGAAAGGACGCACTTCTTCCCTCTCCTACCCCGAAAGTGACTGCTGCAGCCCTTTGGGAAGAAACGGGACTTTCATTCAACCCGGAAACGGCCATAGAACCGGAGGATCGCTTCTTTTATGAAGAGGAAGTTGTATTTCAGCAGGAAGAAATCGGTCTATGGAGTTATAGAAGCCCGGAACTGGCTGTGTTTATACGCCGACACAAGACAACGGTGCTTTCCGAAAACGGACGTCCTTATCCCCAGGTAAGCCTGTTCGCACATATCTATATGCGTCAGTTCAACAGCTACCACTCCGGTTTTGCCACGGAAGCAAAAGATGGCATCTCTCTGGCTCCCGCCTGGCAAATTGCTCGGAAGAACAAAGCCGTACTGGCCATCACCGGTGACAATATAACCCAGCAGGACAAGGAACGCAAAGGCGTTATTCTTCGGCAGGGTCGTGTATATCTGGATGGAAAAGCGGCTTCCTTCTGTGCCTTGAAGGACGATTTGACCATGGAGATTTTTAACGGTGGCGAGCGCAATGCGGAAGAATTACTGGAGGAGGGCATTCGGGAAACGGTAAGCTTCGGTCCATGGCTGGTTCGGGATGGAAAAGGCAACGATCAGGTACAGCTTTCCCCCGTAAACCGGGTGAACCCCCGTGTAGGCCTTGGCATGATTGCTCCCGGACACTTTCTTGCCATTGTCTGTGATGGTCGCCAGAGCAACTACAGCTATGGACTAACTCTGGAGCAATTCAGGGATCTGTTTTTGGAGGCAGGCTGTGTGCAGGCTTACAATATGGATGGAGGGTGTTCCACAGGCATGCTCTTTATGGGTGAACACCTCAACCGTCATGATGGCAGCGCCGGCAGTGCCGATTATCAGCGCCGATGGCCCGATGCCCTGCTGTGGGGCTACTCCTCTCTGGTCCCCGGAGTAGAAGACCCGCTTCTTCATAATGGAAACCAGGAACGCTGACTGAAAAGGAGATCATATGCACATCCATAAAAGAAACAGAATTCTATGCCTGCTAATGGGCATCTGTCTGCTTTTTCCTCTTTTAACCATGGGTGAAGAAAGCAGCCCCTATACTCTCCCGGAGGACAAGACCGAACGGGAAATATTACTGTGTGATAGAGATTACCGAACTTATGTGACCATTCACAGGGGAAATAATCTGACCTGCCGGATAGATGCTCCGGGGGAACCTCTGCTGTTGGAATGGCGTGAACTGCCTCAAAGCTATACGCTGGAGCTGCTTGACAAAAAGGGGGAAATACTCTCCCGTCAGGAACGCAGCGGCAGTACTTTTCATGAATACCTGCATACGGAGAATGCCGCTGAATTGCGGCTTTCCGGAAGCAATGACCTGAAAATTGCAGAATTGCGTACCTTGCAGACAGGGGAAACGATATTTGCTTCTCCTGCAACTCCCTGTGATGCACTGATACTTCTGAGGGAACTGGGAGAAGAATATTCTTTGGCCTCCCCTGTGCTGGAGGAACTCCGGCAAAAGGGACTGACCATACAGCTGGTCTATCTGCTTTCCTCTGACAGGGATCGCATGGGGGAGGTTATGGAATACCTGTCTGCCCTGGGGATCTTCCGTGAGCCTGTGTTCCTGTCCTTAAAGCAGCCCCAAGCCGATACCCGGGATGCCGCCCAAAACAAGTGGGCAAATATGCAGCTGAATGTCATACTGTCGTGTGCACCCCGGCTGCTGGTACTCGGCAAGGGTGGTATGTGCGCCTATATCTGGGAGCTGATGCAAAAACAGGGATCGACACCCGAAAAGGTGTATGCCCTGGATGACTATGGAAGTGTTTTATGCGCCATGGAAGAAACCGCTGTGACTGTATTGAAAGAAGTCTGGACGCTTCAGCGTTCCCAGCAGTTGTATAAACAGCAGCCAGCCGTTGAAGCGGCGCTTACCCCTTTGATTGGAGAAGGCAGCCTGCTGGATGGAATGGATACAGCAGACTTTTTGACCTATGCCACTCCTACTCCATTTCCTACAGCTGCCCCTACGCCTTCGCCGACTTACTCTCCCGCCGACACAGAGATTCCTTCCACCGTGCCCTCTCCTTCCGAGCAGAAAAACCAGGAAGATACCGGCGACACGCCCGGCCTTATGAGTTACCTGTTGCCGGGTGCGCTGATGGCCTTTCTGGCGGTAGCTTTTGCCGGAGGCAAAGTCGCCAACGGAAAGATCAAACGCCCGCAGCGGCCCAAAAAGAAAACCAACTGATCTACATATAAAAGCGGAAGGCGCAAGCCTTCCGCTTTTATGTGTTACTGATATTGCTCAATAGCTCTGTCCGAAGCAAGGAAAGCCCCATATGCCCGGCTGGCCTCGTATACATCCGTTTTGCTGGCCAATTCATAGGGAGCATGCATACTCAGCAGAGGGATCCCGCAATCCGCCGTTTCCATGCCATAGGCAGCCGGAAGAGGCGCCATCGTGCCGCCGCCGCCCAGATCCGTAATGCCGTATTCTCCCGTCTGCCAACACACCCCCGCAGCATCAAACACATCCCGCAGCAGCGCCAGAAACTCTGCATTGGCATCATTGGCATCCTTCTTGCCAAAATGCCCTGCATATTTGACCAAAGCAGGCCCACGTCCCAGATGAGCGGTGTTGCCGGGGGCAAAGCACTGCGGATAGTTGGGATCCATAGCCAACACCACATCCGCAGAAAGCATTTGGGAATGTTCCAGAGTTTCCTCCCGTGCAAGCGGTCCTTCTTCGCCGGAAAGATGCAGCAGACGGGCCGTCAGGTTTTCCAGAAAACGGGACTGCATGCCCGTGGCCCCCTGGTTGCCCACCTCTTCCTTATCCAGCAAAAGCAGTCCCGCAGTATGGGCCGGTGTACTCAACTGCAGAATTGCCTGCAATCCGGCATATACGCAGCTGCGGTCATCATGCCCGTAAGCGGCGATAAGGCTGCCGTCCAGCCCGGCATCCCGGGCCTTTCCGGCGGGGACGATCTCCAACTCTGCGCTGAGCAAATCCTCCTCCTCAACATCATATTTTTCTTTCAGAACAGACAGGATCTTTTTTTGCAGTGCCAGACCGGCCTGTTTCTCTTCCGCGGTCAATGAAGCCGCAACAGGGTTCAGATCCTCTCCGTCGATGCCCTCCCCCATGGGCTCTTTGGCCTGTTTTGCAGAAAGATGCTTGGGAAGATCACTTATGTACAGCACAGGTTCTTCTTCTTTCTCGCCCAGAGAAACGGTGATCCTCTCTCCTCCCTTCTTTATAATGACACCATGCAGGGCCAAAGGCAAAGCCGCCCACTGATACTTTTTTATACCGCCGTAATAATGGGTGCGAAGCATTCCCAGTCCTTCTTTTTCATACAGCGGACAGGGGCGCAGGTCCAGTCTGGGGGCATCCGTATGAGCGCAAAGCAGACGCATTCCCGTTTTCAGACTCTTCTGACCAATCACGAACAGTGCGGCTGCTTTATTCTTATACAGGGTAAAAACCTTGTCCCCCGGGTGTAATGCCTGCTTCTCTCTCAAAGGCTGAAAGCCTGCTTCTCTAGCCATTTCCACCGCTCTGGATGCCGTTTCCCGTTCGGTTTTGCATGCATTCAAAAATGTCTTATAGCCCCTGCTGAATACTTCCGCATGGCTGTCCTTTTCCATAATATCTCCTTTCATACACAGGAGGGAGGCGCATCTTTCCCAATTACACAGACCCGAAACGATCGCAGATCGTTGGGCTGTATGGAGAAAAGTATGACCTCCCCTATTCCATTTCTTTATTCTTTGTTCAACGCCAGTTCCACTTCAAAACAGTATTTACTGGCTTCATAGGTCAGGATCATGTACTCTATCAGGGTTTCCCTATCGTCGTAGGCCCTGCGCTCTATCTGCAATACCGGGCTGCCCGGCGCAATGCCCAGGCTGTGAGCGACCTCTGCAGAAGCGCCTGCCGCCCGGATGATCTGCCTGCCCAAGCCCAGATTCATCCCCAGCTTATCCTGATAGATCTGGTAGATAGTGCGTTTTTCTGCCTCTTCTCTGGTGAAAGCCGAAGCGAACCGACCAGGCAGATACATATCCGCATTGGCCATGGACACTCCTCCCACGCTGACCACCCGCCGGATAAACAGGGGCATATCCCCCAAAGCGCCGGCCGTATCCCGATCCAGCGTCTCCGGAGCGGGCCGCAATTCGAACACCGGGACGCTCACCTGCTTTTCCATTTGCATGGAGGACATCATGTTGCTGATCCCTGTCAGATCCCGCAGCGGGTCTACCAATGCCGTCTGGCGAACAAAAGTGCCCTTTCCCTGCAAGATCTCTACTATGCCATCTTTTTCCAGTACCTGTACCGCTTTGCGCACGGTGATCAGGCTGACGCCGAAGCGTTCGCCCAGCTGGCTATGGGTGCCAATACATCCATGTAAGCCATACTTGCCGGAGAGTATCTCCTTACGCAGTTCGTTGGCAATCTGCGCATACAATGGGGTTATCACGTTTTTGTCTACCATGCTTGGTTCTCCCTTGCCTCCGGGGCAGCAGTATTCGCCGGGATAAGCGGCTTTTCATATGGTAAAGATAGCAAAAACCGGAAAAAATGTCAAACAGCAGGATCGTTCTTTGCCTGTGCAAGCGCCTTTTTCTTCCAATGTCCGGAAGCATAATAGCAAACGGCCAGCGTAGCTCCTACTGCCCAGCCTATGGCAAATCCCCCGTACATATACCGGGGCCCAAACTTGTCTGCCAACAGGTACACCACCGGCACCCGGACGAAAATCTGCCCGATAACGGCCACCAGCATGGGCACCAGGCTCTGCCCTGCTCCCCGTATCACACTGTTCAGCGAGAATATAACCGAAAGCAGGCTGTAAGCCGGCAATACCCAACCCACAAACAGGGCGCCGCATTCTATGGTAGCCATACTGGGAGTGAACACCCCCACCAGTTCAGCCCTGAAAGGATAGATACACAAGATGCCCAATGCACACCAACCCAGGCAGCAGCCTACTACCCAGCGGGCAGCGGATCTGACACGTTCCCAGTTTCCTGCACCTACGTTCTGCCCTACCAAAGCCGTAGCAGCGCTGGATAAGGCCTGTATAGGCAGAAAAACCAGATTATCGATCTTTAATCCCACGGTATACCCGGCTGCATAACTGCGGCCGAAGGTATTCACCTTGCGCATGACCGCCATTCCGCCCAAGGAAACAGTAGCCATCTGCAAGCCTGCCGGCAGACCGATACCCAGTACTTTCTTGAGCAGCGTCCTATCAAATTCTCCTTTGAAAGGGCGTATGGATAAAAAGGGATAGGTACGCCGTATATATATCACGCCGCAGATCCAGGAAACCAGCTGCGCTATGACCGTGGCTATGGCTACTCCCGCAACGCCAAGGGGAATAAGCGTTACCAGCAGCAGATCCAAAGCCACGTTCACGACCGTAGCCACCGCCAGACACAGCAGCGAGGCCCGGCTGTTACCCAACCCCCGAAGGATACCGTCATTAATGTTATACCCTACGGTAGCCACCAGCCCCAAACCCAGGATGCGGATATAGGTGCAGGCCCCGGGAGCGATCTCCATCTCCACCTGCATCCATTCTACCAGCTTTTCCGCCCCCAGAAAGGCCAGGAGCATTACCGGCAAGGCGGATATGAGGATGGCCCGGTATACCGTATCCACCACGGTGCTTACCTGCTCCCGCCGGCCTGCGCCGAAAGCCTGGGCGATGCACACCGTTGCCCCCACGCCCACACCAGAAAACAGGGATACAAACAAATACATGACCGAAGCCCCCGCCCCCACGGCGGCCAAAGCTCCGTCCCCTACAAAATTGCCTACAGCCCAGCTGTCTACCATGTTGTAAAACTGCTGCAGGAAGTTCCCTGCCAGCAGCGGAAGGGCAAAGGCCAGCATGTGCCGTGGAACACTGCCTTGAGTCATATCCCGCAGGGCCCGGCTCTTCACAGCGTATCCTCCATGGATACGGCCTCTTTAAGAGATGTAAGAAATCCTCTCACCTGCTCCTCTGTGATCACATAAGGCGGTTTACAGAAAAGAACGCTTCCCGCGCAGCCGGGCAGATACCCCGCTTTCTCCACCCGGGTAGCTACCCGGTGGCAAACTTCCGCAGATATGAATTCTACTGCGGCCATCAAGCCTGCGCCCCGGCATTCCAGAACACATCTGCTGCCGGAAATAGATTCCAGTCCCCTGCAGAGAACATCTCCTACCCTCTTTACATGAGTGAGCAATCCCTCTTCCAGCTGACGAAACACCTCGCAAGCCGCCGCGCAGGCCAGCGGATCATCTCCTGAGCCACCGGAAAGAGCCGGCAGATCCTCTTTCGAGGGAAGATTCTTTACCAACAGCGCTGCGATATGCATTCCGTTGCCCAAGGCCTTGCCCAGCAGGAGCATGTCCGGGTCAAGCCCTTCCTGTTCATACAGATACATGGTTCCTGTACGGCCCATGCCGCTCTGGATTTCATCCACAATAAAGAGCATTCCCCGTGCTTTGGTCCACTGCTGCAGTTTTTTCAGGTATCCCTTTGGCGGTTTTGCCACCCCGGCTCCCTGACACAGCTCCACGATCAGTGCTGCACCGGATTGAGCCGAGCCGAAACGGTAAATGTCATCAGCCTGCTCAAGGCACCTGTCTCCCCATTCTTCCCGACTCACTCCCTGGGGCCGCCGGGCACAGCAGGGATAGGGCAGCAGCACCACTCCGGGAGCCAGAGCCCCGCAGCCTGCCTTTCTTTTGGGCAGGCCGGACATGGATGCACTCAGGTATGTTCGTCCATGGATGCTGTTGAAAAAGGAAAAAATCTCCTCTTTTCCTGTCATTTTTCGAGCCAGGCGCACTGCCCATTCCGCAGCCTCGGAACCGGACGAAGTAAAGAAAGCACCTTGAAAACTCCCCCCTGTGGTATCATAAAGATACTGCAGCAGTCTTTTTTTGGAGCCGGAGCGTCCATCTTTGGGGGCGGTAAAGCCCGTCACAGCCTGTTCCATAGCCTGAATAAAGGCGGTATTTTGCTGCCCCAGCACCACCCGCATTTCGTTAAGATCCACCATTGTCTCCCCGTTCTCCATGGTCAGCAGTGCACCGCTGCCGCTTACGGCATGGTGTCCATGCCCCATGGAAAGGGGAGACAGAAGATCAAAGGCTTCTATATTTTCCTGCATTGTATGCAAACCCATCCTTCTTTTTCCTTATTTTTCCGGTGTCCAGGGGATAAAATGCTCCAGGAAATTGCAAATGCTCTCCACCATGGCTTCCAGTATCTTCTCTCCCTTTTCGGCAGTCGCCAGTGTACTGTTACCGTTAATACCATGAGGCGTTTCCATGCGGGATGCAAATGTCACCTTGGGCAGGCCATTGACCACGGCACCGGGGAATATGTCGCAATACTCTTCCACCGCCCGGTCCATATGCACCAGCTCCGGGTGGATATGCAGCATGGTTGAAGTTTCGCTTTCGTCCCCATGGCCGCCACGCTTCTGGATACACAAAGCATCTTCTGTCTCCTTAGCCAGATACTTTATATCCGTTACCGCGATCTTTGCGCCATAGTGGTTATCCATATCCCGGGCCAGCAGGCAAAGAGGCAGATGAGTAGATACGCCGCCATCAATGATGAGAAACTTTCGTACTCCAAAGCGCACAAAGCTTAAAAGAATATCCTGCACATATGCGGTAAAATGAGCGTGTTCCACGCTGACAGAACCCTTCCACTCCACAAAGGCAGGAAAATAGGCATAGGGCAACGTAGGTAATGTCAGCACATTGCAGCGCTTTGTGACTTCGTTTGCCACATAATCCGTTACATAGTAATCCGTGCCCATGGGCAGATGATTCCCGTGCTCCTTGGAACCGCCGCCGATAGGCAGTACCACTACGCTGTCCTCATTAAGAAGAGGGCCCAGCTGTTCATATGTCAGTTGGCTGATATGATATCCCATGGATTATATTCCTTTCTTACAATTCTTCTGCGAAATGGCAGGCTGTGAAATGGCCCGGCTCCAGTTCCCTGAGCTGCGGACGCTGTTCCTTGCAGCATTCCCTGGCATAAGGGCAACGCTTCCAGAATTTACATCCCGTTGGCGCATCCACGGGGCTGGGCACCTCCCCTTTCAGAGGGATGCGCCTGCTTGCCCACCCGCCATCCGGATCTGCCACGGGAATAGCCGAAAGCAATGCCTTGGAGTAAGGGTGCAAAGGCCGGCCATACAAGGCGTCCGGTGTGCCAAGCTCCATGATACTGCCCAAATACATGACGGCAATGTGATCGGAAATGTGTTTGACCATGGACAGATCGTGAGAAATAAACAGATAGGTCAGCCCCATCTCCCGCTGCAGACGGATAAGCAGATTTACTACCTGTGCCTGAATGGAAACATCCAAAGCGGCAATAGGTTCATCGCATACAATGAACTCCGGTTCCAGAGCCAGAGCCCGGGCAATGCCGATACGCTGTCGCTGTCCTCCTGAAAGTTCATGAGGGAACCGGCTCAGAAACTCCGCCGGAAGACCCACTTTATGCAGAAGTTCGGCGCAGATAGCCGTACGCTCCTGGGCGGAATAGGAAAAATGCACCTTCATGCCCTCCTCTATGATAGAAGAAATGGACATGCGGGGATCCAGACAGGCATAAGGATCCTGAAAGATCATCTGGTTCATTTTCAGGTAGTCCCGCTGCTGCGCCTTGGTCATGGTATCCTTGTCCTGCCCGTGATAAAGCACTTTTCCGGCGGTCTTCTTGTATACGCCCAGCAGGGTGCGGCCGCAGGTGGTTTTGCCGCAGCCGGATTCCCCCACCAGAGAAAAGGTCTCTCCCTTACGGATCTGAAAACTGACATCGTCTACAGCCTTTACCACTCCCCGTTTGCTGGGGAAGTACCGGCTCAGGCCCTGCACCTCATACAGGATCTCGGTATCGTTCATTCTTCCTTACCTCCGATGCCCTCGGGGGGCTGTACTTTGGGAGCCAGCGGATGACAGAGCCAGCAGACGGCAGAATGCCCCTCCTCCAGCTGTGTTTCCTGCGGACACTGTTTTTTACAGATACCCATGCAGTATTCACACCGGTCTGCAAAGGGACAGCCGTTCAGCGGCAGCCTGAGATCCGGCGGCGTGCCCCGAAGGGCATACAACTCGCTCTTACTGGAAAGAGCCCGGCCCGGAATAGAAGAAAGCAGTGCCCAGGTATAGGGATGCCGGGGCCGTTTAAAGATATCTTCCACAGTGCCCCGTTCCACGATCTGCCCGGCGTACATAACCTGCACCCTTTGAGCAAAACTGGCCACTACGCCCAGATCATGAGTCACCAGGATAACGGACATGCCGCTCTGTTCCCGGATACGGCCCAACAGATCCAGCAGCTGTGCCTGTATAGTCACATCCAGCGCAGTGGTAGGCTCATCGGCAATGAGCAGCTTGGGCCCGCAGGCCAGTGCAATGGCGATCATTACCCGCTGGCGCATACCGCCGGACAGCTGATGCGGATAACAATCCAGACGCTCT
>UQYI01000026.1 GCA_900545265.1 uncultured Eubacteriales bacterium
GAGAATCCATAAAGGCCTGAGCCTGATCCGATTCCGTCAGATAGTAGCCCCAAAGGATCTGGGGGATAGACATCATATACTGTGCCTCACTCTCCTCTTTTGTACACCACCAGAAAATATCCTCCCAAAGAGTTTGCATTCTCGGAGATCTTTCAATCTCCGGAGTAGCAGCAACGGACACAAACACAGTGTTGGGGGAGAAATAATCAGCATACACGTTATCATTCCATTCCATGGAGCGATAAATGCCAACAATGCGGTAGCTGATCTTCAATAGCCCCGGACAAGCTTCGCAGTCAGCTTTCAAGTACCACTTTTTCCCCTTTTTATTGAAGTCTATAACAGGTTCTGCCTCCACCTCCGCTCGGAGAAGTCGCAGGGGCAGCGTATCCCCTACTGAAAGATTGTTTATCTCCGCCAATTCTCCGCTTATAATGCACACCGGCTCCGTATTCCCGGGAAGAATATGCCGTCCGGCAATGATCTGGGTAGCCTTGGATGTGAATGTAAGTATGTTCCTGGAATTTTCAGTGGAGATCACTGAAAGACTATTGACTGCCTCCCGGCAATTTTGTATGATGTGAAACCAACGTTCCCCCTCCTCCGCTCCCAGGCCGCTGGACTGCAAAAAGGCTTCCCGACTGCTCACATCCAGCGCTTCCTTTCTGGGCAGAGGGATATATTCATCTTTGGTAAGGCCACTGGAGACGAGAAGAAAGGAACTGTGTCCCCTCAGTTCCAATGTCTTCAGGTGCATATTATACTTTTCTTCTCTCCTCTATGGGCGTGGAAAAGAAATCCCGTTCCGAAATTATCCTCCCATCTGCTAAAATCCAATAGTCCTCGCCAGACGGATCACTGAAACAAACGCTAACGGTGGCATCTCCCACACCCTTTAGCAGGCATCGGTCGCCCACTTCCAACCCCGTGGGATCAAACTTTTCCTCAAATTGAACGTAGACTTTCTGCTCTGTCAGTCCTTCCATAGGAGACATAAAGTCTGTTTGCGCCAATATGGAATCTATCTGAAACTCATATAAATAGGTAGGGTAATAGAAAACCTCTCTGCGATTCTCTTCTTCCCCCGCCCAGTAACTCCCTCCTTCGGTTTTCAGCAACTTTCTCAGTAGAGTACATTCCAGCACCAGTTCCATATATTGCTGATCCCAAAACATATTCCCATCGTCTCCGGTCACATCGTAATAGTCTCCAAAGGCGGATCGGATCAGTTTTCGCTGGGAACGCGAGTGTTTTATATTCGTCCCATATCCGGTATACAGTCGACGGTCATCTCTGGACAGGTACGGATTGGTGATAAACGCATCTGCCAACCGTCCATATGCTTCCTCATCAATTAAATAATCAGATTTTATATATGCCGAAAGATCTACCAATGGGATCGTGTGAAACATGCCCGTTACGGATTCCGCCGTTTCCTTTGTGGAATAAAAAAGGCAACTTGAAATGGAAAGGAGGATGGTAGCCGCCGTCAGTAAAATGGCCATAAATAAAGGTAAGCGATTCCTTCGGAACATTTTCAACGACAAACTGAGCATATATCCTCCTTTACTACATCCGAATTTTATAATGCCAGCGATAAAATGTGACCACGCTAAGGACATAAGACAAAATAGGGGGGAATATCCCCCCTACAATCATTTATTTAGTTTTTTGTAAGATCGATTTTCATTTATATAATAACAAGCAGTCGATAATCCGTCAACAGTATTTTGCATAAAATACTATGATTTTCAAAAAATATTTGCAATACTATGCTAAAGAAAGCGGGGATGTACCGTAGCTCCCCCTATAAACCGGCTGCATACAAAAACGGAGCGGAGAAACGCTCTCCGCTCCCGTTCCTGCTTTGCTTACAGCGTACCCGTAACTACCACGTTGGTAACGCCCGGGGTCACGGTAACGGCGCCGGTGGCCGCATCCTGGGCATAGGTTGCGGCCGGAACCGTCAATGCATAGGCCGAACCGCTGGCCGGCAGCGTCAGCACCCCGCCGGTATAGGTGTAATCGGCGGCAGTCAGGGCCACCCCGTTGACGCTCACCGTCAGGTTGGAGGGCGCCGGGGAGAATACGTCCGTCAGCACCACACCCGTAGCCTCTGCATTGCCCCGGTTGGTCAGGGTGAAGGTATAGGTCACCGTGCTGCCATCGGTAAGCACCGAAGGGGACATGGTCTTGAGAATGCTCACGTCCGCATACGTCTGCGCGGAAAGGGTATATTCCGCCGTGGAGGTATCCGTCAGTCCTGCTGCGGCGGCGGTGACGGTGTTGGTGATGCTGTCCTCCGCCCCAAGAAGAGCGGTGCCATTGGCCTGCGCCTTATACAGGATCATGGCCGTAGCCCCTGCCGCCAGAGTGGGAATGGTAAACACAAGGTTTCCTCCGCTGACAGCAGGTGTAACGGCGCCGGAAAGCACTCCGTTGATATACAGCTGAGCCGGGCCCGTATAGGTCAGGGGCCTGACAGCTGCCGTTCCGCCGGTGGGCGTATAGGCGCCCAGGTTATCTGTAAGGGTCACATTGGTCAGCGCATTGACGCTGCTGTTGGTCGCCGTCAAAATGTAAGTCACAGGCTGATCGCCCCGGTAGCCGCTGTCCAGAGCGGATTTGGTCACAGCCAATGCCTCCTGCAGGATAGCGGTAGCTATGTTGGAAGCGGCTGAAGCGGTAACGGCTCCGTATTGATAGGTCAGCGTGGCCTGATTGGTGATTTGTGTTGCCATATATGCACCTCATTTTCTGTAAATTGAAGAAAAGAAAAGCCCTTCTCCCCTATTTTCAGACTATGCATATAAGGCGCATAGGGTCACTGTTCTGCCGAAAACCCTTTTTCAGCAGTATATCTGGTGTGCGGCCATATAGTCATAAAGCTGTTTGCCATGCCCCTGCTCCTCTTTCTGGATGTGATTGAGCACGTCCCGGGCGGAAGCATCCTTGAATTCAAATATAGCCGTATCATACAAAGACGAAATATATTTTTCCGATTCCAGAGCATCGGCGCACAGGTGGGCATCGGCGCCGTAATCATGGGGTTCGGCTGTTCCGCATTTATCACTCTGCCCCTGCCCGCTCTGCTGGCCGCCCCCGGCCATCATGGGGATCACACCCCCTTCCATCTGCTCCAGCGTCTGCAGATGTTCTTCCTCCTGCTGCCGGATCCGGCCAAAGAGCTGCTTGAGCTCCTGATCGCAGGCACGTCCCTCGAAATCTCCATACTTTTCTATGCTGGTGCGCTCCGAAGTCTTCAGATCCTTAAAAAGGAGTTTTTCTTTTTCCGTCCAGTTCATGCTGTAAACCATCCTTTCCTTTTTTCTGCTTTCAGTATGCCCCGCAGAAAGACGGTTACCCATGCAAAACGCCGCTTTCTTTCCCGAAATTCAGGAAAAAGCGGCGTTGATTCCGTGCTTTTGCTTTATTACAGCCCTTCAAACATCTGGGCCGCCTTGCGCACCTGCGGAAAATAAAAAAGAGTATATTCCAACAGCAGGGAAAGGACCTGCCGCCCCAGAGTTTCTTTAAGCTTCACCCGATCCATCTGCTCCTCCTCCAATAGCAGCATCCGCCGCATGGCCTCCAGCAGAACCGGATCCACCGCTTTGGACGTAAAGGCACAGGCATGGCACAGGGCGCCTCCCTTTTCCGGATCAAAATGCAGTACCCTATCCCCCCGCATGTCTCTGCCGCATAAAGCGCAGTGAGTGATAGCGGGCCTGTAGCCTATCAGGGACAAAAACCGGATCAAAAAGCAGCTGGTCATATCTTTGGGGCTGCTTTTTCCGTAAGCCAGAAAGGAAAGCGTGTGATACAGCAGGGAAAACAACGCTTCGTTTCCCTCTCCCTCCTGCACAGCTCCCCGACACAAAGCACAGGCAAGAGAAGCGGCGGCAAAGCGCTCAACATCCTCCCGCAGGGGGTAAAAGCTTTCCAGCACCTCACACTGATCTACCGTCAGCTTTTCCCGGCTGGAAAACAACACAAATTCCCCGTATACAAAAGGCTGGGCAGCCGGCAGCAGGGGGGAAGTGGCTTTGCGGCAGGAACGTGCTTTGGCGTCCAGGCGGCCCTTTTCCGCACTGAACAAAGACAGCATCCTATCGTTGTCCCGGTAATCCGTGTACCCCGTCACTATGCACTTTGTCTTGATCTGCTCCATCCTTTGCCCGCCTGTAGGCCAGGTATTCCTCTATGCGGCCCGTCTGATAAAACCGGGCCAGCAGTTCTTTTTCGTTCTTCATACAGGCAGTATGCCCCAAAAGGCACCGCCTCTTGCGCCTTAATTGGACTGATACCCCAATTCGTTGAGCATCGTCTGTTTATTGCGCCAATCGTCCTTTATCTTCACCCAGAGCTGCAGATTTACCCGGCATCCCAAAAGCCACTCCATATCCTTCCTGGCTTCGGTACCGATCTTCTTAAGCATACTGCCTCCCCGGCCGATGATGATAGCCTTGTGGCTTTCTCTTTCGCAGTAGATGGTGGCGTAGCAGTCCATAAGCCCCCCGTCTTCCCGCATCTGCATTCGGTCCATCCCCACGCCGATGCCGTGGGGCACCTCGTCTTTAAGCAGTTCCAATGCCTTCTCCCGAATCATTTCGGCACAGATCACCCGCTCCGGCTGATCTGTGACCATATCCTCCGGGAAATACTGAGGTCCTTCCGTAAGATAGCCCATAAGCTTGTTTTCCAGTTCCTGCAGGCCTGTCCCCTTCATGGCAGAAATGGTCATAACGGTATCAAAGCCTGCCGTTTCCACGGCCTCCCGGGCTTCCTCCACCATAAGCCTGGTGGCCACATCCGCCTTATTCAGCAGCACGATCACGGGGCTTTTACATTTTTTTAGCCGCTGAAGGATAGCTTGATCCCGCTGTCCCACCCCCTGCCGGGTATCGATCATATACAGCACTGCTTCCACATCGCTGAGGGCATCCTCGGCGGTCTTCTGCATGAACTCGCCCAGCTTATTCCGCGGGATGGTCATGCCCGGAGTATCCAGAAAAATCATCTGGCATCCGGGGCGGGTCACCACGCCGGTGATACGGCTGCGTGTGGTTTGGGCTCGATCGGTAACGATGGCTATTTTCTGCCCCACAAGGGCGTTGATCAGGGTAGATTTTCCTACATTGGGGCAGCCGACTATACTGAAGAATCCACTTTTATATCCCATATCACGCCTCCAGATCCTTTGGGCCGAAGCTGCGGGGCAGAACGGCTTCAAAGGGAAGCATCTCTACCCGGCTTTCGTCCCGGTTGCCGCAAAGAAGGATGAAATCCGGGCCGCAGAACTCTGCCATAACCTGCCTGCACACGCCGCAGGGATAGGCAATGGTCTCTCCGCTGCCCAGAATGGCAATGGCACGAAATTTTCTTTCCCCCTCATACACCGCTTTAAAAAAGGCCGTGCGTTCGGCACAAATAGTAGGCGTGTAAGAGGCATTTTCCATATTGCATCCCTGATAGATCTTTCCGTCTTCCGTCAGCAGGGCGGCTCCCACCGCATAATGAGAATAGGGACTATAAGAACGGCTCCGGGCCTCCCTGGCCTTTTCCAGCAGCATATGTTTTTCTTCCGCAGTCAGTGCTTTCATCTTGTTTCCCCCATCTTCTCCAGGATTTCTCTTTGCTTTTGCCGCATTACTGCTTCTTCTTCCGGCTCCATGTGGTCATAGCCAAGAATATGCAGCGTCCCATGAACCGCCAGAAAGGCCAGCTCCCGTTCCAGGCTATGACCGTATTCCAAAGCCTGCTCCCGAGCCCGTTCCAGGCAGATCATGATATCTCCCAGATATCCGTCCTCCGGGGCGCACAGGGACTCCCCTTCCCAGGCCGGGAAGGTAAGCACGTCCGTGACTCTGTCTACGTGGCGAAAGTCACGGTTCAACTCCCGTATCCGCTCCGGGTGAGAGATCAATACGGTTATATCTCCCCTGACCCCTTCCATGGAAAGAGCCGTTTCACAGGCCCTGCGTATTAACGCCGCCTGCTCCTGCTCCAGGGTAAGATCTTCATCTGCCAATACTTCTATCATAGCTTTATTCCTCCGAACCGCTTTGCTGCGGCTCTGTTTCCTGCATTTTGTTTTTTATGCGGCGCAATGCCGGCAGCCTGTCCCCCAGCATGGAAAAGCCCATACTCAAGAGCAGTGAAAGCGCTCCTCCGGCCAAGGCAAAACCCATAGCGGATGCGCAGCTTAAAAATGAGTCCCCCGCATACAAAGCCGGCCCTAGTAGGGAAAAGGCACCTGCTGCGCTTCCTGTTAAAGCCGCCGGCAGCCCTACGCTTCTCCCCGGATACAGACTCTTCAGTGCTCCGGCAGCAAGTCCTGCCGCCAGCCAGCAGGGCACGATGCGCCAGGCCTCCTGACTGAAAAGCCCTCCGTCTGCTCCCAATGGCCCGATGATCAAGGCCATGGCCGCTGCAGTCCCCAATATCACGGGCCGCCCCGTTTCATGAGATAGCAGCAGCACCCCCAGCACCATAGGCATGAGCCGGGGCTCCAGCAGGGAAAGACCCAAAGAGACCCCCATCGTCAAAGCCCAAACACCTGCCATACGCCGGATCTCACGTGGTTTAAGCAGCAGCTTCTGCCCGCACAGCAAGAGCAGCAGTCCATAACCGCTCCAGCACAGCAGCAGGTAGATCATATACCCGGCCAGCCGCCCCAGAAAGCTCCCCGCTTCATGAAGCAGACCCAAAGCCCGCAGGTGCGCCACATCTCCCTGAGAAACGACCCTGCCCTTTTCCAGCAGCACCTGCCCTTTTTCCAACAACACAGGCGCCGTATTCCTGGCCGCCTGCTCCCGGGCTGCCTCTGTTGCGGCTTCATCCGCCACCACCGTAGGCAGCAGGCACTGGGTCAGCAGTGTTTCGGAAAGCTCCGTTTTTACGGCGGCGGGCAGGGATGTGCTTTTCAAGGCTGTTACGGCCTGCTCCCGAACGGCAGGAATGTCCTTTTCTTCCAGCCCGGCCTCCAGCAGGGGATATATGATCTGCTGAAAAGTCTGCCTGTATTCGCTTATATCCGCCGCCTGCCCCGGCGTTCGCTGCCCTTGGGGCACATACTGTTCCAGCAGCGCATACCCTACCGCCGGTGAAACCAGCGCCGCAAGCCCCCGTTCCTGCAGGAAACGCTCCAGGTCCGCCTGGGAAAGCATGCTGGTCCATTCCTGGCTGTTGTAGTAATACTGTCCGTCAAAGCGCTCTGCCTTCTGCTGCCAGAGGACGGCCATATCATTCAAAAAGTCTTCTATCTTTGTCAGGGGCGTTTCCAGTGCTGCTTTAGCCGCCTGCACCCTGGCTTCATCCATAACGTAGACGGTTTCCACCTGGCTTCTGGCCTGCTGCCGGGCGATCTCCGTAAGATAGGCGTCCTCCATGGTTCTGGGGGCGGTAACCTCTGCAGATACCGTATCTCCCACCGCCAACGTTACCCCATAAGGCCGCCAGCGAAGCAGATATGCCCCTAAAGACAGAAGCAGCAGCCCCAGCAGCAGGAGCATGTCCTTCAGCAGCCTGCGGCGCACCCGCCGGCGGAGCAGGGTATTTTTTTCAGCGCTCAATGAAACTCTCCTTATTCTGTTTTTCGCTGCGCTCATAGGCCTGAATGATCCGCTGCACCAGTTCATGACGCACCACATCCTTGTGTGTCAGGCGGACGATGCCAATACCTTCCACCTCTTTGAGCACTTGCAGAGCATGGATCAGACCGCTCTTGCGTTCCCGCGGCAGGTCGATCTGGGTAATATCCCCGGTGACCACAATACGGCTTCCCTCCCCAAAGCGGGTGAGGAACATCTTCATCTGCTCCACAGAGCAGTTTTGCGCCTCATCCAGAATGATGAAGGCATTGTTCAGGGTACGTCCCCGCATATAGGCCAGGGGCGCCACTTCAATGGCCCCGCGCTCCATCAGGTTCTTATAGGTCTCCAAACCGAAAAACTCCTGCAGCGCATCATACAAAGGCCGCAGATAGGGATCCACCTTATTTTGCAGATCTCCCGGCAAAAAGCCCAGTTTTTCTCCGGCCTCCACAGCAGGACGGGTAAGGATGATCTTGTCCACTTCTTTGTTTTTAAAGGCCAGCACCGCCATAGCCACGGCCAGATAGGTCTTTCCCGTACCGGCAGGACCCACCCCGAAGACAAGCTCATGCTCTTTAAGGGACTGGATATACTTTTTCTGCCCCAGGGTCTTGCACTTGATCTGCTTGCCCCGGCAGGTCAGAGCCACCACGTCCCCCATGATCTCCTTAATGAGTTCGGCATTGCCTTCCCGGGCCAGATCCACCGCATAGCGGATACGGCTGCGGTTGATGGCTTCTCCCTTGCGCTGCATCTCCAGAAGCTTTTCCAGCACTGCCCGGCACAACGATGCATTTTCCGCCGCCCCGTCGATGTAAATGCCATCACTTTGAACGGAGATCACCGTGCCGGTTTCCTCCTCAAAGACCTTCAGATTCTCATCAAAGACACCGAACAGACCTACGGTATCTTCCAGACTGTCGATCTCTATAAACTCTCTTGTGTTGATTTCCATCTATGGTTCCATCTCCCTTTGTATTCCTATTCTTTCTTCTGCCGTCACGGTGCAAATCCCCCACAGTATCCCCTCTTTCCGAGCGGTATGGCTGCTGAGCATCAGTATACCGGCCGTTCGGGGCACCTGCAAAAGAGCCTGCTGCTGGGCCAGGGCCAGTGCCTGCTCCTCCTGTTCCCAGGGCTCCAAAGGAATCTGTGTTTCCTCCATCTCCCGGTATTCTCCCTGAAGGAGCTCCACCGGAGCAAACAGCTTCCACCGTCCCCTATCTGTCTGCTGTTCCAGCAGGCTTCGGGTGAAGGGACTTTCCCGCTCCACAAGCAGTTTTTCTTTCCATAAAACGGCGGCATAAGGAGCTGTACGTCCCGTTTCCCGCTCCTCTACGCGCACCTGGGGTGCCTGTGCCTCCCCATAATACGCCCGGGCTATGTATATTTCCCCCATGGCATGGGTGCGGTAACTGAGGCTATCATCCCGGGCCACTACCGTGCCGGAAATGAGCACCTGCCCTGCTTCCACACGCTCTCCGGTTTTCACCAGTGCCGTACCCCGGTACACCGTAAGCCGGGTAACAATGCCTGATTTTTCCGCCACGATATCGCAGGGAACGTTGTATTCCAGATGATCCTTTTCCCCCTCTGCTTCTCGGACGGTGACCTTCAAAAACACCCCGTCACATTGAAGCCCCAGAAAAGCGATCTCATCATACAGTGCCCCTACCCGGCGGCCGATATCCGACAGAGGAAGCTTCTTTACCGGCCTGCCTATACCTATACCATGATCGGCCAGGGTCTGCAGGAGCACTTCCCGATCCATATTCCGGCAGCCCTCCACCTCTATATACCACACGCGTCCGCTGCAAAAACATACCAGAGCCAGCAAAACGGCAGCGGCAAAAAACATCCAGCGGCGGGCGCCCAGAATATGCCACCAGGCGGGAAGCCCGCATCGTTTTTCCACATTCAGCCGACAGCGGCAGCGGCGGCGCAGGGGCAGCAGGCGCACCAGATCCCGGCGGTATATGCGCAACTCCAGAGCCCGGTCCTCCCGGCGGCGGATCCCCCACACAGGGATATGTGCCTGCCTGAGACCGTTTAAAAAACGCTCCAGATAGACGCCTTCCAGTCGAAGTATAACATATCCCCTGAAAAAATGCCACATGCTCCTATCTTTTCCCCCGCTGTCTCACAATTTTTTCAAAAAGACCAGCTTTTCAGTTCCCCCTGCAGCAACACCCGGCTCTCCCCCAGTTCCCGGAGCAGGAGTCCCTTGCCCCGAACCGTCAACACCCCCTGGCCTGTATAAAAAGAGGCCTCCTCCAGACTGTAGGCGCACACGCCGCCCATATTTTCCAGCAGCATCTGCCCCCGGCCCACCACCGTGATCCTGGGCACCCCCGGCAGCAGATCTTCCGGCAGACCCAGCGTCCCCAATGTTCCGGCAAAGCGCCGATTTCTTTTATGTTTTTCCTTCATGCAAAAGCCTATGCATCCGGGGCTGTCTCCATGCTTTTTTACCCGTCAGGAGATAGGGGCGCAGCAAGCGCAATAATAATTTCTGTCCTCTGTAAGCAGAAAAAGAAAGCTTTTCGCCGGCGATATGCACACCTTCATTTTTAGCAAAGCTGAATTGACGCTTTGCAAATCCTGTCTTTTCATGTAGAATATACATATATTTCTTTCGGAGGTGCTCACTGCATTATGGAACAGCTCCCTCTTTCCTCTCCCGTTTCCAATGATTTTTCCCTTACTCCTACCGCTACCCGCCGTGCTTTTAACCGTGTAGGTCTGGGCCTTTCCCTCTGTCTGATAGGGGGTGCCCTGTTGTTTTTGGGTGTTTGTTTATTACTGCCCCAGGATCTGCATCAGGATGTACTGCTGCTGCTCAACACCCTATGTCTGGATGTAGGGGGTAAACTTTTGGCCCTGCTCTTTCTTCATGCCCTGCCTAATGCCGAATTTGAAAAACGCACGCTGACGCCCCGGCAATGGATAGGCGTTCTTTCCATAGCTTATATGCTTATGTATGCAGGGAATCTGGCCGGTACCGGGCTTTCCTATCTTATCTATCCCGGAGCGGAAAATCCCCTGCTGACTACGCTTGGGCAGGACAACCTCACTTTGCTGACCATAATGGACCTCATTCTGTTTGCTCCGGTACTGGAAGAGCTGCTTTTCCGCCGGCTGCTGCTGAATAAGATCGCCCGTTGGGGAGAACTGCCCGCCATGGTCTTTTCGGGCCTGGCTTTTGGTCTGTTCCATGGAAATCTGTTTCAGTTCTTCTATGCTTTCTTGCTGGGCATGCTGCTGGCCTTTGTATACATGCGCACGGGCCGCATCCTGTACCCCATTTTGATCCATGCCTTTGTGAACACCATAGGCGGCGTGCTGCCCCTGCTGCTGAATACCATGGATCCGTCTTCCGTTCCTGCCTCCATGCTTACGCTCCTGTTCAGTGTATCCATACTCGCTCTGGTGGCAGTGGGGATCGTCTCGCTGTGGCGATTTTTCAAAACATTCAAACTGAATAAATGCCCGCAGCAGGGGAGCGTCCGTTGGATGTATCTGAACCCGGGTACGATCCTGTTTGTACTGATCTGCCTTCTGCTGATGCTCTCTTCGCTCTTCGGCACCCAACTGCTGGAGCACTGAAAATTTTTCTTGCATTGCAGACCGGAATATGATATAGTGCCTGCAAGTAAAGGCTTGGAAGGAAAGAAGTAAGTTTCGGTTCCCCTTTTATAGAGAGTTTCCGGCAGGTGAAAGGAAACAAAGGCCCGAAGCCCAATACATTCCGGAGCCGTCGGCGGGAAGTTGCAGTAGCGCCGGACGGGGGCACCCGTTACCGTGCAGAGAGTTCTGTCCGATCAGGGGCATGACTTTCGTGAGGAAGGCTGTTTGCCTTTGAACATGAGGTGGTACCGCGCTTATTCGCCCTCTGTCCCCCCAGGGACAGGGGGCTTTATTTATGTCAAAAGAGGAGGATATACATATGCAGATCTATGAAGAATTAAAAGCCCGGGGTCTTATTGCCCAGGTGACCAACGAAGAGGAGATCCGGGAAACCGTAAACAACGGCAAAGCTGTATTTTATATTGGCTTTGACCCCACCGCCGACTCCCTCCACGTGGGGCATTTTATGGCCTTGTGCCTGATGAAACGCCTGCAGATGGCAGGGAACAAGCCCATCGCCCTGTTGGGAGGCGGCACAGGTATGATCGGCGACCCTTCCGGCCGGACAGATATGCGCCCTATGCTTACCAAAGAAACCATTGACCACAACTGCGCCTGTTTTAAGAAGCAGATGGAGCGGTTCATTGAGTTTGGTGAAGATAAGGCCATGATCGTCAACAATGCGGACTGGCTGCTGAATATCAGATATGTGGATATGCTTCGGGAAGTGGGCGGATGCTTCTCCGTAAATGAAATGCTCCGAGCCGAATGCTACAAGCAGCGGATGGAAAAGGGGTTGAGCTTCTTTGAGTTCAACTACATGATCATGCAGGCCTATGATTTTATGTACCTCCATGATCATTTTGGCTGCAATATGCAGTTTGGAGGCGACGACCAGTGGAGCAATATGCTGGCCGGACGGAACCTGCTCCACAGCAAGGGATGTAACGACGCCCACGCCATGACCATTACCCTGCTGCTCAACAGCGAGGGCAAGAAGATGGGTAAGACCGCCAACGGCGCCGTATGGCTGGATCCCAACAAGACCAGTCCCTTCCAGTTCTTCCAGTACTGGCGGAACGTAGACGATGCCGATGTGATGAAATGCCTGAAGATGCTCACCTTCCTGCCCATAGATCAGCTGGAGCAGATCGAATCCTGGGATCCCTCCCGGATCAATGAGAAGAAAGAGCTGCTGGCTTTTGAACTGACCAAGCTGGTTCACGGAGAAGAAGAAGCCCAAAAGGCACTGGAGGCTTCGCACTCCCTGTTTTCCGGAGATAAGTCCAACGCCAACATCCCCGCCATATCCGTAGCGGAGGATGCCCTTATGGAGGGCTCCATCGGTGCCATTGAACTGCTGGTAGCCTGCAAGCTGGCACCAAGCAAAGGCGAGGCCCGGCGACTCATTCAGCAGGGCGGCGTTACCGTCAACGAAGAGAAAGTTACCTCCTTTGATGTGCGTTTCACCCGGGAACAGCTCCAGGAAGGCCTCATGATACGCAAGGGTAAAAAGACCTATATCAAAGCCGTTCTGGCTTGATCTGCCGCCTTATACATATCCTGTTTTAACGCCGTCCCTCCGGTTTCTGCCGGGACGGCGTTTTTCTGTACGAACACATTGACTTTTGATCCGTATGGGTAAACTATGCCCGCAGCTGCGATCTGCCCGAAAGAAGGGCAGTTGCCGGAGACTGCATTTCGCCGCCCATTCACGCCTTTTCATAAAAAAGTCCCTCTCCGCCAGTCGGACGAAGAGGGACGATTTTGTTTTGGGAAACTACCGCCGGGATACATCGTAGGGAATGCCTTCCGCCTTAGGCGCCCGGGAACGTTTGGAGGTCAGTGCCAGCACCACCAGAGAAATGATGTAAGGCATCATGTTATACACCAAACTGGGAATATGCAGCTCCATCATAAAGTCAAAGCCGAAATACACCTTGGACAACGCCCGGAAGAAGCCAAACAGCAACGCTGCCAGTGCAATCCGCTGAGGCTTCCACTGGCCAAAGATCATTACTGCCAGAGAAAGGAACCCGAAGCCGGAAACGCCGACCTCAAACTTCCATTCACTTACGCCCACCAGAATGAAGCAGATGCCGCCCAGCCCTCCCAGTACACCGGAGATCAGCACGCCGGCCCAGCGCATCTTCTGCACATTGATACCAACGGAACTGGCTGCCTGAGGATGCTCTCCGCAGGCCATAAGCCGCAGGCCGAAACGGGTCTTATACAATACAATATAGGCCGCCACCAGCGCAATAACCGCCACCAGCATGAACCAGTTGAACTCAAACCCTCCGATGTTGGTGATAAAGCTTTTTTTTGCTTCCACATACTGTACGGTGGAGGACACATCATTGGGATTGGCTGCCGTATTGATGGCCTTAACAATAACTGTAGCCCCCGCCAATCCCAGCATGTTCAGAGCTGTACCCACAATGGTTTGATCTGCATTGAAATGAATACTGGCCACTGCCAGAAGTGCAGAATAAAGCATCCCCAGCAGGGCTGCCGCCAGAATGACCGCCATAATCATCCAGAAGCCTTCTGCTATGCCGGTAAGATAGCGCATGGTCAATGCACCCCCCAGAGCACCAATGACCATAATACCTTCCAGCCCCAGATTGATCACGCCGGAATGCTCTGAAAAGCACCCGCCCAGAGCCACCAGGATCAGCACTGAGGAAAAGATGATGGTGTATTGGATAAGAAGCATCATTGTGCGTCCCCTCCCTTCGCAGCGTTTTTGTCCTCTTGGGCAATGGCCTTTTTCTTATCCCGGCGGGCAGCCATGCCGCTCATGGTCTGCTTAAGGAAAAGCACAAAGCCGCACAGATAGATGATAAAGGCGGAGATCAGATCCGAGATCTGGGAACAATACATGGTTCGATCCACATAGGCGCCGCCGGAGGTAATATGCTGGATAAAGAAGGAGGAGAAAATGGTGCCGATCGGATTGAGGCCTCCCAGGAAGGTTGCTGCAATACCGTTAAAGCCCATAGCCGGGACGGAAGCCAGCGTGCATTCCCACTGCTCAATACCCGTCTGATAATAGAAGGAGCCGCCCAGGCCCGCCAGACCGCCCGCAATAAGCAGGGTCAACAGAATATTTCGGTTTTCGGCCATGCCGCAGTACTTGGCGGCATTCTTGTTGAAGCCTGTAGCTTTAAGCTCATACCCAAACCTGGTTTTTTCCAGCAGCACCCAGATGCCTATGGCAATGAGGATAGACAGAGGAATGGCAATGGTCACATACTGGTCGTCAGAGAATAATTTCTCCAGCCCCATGGAGGGCAGCAGCGCTGCCTTGCCCTGCCCCTGCATACGAATGGTATAAGGACTGGTGGTCTCTTTTACCTGATACAGGAGCATATTGGTAAGATACAGGCCGATCCAGTTGAGCATGATGCCGGAAATGACCTCGTTTACATTGCAATAAGCTTTCAGCAGGCCTACAATGGCACCAAACAGCATTCCCGCTGCAATGGCCAGCAGCATGCAGGGCAGCCAGGACCACTGCAGCACCAGAGCCCCATACAGGCAGGCGCAGGAGCCCACCACATACTGCCCGGCAGCGCCAATGTTGAACAGCCCCACCTTATAGGCAAAAAGCACCGACAGAGAGCACATAAGCAGGGGCGCCGTTTTGACCAGTGTCTCTCCAAAGTACTTCAGCCGGGTCGCCGGACGGGAATAATCGAAGAAGTTTTTAACTACCGTCAGAATGGCCTTTCCGGCTCCCTGCGGATTGATGAACAGCAGTACGATATAGCCTACCAGCAGTCCCAACAGGATGCAGATCAAAGAAGCCAGCAGAGACTGCACCCCGTTGCTTCTGAAAAAGCTTTTTTTCTTCATGCCTTCACCTCATCTCTTTTGGCGCCGGCCATATACAGGCCCAGTTCTTCTACGGTGGTCTTTTTAGGATCCAGCTCGCCGACGATCTCTCCTTCATACATGACCAGAATCCTGTCGGATACATCCATGACCTCATCCAGCTCCAGCGAAACCAGCAGCACGGCCTTGCCGGCGTCCCGCTCCCGGACCAGCTGTTTGTGGATATATTCAATGGCGCCTACATCCAATCCCCGGGTGGGCTGCACCGCCACCAGCAGTTCCGGATCCCGATCAATCTCCCGAGCTACGATAGCCTTCTGCTGGTTGCCGCCAGACATGCTGCGCACCGTAGTGACGGGTCCCTGACCGGAGCGGATATCATACTGGTCGATGAGCTTTTCCGCATAACTGCGAATGTCCTTTCGTTTAAGGAAGCCTGCCTTATCGGTGAAATCCGGCTCAAAATACCGCTGAAGCACCAGGTTATCTTCCAGCGAATACTCCAGCACCAAACCATGCTTATGTCTGTCTTCAGGAATATGACTCATCCCGGAGGTATTGCGTTTGCGGATGGAAGCTTTGGTTATATCCTTACCGCAAAGAGTGATCTTTCCGGAAGCGAGGGGTTCCAGACCCGTTATGCCGTAAACAAGCTCCGTCTGCCCGTTGCCGTCGATACCGGCAATGCAAAGGATCTCCCCCCGGCGGGCAGAAAAGCTCACATTGCATACAGCGTTATTTTTATGCACTTTGGAAGCCACGGAGACGTTCTCCAGCCGCAAAGCTTCTTCCCCGGGATGAGCCGGGCTCTTTTCCACATGGAAGCTGACATTGCGGCCTACCATCATACGGGAAAGCTCTTCGGCCGTAGTATCTTTTGTTTCCACGGTGCCGATATACTTGCCCTTGCGTAGAACGGTACATCTGTCTGCCACGGCCATGATCTCCTTTAGTTTATGGGAGATAAACAGAATGCTCTTGCCCTCAGCCTTCAAGGAGCGCATGATATCCATAAGCTCCTCGATTTCCTGGGGCGTCAGCACGGCAGTAGGCTCGTCAAAGATCAGGATCTCATTATCCCGATAGAGCATTTTCAGGATCTCCGTGCGCTGCTGCATGCCCACGGTGATATCTTCTATGCGGGCATCCGGATCCACATACAGCCCATACTTTTCCGAAAGGGCCATGACCTTTTTGCGGGCAGCCTCCTTTTGCAGGAACCCCAGCTTTGTAGGCTCCACGCCCATGATGATATTATCCAGCACGGTAAAGCACTCCACCAGTTTGAAATGCTGGTGGACCATGCCGATGCCAAGAGCGTTGGCATCGTTTGGATCTTTGATGGAAACGGGCTTCCCGTCCTTGCGGATGCTGCCTGCCTCCGGCTGATACAGACCGAAAAGAACAGACATGAGGGTGGATTTTCCTGCACCGTTCTCCCCCAACAGAGCATGTATCTCTCCCCGCCTGAGCTGCAAAGTGATGTCGTCATTGGCGATGATACCCGGGAACTTCTTCGTGATGTGCAGCATCTCGATAGCATAATTCGTTTCCAAGATATGGCGCCCTCCCTTCTTCATTCAGTGCTGCCTGAAGCAGCGCCCTGTATACTAAATATCAGTATACTATAGTTCTTTGTGCAACGCAAAAACTTTTTTGCCTGTCCCTGTACTTTTCTATCGAATATGGTCAAGAATATCGTCTTACTTCTGCTTCATCGCTTCCAACACCCGTTGTGCGGCGGCAGAAGGTTCATCGCACTGCTCCAGCAGTCTTTCAAAAAGAATTCTTGCTTCCTGCGTCTCCCGCAAATGATACAGCAGCCGGCCATTCCCTGCGGCAAGCGCAAAAAGTGCCTCCCGTTCCCCTTCCGTCCAGAAGGGAACGGCCAGCATTTTTTCTATCAGGCTGCGAATGTACGCAGGGCTTTCACTGCTTCCCAGCTGCAGAAGCAGTTCCGCTTTCTCCCGCTCCTCCCGGCTGTGCTTTGCATCCTGCATCTCCTGTTCTCCCTTGCAGGCGAAATATTTGGATTCCAGAGCCTCGTTCCGGACCGTTCGGTCGATGATGGCTTTCATGAGAGCATCCAGCTCCGTTCCGGGCGAATAATCTGCCGGTGCAAAGTAGCGGATACGGTTATCCCGCATCATCTTATATACCTTGGACTTATCCTTTGTTACGGCACTGTATACCCCGATGGAGTACCCGCCGTACTGATTGACCAGCTTCATGCAGGGCACATCCGTATCGCTATCGCCAATATAGACCATATTGCGGAAGGGAACCCTGAGCTTATCCGGCGGAAAGTAATCGTTCACTCCGGGATCGTTGATATCCAGCACTCCCTTCTGTATACGGAAAAGGAACTGAGTCTTGTTGGTATAATTCACTACCTGAGCGGGCCATTCCGCCACTCCGTCCGCATCGTAGTAAAAAGCACTGGCATAGATCTTCTTAAAAGCTCCCTTTTGGGCCACAGAAGTGCCTTCTATCATCTCCTTCAAGCCGGAAGATAGGATATAATGCTCTACAATAACGCCGTGCTCCGCACCATAAGCACGGATCCGTTCAAACCATTCCTCCACCCCGGGGAACAGGCTGACCCGGGCGCCGTAGTCCTCCAGCTTCTTCCGGGTAAAAAGCACCTTGCCCTGAGCCTTTTTCTTCATAAGAAGCATATAAGCCAGATTCTGATCCATATCATTGCTGCCGGCCAGACCATCTGACTCCTTCCAGAAAGCGTCCACATCATATCCTACAGATTGAATGTATCCCTGCGCCTGCATATTATCCGGAGACAGAGTTTTATCAAAATCATAGCAAATGGCCAGTACCGGCTGCTGCTCCTTGTGTTCTCTTTTATATTGCTCCATGCCTGCCGCACTCCTTTCATGTTATGTTTTATTATACTTCACATCCTGCGGCACTGGCAAGGCAGCGCACAGCGCATACCGTTCCGGAACGCTCCCTGCCTCTTTCTCATCGGGATCCCCTTACCACGTGCGCCTTTGTCCCGTAATTTGTGCCGCAGGGAATGTTCTTGCGCTTTTTGTGTTCATGCGATATTATAAAGTTTATCTTTATCGGCCGAAGAAAAGTCATAGTCCAGCCTCTCAACGATCTCTTCCGCCTTCTTATCGCAAACAGCACCGCGTGTCCTGCTCTCTTTCGCCCGGGCATACAGGGTTTGCAGCATGGTCTCCGGTACACCGGATAATGTGATCCGTTCGTTCATATCATTCTACCTCCAATACTTTCTTCCGGCGCTGCCCCCAAACGGCATTGGCGGCCATCCAGATAAGCAGCGCTGCGTTACCGGAACCCTGGCTCAATATAAAATCCCAGGTGGATATATCCGCCCCAGCGTCTGCCGCACATCCGGGATCCCGGCCAGCACGATCTGCCAGACCAGCATATGGAACAGAAACATTTTCTGCGGCAGAATGGTTTTCTTTGCAAAAACCGCCCAGGCACTGCAGAGGATCAACAGGATCATACCTCCGTATGAAATCCATAAAGACGGAAAAACCCTTGTATACCAGGCCTGAATAACCACTGCAGTTTCCGTCCGGCCCAGCAAAGGGGACAGGGTACTGGTCCAGTCCGCCAGACTGCCTATCATAAAATGCACCATGCCCGCGGAGGTCAGATAAATAACCCCGCTTATAAGAACTGCCAGCCGCAGTTTGCAATTCTGCGGCTTTATCTGCATATAATTGGCTCTTACTGCAAAAAAGCCCAAAGCCATGCCCAGAAGCCCTGTAACCAGCAGCAGCGACAGCCGCCATGCCGGATAAGCGCCGCTTAAATAGGCTTCCCGCTGAAAAAGCCCGCTGTCGCCGGGACTTGCCGGGATCACACTCAGGCACAGATCCCCCACCAGCATCAGTGCCGCACTCAACGCCCCAGTCAGCAGTCTCGGCTGTAAAACTTCCAATCGTTTTTCATACGGTCTCCCCTTTTTCTGTGTTTCCCTTTGCCAGGAGAGTCAGACACCGCCCTTATGCTCCGCTTTATAAAGGGCGATCCTGTTGCCTATCTTTGCCGTTCTCTCCCGTTCAGTTAGTCACGTCTAACCGTTTCCTCTTTGAAAAGCCGCCTTCAGGCAGCCTTTGTATTTTTGCTTAGTGATTTTATTTTATCACTGCTTTTTAACAAATCAATCCGGCACACAGATAAATTATCTTGGTATAAAGAGACAGCTCATATGCTGCCACGTACATCTGCAATGAAGAAACCTCCTGCTTTCCTTACATCGGTCTTCTGTGTTTCCATTATGGAAATCGTGTACTTTTTGTGTGCTCAAAAAAAATCCCCTGATTCAGGGGATTTTTGTGGCAAAGGACTCTAATTTTGATAGAAACCCGTTAAGGGGGTGCAATTACGGTTTGGAGGGGGGTGCATTTTTGATTTTAGGGGGTGCAACCACGGCTTTAGGGGGTGCATTACTCTACCCGTGGGGACAGCAATAAACCGCAGGCGTTGAAACCTGCGGTCTTTTCATTTTTGTTGGGACTCACGCCTCGATTTCTGTACCGCCCTGGAATTTGAAGGTCATTCGTCCGTCGGCGTGGACGGTTATCGTGTCGATAATGGTGAGCCAGAGCTTTTCGTCAAACTCGGTGAGGGCATCCAATTCCTGCACCTCAAACATAAACGCTCCGATGGCTTCTGCCTGGGCTTCCCGTGCCGCCTTTGTGGCGCGGAGCTGCTCAAGCTGTGCCTTGGCTTTTTCATACCGCTCTACAAACCCATTGTACCGGGCGGCGTATTCTTCCTGGTTCTGTGCCATCTGTGAATTTTCCGCAATGCAACGCTTTGTCAGTTCGGTCACCACATCGATCTCCTCAAGCAGACTCTCGATTTCTGTATCAATGCCTGTACAGTCTGTCAGCGTAGCCTGCATCAATCGGCAATCCTCAAGGATGTTGTCTTTGCTTTCAATGATAGCGTTAAGGGCGGTCACGAACCGCGCTTTAATGGTTTCCTCGTTCAGATGCGGCGTTTCGCATTTGTGCTCGCCCTTGAATTTGCCGTTGCATTGCCAGATGACCCTGCGGTATTTTGAGGTCGAGTTCCAGACTTTCGAGCCGAAGTAGGAACCGCAGTCCCCGCAGATGATACGGGAAGAAAAAATGCTCTTTCCGCTGTACTGACGGCTTATCCTCTTACGCCGCGCAAGCTCCGTCTGAACTTTATCGAACTCTTCCGGCGTAATTATCGGCTCATGGCTGTGTTCCACATAATACTGCGGCACCTCGCCCTCATTGACCTTCCTCTTTTTTGTGAGGAAATCGACCGTGAAGCATTTCTGAAGGAGTGCAGCGCCCTTGTATTTCTCGTTTTGAAGGATGCTTTCCACTGTACTGGTCTGCCAGCGTTGTTTTCTCGATGGAGTCGGAATCCCATCTGCTGTCAGTTCCTTTGCAATGGCCCCCGGCGTCACCCCCTCCATGAATCGAGTATAAATCCGGTGGACAACGATTGCCTCCTCCGGAACGACTTCTGGAAAACCGTCCGCTCCTTTGCGATAGCCGAGGAACTGCTTGTATGGGAGGTTGACCTTTCCATCGGCAAACCGTTTTCTCTGTCCCCAGGTAACATTCTCGGATATGGAGCGGCTTTCTTCCTGTGCCAAGCTGGACATAATCGTCAGCAGCAGTTCGCCCTTGCCGTCAAAGGTGTAAATGTTCTCCTTTTCAAAGTAGACTTCTACGCCTTTTTCTTTCAGCTTGCGGATAGTAACCAGGCTGTCGACCGTATTTCGGGCGAAGCGGCTGACCGACTTTGTGACGATGAGGTCGATTTTACCGGACATGGCGTCGGCGATCATTTCATTAAAGCCGATGCGATGCTTGGTATTCGTGCCGGAAATGCCCTCGTCGGTGTAAACCTTAACAAACTCCCATTCGGGATTGCGTTTGATGTATTGCGTGTAGTAATCCACCTGTGCCTCGTAGCTGGTGAACTGCTCATCGCTGTCTGTGGACACTCTTGCGTATCCTGCGACCCGCCGTTTTTGTACAGCCACCCTGGAAAGGTGCGTCAGCGGATTGATGGTCGGCGGAATGACTGTGACCGACCGTGCTGCTGTTCTGTTCATTCCTTTTTCCTCCTTGCCTGTAATGCCCGCTGCCGTGCCTTTTCTTTCATTTCAGGCGTCCAGCTTTCTGCTCTGGAGCGGTCTTTCCATCGTTTAACGATTTCAGAACCGTCGTCCATGCAGTACACGACCACATTGTTTTTCTCTGCTCTGATTGCCGTTATTTTGCTTCTGACCATATCGCTGTCGATGCTGCCCTCTCCCAGCACCTCGCAGGTGAGGACTTCGAGCGTTTCTTCTGGAATCCGCTTAGCGGCACATTCAGATTTACCTTTGGTTTGGAATGTAGTGCAATTCCAGTAATGCTTTTTGCGGTAAGTGACGCGCTTATATGTGTTGCCGCACAGTCCGCAGTGAATCAGCCCCGAAAAAACTGAACGAGTCGGTTTCTTGCGGTTGGCAGTCTGCTGCGCCAGCATTCTGAGCCGCTCCTGTGCCTTATCAAATGTTGCCTGGTCGATGATTGGCTCATGCGTTCCCTCGGCATAGTACATCGGAAGCTCTCCGCGGTTCGGCAACAGCCTCTTTTCAATGTGGTTGTTGCGGTATCGCTTTTGCAGGAGCGCATTGCCGAGGTACTTTTCATTGGATAAGGTATTCCGCATCCGCTCCGCACACCATGTGCCGCCGAGAACGCCTTTATGTCCTCTGGCATCAAGGTCACGACAGATGGAGCTCATGCTCTCGCCACCGTTGAACCGTGCAAATATTTCTCGGACGATGGCAGCGTCCACCTCATTCACCCTTATGCCGTCCGGCGTGATGTCATAGCCGAACAAAAAGCGGAGGTTGATGATTTCTCCGTTTTCAAAGGCTTTTCGGACACGCCATTTCTGATTTTCACTGGCTGACAAACTCTCTTCCTGTGCGTAGGACGCCAGGATGGTCATCATCAGCTCACCGTCCGCACTCATGGTGTGGATGTGCTGCTCTTCAAAGAACACATCTACGCCCAGGCTTTTCAGCTCTCGGACAGTCTGAAGAAGCGTCACCGTATTTCTGGCGAAACGGGATATGCTCTTCGTAATAACAAGATCGATGTTCCCTTGGCGGCACTCCTCAATCATGTGCTGAAACCCGGCTCGTTCTCTTTTTGTGCCGGTCACAGCCTCATCGCTGTAAACGCCGCAGTACATCCACCCGTTGTGGCTCTGAATCATTTTACTGTAATAACTGACTTGAGCGGACAGCGAATGTAGCATGGCATCCTTTCCTGTGGAAACACGGGCATAAGCGCAAACCCGCAAAGCTTTCGGCTGTGCGGGTATTAGGGCATCGACCCTTTCTACAACTCTCTTCATGTGGTTCACCTCCCTTTGGTGTGTGACATATTACCTCTAAAAACACGATATATCCAGCGATTTCAGCGGAATATACTACACGAAGATATGCCGTATTTATTGGCTATAATTGTATCGATCTTAGCGTACTCTTTGGCTGATATCAGCCCCTTGGAACGCATACTCCGGGCGAGTGCCATCGCCATCTGGTAGGCAAACAGACGCTTATCGTAATCACTCATGGTCGGCCTCCTTCCTGTGGAATTTCAAATAGCAGTCACGGGAGCAGAACACCCGATGGCTGTTGCCATAGCTTTCAAACTGCTTCCCGCAATGCCGGCAAGCGAGTGTGTAGTACGCTTTTCGCTGCACTCTTTCGGGGTGCGCGTTCCACCACGCCATTCGGCAGGCATCGGAGCAGAACATCCTTTTCCGTTTATGCGGTGTCTGCTCAAGCGGAGTCAGGCAGTTTCGGCACAGGGCATTTGAGTCCGGCATCTCTTTAATCTGCACAGGATGTCTGGCGCAAAAGGACTTTACAGTGTTTAGCGGTAGCCCTGTTATAGCGGATATTTTCTTATACCCGTAGCCCTGGTGTTGGAGTTCTACAATTCGTGAGCGTTCCGTGTCTGTCATAGTGATTGATACCTCATTCCTGAGAAATAGCGTTTCTCGCTATACCCAGAGAAAAGGCACTTTTGTCAGGGTAAAATGGGCAAAAAAAAACGCCCTCCACGGAATGATCCGCAGAGGGCGTGTGATGAGGTTCGGTCTACTTATTCGGGATTTTCAGCTTCATGCCGCTGTAAATGACATTGCTCTTCAGCCCGTTCAGACTGATGATTTCCTTGTAGCGGCTGCCGTTGCCGAGATACTTCTTGGCGATTGCCCAGAGGGTGTCGCCATGCACCACGGTGTGGATGCGGTAGTCATCGGCGGGTTTCGCGCCTGCCACGGCGAGTGCAGAAGTCTTGACTGGCGACATGATGGCATATTTGCCGGACTCATCCTTGTTGATGACGGCACGGTCGCCGCTAACCTCACATACATACCAGCGGAGTTTCTTCACCCAGCTGGGAATGGATTTGCCGTTGTAGTAGGTACTGCCCGTAATGGTCACGAGGTCACCGACCTTGATAGGCTCGGTGGGCTTGGTGGGCTCGACCGGCTTCACCTCGCTACCGAGGGCTGCCGTGACCTTGGATGCCAGATCACCCATACGGGCATACATCCAGCTACCAGGGCAGGATTTGTTGGCAAACCACCGATGGACGGTCAGAACCATCTCGTCGGATTTCGGGGTGTAGTTGAGCGTCTTGGTCTTATCGCCCAACCAGAGCAGCCTGGTTTTCCCATTGCGCTTGCAGATGTCGGTGCAAAGTTCGATGAGTCGCTTGTACACCACATCCTTGAAAGCGTAAGGCTCGGTGTTGTCGCTGGCACACTCGATGGTAATGGCTCTCTGGTCGTTGGCTGCGGAAGAGGAGCACCAAGAGCGGTTCTTCTCTTCCACATACATCCCGATCCTGCCATCCACGCCGATGCCGTAGTTGCAGCTTGCCTGCTTAGATGTGGGAAGAAAAATATTGCCCAGTGTCTCCACGCTGCACTGACCCACCACGCAGTGAGGCGTGATGCGGTCAATGCTGTGGGTGCGCTGCCCTGAGTGGTTCGGGCTGAGTTTGGTGTAGGACACCAGGGGGCTGTTCGTGTAAGCCATGTTATTCATCCTCCTTTTCACTGCGGTCATGAAGCTGCTCCAGCACAGATTTCAGCTTCTGCGGAATGGGCAGTCCCAGGTATGCGGCGTTTTCCAACAGGGACACGCCCTCATTCGACAGGTAGAAGAAAATGACGGCAGTACGCATTACCGAGCCGCTGCCGATGACGCGGGTGTCAAGAATATGCCCGATGCCGACCAGAGCGAAGATGAGCACCTTTTTGAAAATGCCCTTGAATCCGACTTCACTGGACAGCTTCTTGTCCACCACAGCGCACATGATGCCGGTCACATAGTCGATGACTACGAAAGCCAGAAGCGCATAAAGCAAGCCGTCACATCCTCCCA
>UQYI01000027.1 GCA_900545265.1 uncultured Eubacteriales bacterium
CCGCATGGTCTAAGCCATACGGAGGATTAACTGTTTTACGGACACCCGTCTATGCTGCACGCTTTTTTACTGAAATGAGGTATAGACGCCGCTGGGCCGGGTATACTACTTTACGATCTTTCAAGGGAAAGACGAATTGGGAGCGGGGAGGCCCGCTCCGAAGGATCTTGCAGAAAGGAGAAAGAAGAATGGACAATCAGAACGGAAAGCAGACCATTGGCTGCGAAGTAACCAGCTGCCGTCACAACCGGCAGGGCTGTGGATGCGAGCTCAGCCGCATCGAGGTAAAGCCCGCCTGCAACTGTCACTCCGGCCGGGAGAACGAGAGCCTTTGCGGTTCTTACTGCGAAAAGTCGGAAAGAACTTTCTGAACCTAACCCCTCTGCAAACCGCCCGTTGGGCGGTTTTTTGTGTTGGTTGTTTGAATCTGCAGGTGCTTCACAGGAGGATGCGGCGCAAACAGAGCTGCAGCTTTATGGCGGGGTACAAATATTACAGGATCCGCAGGAAAACAAAAAAGGACCTGTAGAAACCGCAGTTCAAGAATGATTCCCCATCCGCTTCTTATTTATATATTACATCCTTTACAACCCCCCTGTTTTATGATATACTGTGCAGTAAATTGAGGGGGTCTGTACCATTGCGCATCACCGGCCTGAAACTGCATAATTTCCGCAACTATGCGAGTCTGGAACTGGTCCCGGAACCGGGGATCAATGTGTTTACAGGGCTCAACGGAGCGGGAAAAACCAACGTGCTGGAGGCCTTTTTCCTGTGCGCTTTGGGTCGGAGCCACCGTACCGGCCGGGATGGCGAACTTATCCGACTGGGTGAGCAGGAAGGCATGGTGCTGGTACGGCTGGATACACGGGGCGGTACTCGGAGCATCCGCTGTGAGCTTCGTTCAGGCGAACGAAAAAAAGTAAGTCTGGACGGATCGCCTCTGCAGCGTTCGGGAGAATTGATGGGCTGCCTGAATGTGGTCATGTTTTCTCCGGAGGATCTGGTGCTTATTAAGGGCGGCCCTCAGGAGCGGCGCAGGTTTCTGGACATGGAACTCAGCCAGCTCAAGCCCGCATATTATTACACCCTGCAGCAGTACAATATCGCCCTGAAGCAACGAAACAACCTGTTGAAAGAGCCGGATTGCCTGCAGAATGACATGTTGGAACTGTGGGACGAGCAACTGAGTAAATTGGGCGCCCGGATTATGGCGGACAGGGCGCAGTTCTGCCGGGCGCTTTCCCGGGAAGCGGGAAGCCTTCATGATCACATGAGCGGCGGAAAGGAAACGCTGGAGGTCTTTTATGACCCGGATGTACGCTGCGCCGATGAAGGGCTTTTGCGGGAATCCATTGCCGAAGCGCTGATAAACGGTCTGGAACGGGACATGTACCGGGGCTTTACCGGAGCCGGCCCCCACAGGGACGATCTGGGGCTGCGGCTCAATGACCTGGATGTGCGCACCTTTGGCTCTCAGGGGCAGCAGCGGACTGCAGCCTTGAGTCTGAAACTTTCGGAGATCGCACTGATCCGCCGCATCCGGGGAGAAAATCCGGTACTGCTGCTGGACGATGTATTCTCGGAACTGGATGGCCGCCGGCAAAAGCTTCTGCTCAGCGCTGTGGAGGGGTGTCAGTGCTTTATCACCTGCACGGGGTTGGAGGAACTGGGAGAACTGGGGGATGTGCCTCTGCAGGTCTATGCCGTATCCGGCGGAGAGCTGAGCGAGATATAAACGGGGTGCATTGCCCCCTGAAGGTTTGAAAACAGCTGAAAATGGAGTAAGAAAATGCATAACACGGAAGATATTCGCAACGAAGTAACAGGAAGCTATGATGCTTCTCAGATCCAGGTGCTGGAGGGGCTGGAAGCGGTCCGCCGCCGCCCGGGCATGTACATTGGTTCCACGGACGAACGGGGGCTGCATCACCTGGTCACGGAGCTGGTAGACAACAGCATTGACGAAGCGCTGGCGGGCTTCTGCACCCACATCGAAATCAATATTCATCCGGATAATTCCGTCACCGTCCGGGACAATGGCCGGGGCATTCCCGTAGGCTATCACGCCAAGACCGGAAAGGATGCGCTGGAAGTGGCGCTGACCATTCTTCATGCCGGGGGGAAATTTGGCGGCGGGGGCTACAAGGTTTCCGGCGGACTTCATGGGGTAGGTCTTTCCTGCGTCAATGCGCTGTCTGAAAAACTGTATGTGGAGGTGCGCCGGGACGGCCACATACATGCCCAGACCTATACCCGGGGCATCCCCCTGGATAAAGTGCATATCATCGGGGAATCCGGGGAGGAGACGGGGACTTCCGTCACTTTCTGGCCGGATCCGGATATTTTTGATGCAGTGGTGTTCAACTTCGATACCATGACCAAGCGTTTCCGGGAGCTGGCTTTTCTCAACGCGGGTATTCGCATCACCGCTACGGACGAGCGGCAGGAGCCGGCAGTAGTACACAGCTATCACTATGAGGGCGGCATCCGGGCATACGTTACCTATCTGAACAAGAATAAAGAGGTTTTGCAGCCGGAGCCTTTGTATTTCTCCGGGGCCAGAATGGAAGGGGATATCGAAACCGCTTCTGTGGAAGTGGCCATGCAGTATAACGACGGCTATAACGAGCTGATTTTGACCTTTGCCAACAACATTGCCACGCACGAAGGCGGCAGCCATCTGGTGGGCTTCAAATCCGCTCTGACCCGGGTAGTAAATGACTACGCCAAGCGCCACGGAATGCTCAAAGCCAGCGATCAGCCGCTTTCGGGTGACGATATCCGGGAGGGTCTTACCGCTGTGGTCTCCGTAAAGCTTACGGAGCCTCAGTTTGAGGGGCAGACCAAGACCAAGCTGGGCAATGCAGATATCCGACCCATGGTAGACGGCGCCGTGGCGGACAAGCTTACGGAATATATGGAGGAGAACCCCGCTCAGGCAAAGCTCATTGTGGAGAAGTGCATCACGGCCTCCCGGGCCAGGGATGCTGCCAGAAAAGCCAGGGAGCTTACCCGGCGAAAGTCTGTGCTGGATTCTGCCGCTCTCCCCGGAAAGCTGGCGGACTGCCAGGAGAAGGATCCTTCCCTGTGCGAGATATTTATTGTAGAGGGAGATTCCGCAGGCGGCAGCGCCAAAATGGGCCGCGACAGAACTATTCAGGCCATTCTTCCGCTGCGGGGCAAGATACTCAATGTGGAAAAGGCTCGCATGGATCGTATGCTGGCCAATAACGAGATCAAGTCCATGATCACCGCCTTTGGGGCCGGCATGGATAATGACTTCGACGAAAGCAAGCTCCGCTACCACAAGATTATTTGCATGACCGATGCGGATGTAGACGGGAGCCATATCCGCCTGCTGCTGCTGACCTTCTTCTTCCGGCACATGCGGCCGCTGATCGAGCACGGGTATGTGTACATTGCGCAGCCGCCTCTGTATCTGGTCAAGAAGGGAAAGTTTGAACGGTATGTCTATTCCGACGAAGAGCTTTCCGCTACGCTGGATGAGATTGGCCGGGACGGCAAGCCGGAAGTGCAGCGTTATAAAGGCCTGGGTGAAATGAATCCGGAGCAGCTGTGGGAGACCACCATGAACCCTGCCACACGGATCATGCTCCAGGTGCATATGGACGATGCGGTGCAGGCCGACGAACTGTTTACCCTTCTTATGGGAGACAAGGTGGAGCCCCGGCGGGATTTCATCACCGAGAACAGCAAGCTGGTAGAGTATCTGGACGTATAAGAGGAAAGCAGCATGAGCAATCAGATATTACCCATTCATCTGGAAAAGGAGATGCAGAAGAGCTTTATCTCCTATGCCATGGCGGTCATCGTAGACCGGGCGCTGCCCGATGTGCGGGACGGCCTGAAGCCCGTACACCGGCGGATATTGTATTCCATGAGTGAACTGGGCCTTTCCGCCGATAAGCCCTTCCGTAAGAGTGCCCGTATCGTAGGCGATGTACTGGGCAAATACCATCCCCATGGAGATTCCTCCGTATACGACGCCATGGTGCGTCTGGCACAGCCCTTCAATACCAGATATCTGCTGGTGGAGGGCCATGGAAACTTCGGTTCGGTAGATGGAGACGGGGCCGCTGCCATGCGGTATACCGAGGCACGCATGTCTAAAATGGCCATGGAGATGATGGCCGATATCGATAAGGACACCGTGGACTTTGGCCCAAACTTTGATGAAACGCTTCAGCAGCCATTGGTGCTGCCCAGTCGTTTCCCCAATCTGCTGGTCAATGGCTCCGGTGGTATTGCCGTGGGCATGGCCACCAATATTCCGCCCCACAATCTGGGTGAGGTCACGGATGCTCTGTGCGCCATGATCGATAACCCGGATATTACTGTAGACGACCTGATGCAATATATCCCCGGGCCGGATTTCCCCACAGGAGGGATCATTATGGGCCGCCTGGGGGTAGCGGAAGCGTACCGCACGGGGCGGGGACGCATCGTAGTGCGGGCCAAGACGGAGATCGAGCAGATGAGTGCCAACCGCAGCCGCATCATCGTCACGGAGATCCCCTATCAGGTAAACAAAGCACGGCTGGTGGAGCGCATTGCCGATCTGGTTCGGGAAAAGAAGCTGGAGGGAATCTCTGACCTGCGGGATGAGACGGACCGTACAGGCACGCGCATCGTCATTGAGCTCAAACGGGATGTGAACGCCCAGGTGGTGCTCAACAATTTGTATAAGCATACGGCCATGCAGGATACCTTCGGAGCCATTATGCTGGCGCTGGTGGACGGCACTCCCCGGGTGCTGAACCTGCGGGATATGCTCTATTACTACCTGCAGCATCAGAAGGACGTGGTCACCAGAAGGACACGCTTCGATCTGAACCGGGCTCAGGAACGGCTGCATATTCTGGAAGGCCTGCTCATTGCTCTGGATAATATCGATGAGGTGGTGGATATTGTCAAGACTTCCCGCAATGCGCAGGAAGCAAAAGAACGGTTGGGTGCCCGTTTTGGCCTTTCCGAACGGCAGGCACAGGCTATTCTGGATATGCGTCTGCAGCGTCTGGTGGGATTGGAACGGGACAAGCTTCGGGATGAGGAAGCGGCTCTGAAGATTCGTGTGCAGGAACTGCGGGACATTCTGGGAGATGAGCACAAGCTCATGGATATCATCAAGACGGAAGCCATTGTGCTGAAGGAAAAATACGCCGATCCCCGGCGGACGGAGATCACCCAGGTGCTGGACGATATCGATCTGGACGATGTGATCCAGGAGGAGGACATGGTGGTGACCATGACCCATTTCGGTTATGTAAAGCGCCTGTCTCCGGATGTATACCGCACCCAGAACCGGGGCGGCAGGGGCGTTGTGGGTCATGTGACCAAGGAAGAGGACTTTGTGGAGCGGATGTTCGTTACCTCCACCCACAGCGATATCTTCTTTTATACCAACCGGGGACGGGTATTCCGCACCCGCTGCTATGCTATCCCCGAGACCAGCCGCACCAGCAAAGGGGTGCCCGTGGTGAACCTGGTACAGCTGCAGGATGGCGAAAAGGTAACGGCCATGTTCCCTGCGGACAGGGCTTTGATGGAAAGCCCCACCTATCTGGTCACCGCTACCCGGCAGGGACTTATCAAACGGACCCGCCTTTCCGAATGCAGCAATATCCGCAAGGGCGGCCTGCTGGTACAGACCATTCGGGAAGGAGATGAACTGATCTCCGTAGAGGTTTCCGGCGGGCAGGATGATTTTATCATTGCCAGTCGGGAGGGTAAGTGCATCCGCTTCTCTGAGGAGGATGTGCGGCCTACGGGTCGGGGCGGCATGGGTGTGCGATCCATCCGTCTGGACGGTCAGGATGCGGTAGTAGATATGGTCAAGGTCATTTCCGGCGGCAGTGTGCTCACCGTAACGGAAAAAGGCATGGGCAAGCGCACTGAGGAAGAACAGTACCGGCAGCAGGGTCGGGGCGGCAAAGGCATTCTTGCCATGACGCTGACGGAGCGTACCGGCTCGCTGGCTTGCCTGAAAATGGTTACTGACGAGCAGGATGTCATGCTGGTTCGGGACGACGGCACCGTGATCCGGACGCCGGCCAGCCAGATACCCGTTATCGGCCGGGCTACACAGGGTGTCCGCCTGATGCGGGTGGATGAAGGAACCCGCATCGCCTGCGTGGCGCTGGCGCCTCATGCAGAAGAAGAGGAGCAGGAGCCTGCGGCCGCAGCCGATACCTCTGAAGAATAAACGGAATACGGCGGGGCCGAAGGTTCAGCTCCGCCGTTTGCAAATTCGTCTTTTATGTGGAAAGAGTGTTAACTCTGCTTCCCGGTTATGGCACAGAAAGGGAAAAAATGCTACTATAAGCTGAATTTTCCCGCAAAAGAAAGGAAACTACATGAGCAAACGAACCGTTTACGGCATACCTAGGAAGAAGCTGCTGCTGATCATTGTCCTGGGAATAGCGCTGGTGCTGTCTATCGTACTGGCCAGCTGCCTGAACCGGAAACACTCCCAAGGCGCGGGGACACAGCAGATCAACGCTCCGGTCATGGTCAGCGAAGTCATGATCAGCAACACCGGCAGCGTTACGGATTCCAACGGCAAGCATCCGGACTATGTGGAGTTGTATAACAACTCTGATGAAGTGCAGGACATTTCCGGGTGGACCCTTTCCGACCGGGAGGATAGAGCCTGGCTTTTCCCCAACGGTACGCTTATTCAGCCCAGAAGCTATCTGGTAGTCTGGTGCACCGGGGAGAAGGTGAATGATGCCCTGATCGCAGATTTCAAGCTGGGTTCCGGGGATGTGCTGCGCTTTACTGATGGCTCCGGCAATCTGATCCTTTCCATGGAACTGAAGGATCTGTATGCGGGCTATGTGATGGCCTACAATATAGCTACGGGCCAGTGGGAGCAGCAGCTGCCCAGCCCGGGGTATCCCAATACCGCCGAAGGCATTGCTGCTTTTGAACAGAGCAAGGAGCTAAAGAGCAGCGAAAGCCAGATCCAGCAGGGCAACGTCACCGCCGCACACAATGGGGTATACATCAGCGAATTCATGCCCAGCAACGGCCTGACCACTGCCGGCCCCGACGGCAGCTATCCGGACTGGATAGAACTGCATAACGTTAACTCCACTGCGGTGGATCTTTCCGGCTGCGGCATCAGCGATGATGAAGCCAAGCCTTACAAGTTTACCTTCCCGGAAGGCACCGTCATCGAAGGGGGAGCGTATCTGGTGCTGTGGAGCTGCAAGGAGCAGGTGGACGGCTATATCTGCCTGAACTTCTCGCTTTCCTCCAGAGGAGAGACTATTGTTCTTTCCGATAAGAATGGCGGCATTCTGGATAAGGTTTCCTATGAGAATGCCCAGAAAGACTGTGCCTTTGCCCGGGCCTATAACGATCTGGGGGAATTTGACTCAAGCTCTTCCTTCGGCGTAACGGATAAGCCCACTCCCGGGTATCCCAACACAGTGGCAGGCTTTAATGCCTTTGACAGCCAGAGAAACCCGGAAATCGGCGTACACGATATCTCTCTCAACGAGATCCTCTCCAGCGGCTATCGCTGGGTGATGAAGGGGACCACTCCCTGGGACGAGGATCTGGGAAAGTGGGTGGAACTGTACAACGCCTCTGACGAGCCGGTAAACCTGACCGGCTGGTCCCTTTCTGACAGTGCCAACAAGCCGGATAAATGGGTTTTTCCCGATGGAACGAGTATCGCCGGGAAAGGATATCTCATCCTGAATATGAAGGACAGCCTTCCCAGGGAGGGGCTGGACGCAGACTCCGTTACCTCTGAAATGAAAGCCCTGACCCTGAACTTTTCCATAGCCGGGGAGGGGGAAACTCTGTATCTGTATGACCGGGATAAAAACCTGGCTGACCGGGTCACGGTGCCTGCGGCAAGAGCCTGTGTGAGTTATGCCCGGGGCAGCGATGGGGAATGGGGTTTTTCTGAAACGCCTACAGAAGGAGCGGCCAACACCGGCGTTACCAAGGCCAAGACCTATTGCGAAGAGCCGGTGTTTTCGCTGGGCAGCGGGCTGTATCATGGGGCGCAGGCAGTCACCGTCTCGGTGCCCGCCGGGTGCTATGTGACCTATACCACCGATTGCACCACGCCGACGGAGAATTCTCCCCGGTATCAGTCAGGGCAGAGTCTGCAGATCAGCGAAAACTCTGTGCTGCGGGCCAGGAGTTTCGCCAACGACGGCAGCGCCTATAAGAGCGAGGCCGTCTCTGCCACCTATGTGATTATTGGGGATACGCCCACACAGGAGGCCCATGATACCAACCTGAACGTGGTATTTCTGGTAACGGACCCGGATAATCTGTTCAATGTGGATTCCGGCATCTATGTGATCGGCAGCCATTATAAAGGCACACAAGATGCCAACGACTGGTATGAAAAGACCCATTATATGGGCGCCAACTTCAACCAGCGGGGTCGGGAATGGGAGCGGGAAGCTTACATGACCTATACCAGCCCCGGGGGCGGCCAGGTGGAATATGAGCAGAATCTCATGATCCGCATCTTTGGTTCCTTTTCCCGGTATGATTCCATGAAGGGCATTGCCCTTATCGCCCGGAAGGGCTATGGAAGCAGCCGGATTCAGTATCCGTTTTTTGCTGACCGGCCTTTTACGGAGTATAAATCTCTGGTGCTGCGGGCTTCGGCCAAGGACTGGAACAGATCCCGCATCCGGGATGTGCTGATCCTGGGATTGGCGAATGATGCAAATTTGGACATGGCCGTACAGGCTTATGTACAGACGCTGGTATACATAAACGGACAGTACTGGGGCGTCTATAACCTGCGGGAAAAGGTCAGCCGGAACTACCTGGCCCAGCATTATTCCATAAAGGATGTAAACTCCATCGATATCCTGCGGGGCAACGGCACATTTGTTTCCGGCAGCGATGAAAAAAAGGCTGAGAATGATTATAAGGCTTTGATCCAGTATTGCAAGGATCATAACTGCGACCTTTCCGATAAGAGCGCCTATGACTATGTGTGTTCCCAGGTAGATGTGGAGAATTACGCCATGTATATTGCCCTGGAGATCATTGTGGGCAATACGGATACGGGGAACATCAAGTTCTGGCGGTCTTCGGAAAAGGATAACCGCTGGCGGTGGCTGCCCTATGATTTTGACTGGGCCATGAACCCCAACGATGACAAGGCGGTGGAAGTGACCAGCGGTTACCGACGAGACTTCTTTTACCGGTACTTTAAGGAAAAAGGACATGGCGCCAATGCAGGTTTCTCTACGGTGCTTTCCCGCAGCTTGCTGCAGAACAACGAGTTTGTGGAAATATTCCTGAAGTATTGCGCCATCATGTTCAATGATGTATACTCCACGGAGAAGCTTAATGCCAAGATAGACGAACTGGCGGATAATATTGATGCCGAGATGCAGTGGGATTTCCCTCGCTGGAAGCAGACACTGAAGAACTGGCGGACGCATATCAACAAACTGAAGAGTTATGCAAAGAACTACCCGCCGTATTTCTTGAAATACTGCAAGGAATACATCAACAAATACACCAACTACCGCCTGACGGACGAAAAGATGATAGAGCTTTTCGGCCGGGCAGAATAAGGAGGAAAGGAGCGCCTATGGGATATCGCCATGAACTGAAATTTCTAATGAGTCCCGGCGAAGCGGAGTTTCTTGCCACCCGCCTGCGGCTGACACTTTCGCAGGATCCTTATGCGGCCAGAAACGGCGGAAAATATCTGATCCGAAGCCTGTATTTTGACACTCCCTATGAGCGGGCGGTGGAAGAGAAGGTAAGCGGCGTGGAATTCCGGGATAAATATCGGATCCGCATCTACAACTTCTCGGATAAGACCATCAAGTTCGAGCGCAAGCACAAGAACAGCCAGTTTATAAAGAAAGACAGTCTGGGGCTGACCAGAGCCCAGTGCGATGCGGTTTTGAACGGGGAAACGGAATTCCTGCTGCACAGGAAAGAGCCCTTCGCCCGGGAACTGTATGCCGCTATCCGGACGGAATACCTGCGGCCCAGAGTGCTGGTGGATTATGAGCGGGAGCCCTTTGTGTTCCCGTTGGAGGATGTGCGTATTACCTTTGACCGGAATGTGCGCACCAGTATGCGTTGCACCGAGCTTTTTAACCCGCATGTACCCACCTACCCAGCCACAGAATATGGAGACTGCTGCATTCTGGAGGTGAAGTTCAACAAATACCTGCCGGGATATGTGCGGGATCTGATTCAGGTAGGTGCCGCCAGTCATGTGGCCGCCAGTAAATATCTGGTGTGCCGTCAGTTCGATTTCTGATTCACGAAAAAATAAAGGAGAGAAAAAATGTCCGAAACCTTCAGCTACATGTTCCAGCTTCAGAACTATCAGCCCTGGCTGACTATTTTCACGGTGGTAGCGGCCTTTTTGGTGGGCCTGTATGTATTCTTCATCTATCGGGTAACCTTTTCCGGTGTCATCTATTCCCGGACCTTTAACCTGAGCCTGGTAATGCTCAGCATGGTCAGCGCCATGGTCATCATGTTTATGTCCAACAACGTGAAGCTGTCTTTGGGTATGGTAGGCGCATTGTCCATCGTCCGTTTCCGCACAGCCATCAAAGACCCCATCGATACGGTATTTATGTTCTGGGCCATTGCAGAGGGGATCGCACTGGGGGCAGGTTACTTTATCGAAGGCGTGGTAGGCGCAATTTTTGTGGGCCTGCTCATGGTGATCCTGACCATGGTCAAGGGTCGTTCTTCTGCGCCTTATCTGCTGATCCTCCACTATGACGAGAGCGCCAGCCGCCAGATCAAGCAGATGGTGGCCCAGCTGCCCCAGGGACGCATCAAGTCCAAAACCGTGCAGCGGGACGGCATTGAGATGACCGTGGAGCTGCGCATTCGCCAGAGCGAGACCGGATTTGTAGATAAGTTCCTGCGGGTGGAGGGCGTGTATGACGCTACCCTCATTGCCCATCAGGGGGATATGATCTCCTGAGGAAGCCTTTGCCGCCAGAGCCCCCGTAAGGGGGCTTTTTGTATAAGCGCAGTTCTTTTCAAAAAGCGGACTTGACAAATTTTGAATGGATGAGTACAATGAAAAAGCATTTTATGCCTCCTTAGCTCAGCTGGCTAGAGCACCTGACTCTTAATCAGGGTGTCCAGGGTTCGAATCCCTGAGGGGGTACCAAGTGCAACGGGCTGTAAGTCTTCTCTTATAGCCCGTTATTTTTATAACGGTACGGCTTATTGAAAAATCCAGACAGCATATTAGCATGAAAACAGAAACGAATCGGAACTTACGGAGAAATCGTATGAATATAATCATAAAAAGAATGGAAACAGATGAGGAAATCAGAGGAAAAGCATTTGTTCACTGGAAAGCCTGGCATGAGTCTTATCCTGGGCTCATCGGTCAAGAATACCTCGACAATTTAACATATGAGAAATGTGAAAGTATTGCTTTCAATTGGCAGGATAATCTGATCGTTGCAAAAGACGGAAATACCGTAATTGGCTTTGTCGGATATGGAGACCGCGGGGAAGAAGCTCCTTGTGTGGGGGAAATATTTGCTTTATATATTCTGTCGGAGTACTATGGAACAGGCGTAGGGTTAAAACTGATGCAAGCAGGTTTGAAGGAGTTGTCTGCTTATCCAGAAGTGTGTCTATGGGTTTTGAAAGCCAATAAGCGTGCAACACGATTTTATGAAAAATGTGGATTCGTTTCTACGGGAGAAGAATGGATAAGTTCAAGAATCAATGCAGCAGAAATCAAAATGAAATTGACTCGATAAATGACGATTCGCAAGGGTGATTTAATGAGAGCATTATTTTGCAAGTGGATATACGAGCCCCAAAAATGCTTTTCGTCCGAAATACACATGAAATTTGTTCCCAAAACGAGGTTTTGATGTACACACGGGCAGAACTGCCCATAAGGTTTATCTTACGGGCTTTTTTCATGCTGTAAACCCTTATGAAAGAAATGGAAATATGCGCGCATATTTGATATACTGCATACAGCATAAAACACCGTATAGCATTTTTGCGTTTTCCGGCAGAAAAATGTTCTGCGTATCGTAGCCCACGGCATTTGTGAACGTGAAGGTGCAGGAAGTTCGAAGGGGGAAAATCCAATGAAAGATATTCCCGGGTTTGAAAAGACGATGGGGGATCGATATGCCATAGAACACTTTGGAGAACGGATGCAGGCCATGGAGTTTACAACTTTCAGGTATCACCGATGGTTTAAACTTGTTAAAGACGAAATGCTTCTGTCCTTTGGCCTGATTGATTCCCGAACGGTTTGGAATGCTTACGCTTTATATGGAGATTCAGCCAACACTGACGCCCTTTTTTCTACGTTATTATGCAAGCGAAGGGACCAGCATTCTGGATCTGGATGCACTTCGTATTTATGAAGGCATGAAAATGCGGGATCCGGACCATGTTTTTGGCTGGTATCCGGTCCATGATCCCCATCTAAATGAGATGGAACGCATTTTCAGCACGGTGGTGGAGCCGGTATTCAGCCGTATTCACAGTATCCGGGATGCCTTTGTTGAACTTCATTGGCTATGGTTTATTTGTCAAAGAAACTATCCCTGCGGAAAAATCGATATTCACGCAGCGCCAACTGTAGAGAATTATCAGATCCCTTGCCCTTATCGTGAATGTAACAGCTATTTCTATTTTCACATACAGGATGAATTAGAGCGTGCATTTACTGTATTCAGCGCAATGCGTGGATTCAAATCCCGCCCCGACGTACTGCCCGGCTTTGAGCAGGCTAAGAAGATGCTGACGGAAGAGGACCTGGCCGATCCGTTTTGGAATATGATCCGAAAACCTAGGGAAGAGCTGGAAGTAAAAATCCAAAAAGACTATACAGAGACACTGTCACAAATTGACGAAAGCTGAAGCTGGTTCCGGATTGCTGCGATACCCTGTGGGACAGGGATCAACGGCACCCTATTGATATTCGCCGGGAACTGGAAGATCGTTTTGCCCGCTGTGCCCCTTATGCTGCTCAGGGCAATTATACCATTGTGAGGATCTAAAAGCATAAAAAGGGAGAAATATTATGGCCATTACTATCGGAACGCTGCACCTTCCTACAGATAAGATTCAGGAGGAAGCGTTAAAGTGCCTCCCTGCTTCCACATATCCCCTCTATCAGCAGGAACGCCTTAGCCTGTATAATGCGGAATGGGAAAATCCGGATCTGCTGGAAAGCTGCGGGGTGGCATTATCAAAAGCTGTGGAAGTGCCCGTGCTGGAGTTTTACTGTATGGACGAAGACATATTCAGACTGCGGTTGTGGGAAAAAGGAGAGCCAAAAGCCCAATGCGGCTGCTCGCTCTTTGATGATTTTTCCATCGAAGAAAAAAACATTGCTGCCTTTCCGGCAGCCTTTAAGGTTGAGGATCCGGAAGGCCGTGCGTTGTCCGCTTTGCTTGCAGCGGCGGATGAAGACGAGTACAGGGACTATCTGGCGGAACTGTCTGCATACTTTTCCATGCCATTGGTACCGGATGCAGATATTTTTCTATCTATGGAAGAGGAATCCGAAAACTATAAACCGTAAAAGACACAAAAAAGCAGAGCCACAGCTCTGCTTTTTATGCGGAACCGTATTCCGACCGTTTAGACGATGGCGTTTTCTGCGGGTATAAGACCGTCTTTCGTCAGCCGGTAAACGGTATCCACGGATTCCTGCAAATACAGGCGGTCATGGGAGACGCTGAGAATACAGCCGGGGAAATCTCTCAACAGGGTACGCACCGCCGGAGCCGACAGGGGAGAGAAGTTCCGGGTGGGTTCATCCAATACCAACATGTTGGCCCTTTCCAATATCATTTTTAACAGAAGGAGCTTGGCTTTCTGACCGCCGGAAAGCTGGCTTACCGGGTGCTCCATTTCTTCGGTGGTATACTTCATGCTGCCCAGATAGGTGCGGGCCCGGGTCACCGCTTCTTTATCCCCGTCGGGGCAGAGAAAGTCCTGAGGCCGCTCCTGCAGATGCAGAAGCTCACCGTAATTCTGGGGCATATAGAAGGGACGGATATCCTTTCGCTGCCGAAGGAAGTCCCATATTTGATGGAGCAGTGTGCTTTTCCCGCAGCCATTGGGCCCTACAAGCGCCACATGCTCCGGGCCGGTCATCTTCAGGCGGATATTTTGGGCCAGCAGGATGTCTCCTGCCTGCAGCTCCGGAAGAAAAAAGTCCAGAGCGACCTTTCCGGCTGGAAAATCCATTCCCGGTTCCCACTTGGGCAGGATGGCCCATTCCGCCTCGGGCAGCTGGGTGAGAGACTCTTCCTCTTTATCCAGACGCCGCCCCAGGGATCTGACCGCATGCATCTTCTTTTTCAGCAGCCGGCCGCCGGAAGGATCTCCCCGGCTGATGGTATCCTGAGCATGCTCCACAGCGTTGGAAATGGACAGGTACCGCTCTTTTTTCTTTTCGAAAGCGGCCCGTTCAAACCGGGCTTCACGGCGCTGCTGTTCCATTTGTCCGCTGCGGCGCTCCATATAGGTATCATATGGCATCTTTGCCACAGTACAGCGGGGAATGGTCTTGCGGCGCACCTGCTCCAAATGGACAATGCATTGGGCAGTACGGCGCAAAAGTGTTTCATCGTGAGAGATATAAAGCACGGTCTTTTTCGCCTGGAGCAAAAAGCTTTCCAGCCAGTCAAGGGTAGGTAGATCCAGATCGTTTCCCGGTTCATCCAACAGAAGAATATCGCAATCCTGAAGCAGCAGGGTTCCCAACTGCAGCTTTACCCGTTCTCCACCGGAAAGGGTGCCCATGAACTGGTCGCTGTAAAACAAAGCGGTATCCAGCCCCAGAAGCCGGGCAGTTCGAATCAGTTCTTTTGGGGAAAGGGTGTCAATGCTGCAGCTTTCCTGCATATAGGCGTATACGCTTTTGTTTCGGTCCGTTTCAGGGAGCTCCTGAGGCAGATAACCTGCCCGGCCTTTAAGGCGACGTTCCCCGGTGACTTCGGCATAGCCCTCCACCAGAGAGGGATCGTAGATCCATTTGAGCAGGGTGCTTTTTCCGTTGCCTTCTTCCCCAATGATGGCGGCCTTTTCTCCGGGATTTACCGTCAGGCAGAGATCTTCCAAAAGCACCTTAAGGTCTTTATCTTGCAAAATGTGCACGTGTTTAAGTTCCAGCATAGGATCCTCCATAGAACAAAACAGCCTGTTCCCCGCAGAGGAACAGGCAAAGAATCCCATCAAAAAAGAGGGATCCCGCACCTATGCACCTGTCCGGGGAACGTCAAACCACAGCCTCCTGACGGGCAGGGGGCCTGGGGGACAAATTCCTTAGGACAGTTAGTTGCGCATTCCCTCGTCTCCTTATGTACTATATGCTTATAGCATACCGTCTGCAAGGGTCGATATCAAGGCCTCTTTCAGGGCAGCAGGGGTATTGGGCAGTTCTCCGGACAGCTGTCGGAAAAAGAGATGCTCCAGACAGAGCTTTACCCGGGGGCCGGGGGTTACTCCGGCGGCGAGGATCTCCCGCCCGCTTATGGCCAGTTCCCCCAAATCCATGGTGGCGCCTCGTTCCCGGCAGGCAGCGTACAGAGCGCGGGAAGGTTCCAGCACCTGCAGTTTGGAGGCTTTGCCGTAGTCGGAATGTGCCAGGGCATCTCCCTCCATAACTGCATAAAGCAGAAGCAGCATTTTCTCGCCATGCGCAAGGAGAAAGCGCCCCAGAGCCTCCGGGGTCCGGGGAGGGACGTCGTCATGATGTTCTACTAGAAAAAGTACCTGCTCCCGCAGAACGGCGGGAGGATGGAGACGGGCAAGGATCCCTTCAGCCAGACGGCGGCTGATAAGAGGGTGTCCCGTAAAACGGCGGCGGCCTTCCTGCACATACAGGGCTTGAGGCTTTCCAAGATCGTGCAGCAATAGAGCCATGCGCACGGTAAAATCGACCGGGCTAAAGGCAATGGCGCGGCAGGTATGGGTCCATACATCGTAGATATGGTGACGGTTTCCGTGAGGAAAGCCCAAACTGGGGGCTATTTCCGGAATGGCACCAGTCAGCACGGAACCATAGGCCTCCAATACCGACCCAGCCTGCGGGCCTAAAAGCAGGCCGCGAAGTTCAGAAAGAATCCGTTCTCCACTGATGTTCTGCAGCAGCTCCCGGCATGCCAGCATAGCCCGGGCGGTAGGCGGGTCGATGGAAAAGCCCAGCCGGGACGCAAAGCGCAGGCCACGCAAAATGCGCAGAGCGTCCTCTTCAAAACGGGCTGTAGGATCCCCTACGGTGTGCAAAATATTGTGGTGCAGATCTCTTTCTCCATCGAAGGGATCAAAGAGCGTTCCCCGGATATCCATGGCCATGGCGTTTACAGTAAAGTCCCGACGGCTCAGATCTCCTGTAAGGGAAGGCAGAAACACCACCTTTTCAGGGTGGCGGTGATCCATATAGGCGCTCTCCCCCCGGTAAGTGGTGATCTCTACCTCATGGCCGGAAAGAAGCACGCCCACGGTGCCGTGCTTTTCTCCGGAAAGCACCAGATGTATGCCGGGAAAGCAGCTTTTTATCTGTTCCGGCAGGGCGTTTGTACAGATATCGTAGTCCTGCGGGACAAAGCCCAGCAGTGCGTCCCGCACACAGCCGCCGACCAATCGGGCCTCATAACCGGCGGTTTCCAAAGTAAGCAGCGTTTTTGCCACATAATCAGGAATTTGCATTCACAGCCTCCCGGAGACGGAAAGCCTCTTTTCCCGGAAGCATTTCCGCAGTATAATAAAAGAAAAACAAACAATGGAGAAACATATGTCACATCTGCGTATGCAGACATTGATCCAGACGGCACCCATGCTGCGCTGTCCTCTTTGCGGTGGTTCCCTTCATGAAGCGGGGACAGCCCTTGCCTGTGAAACCGGCCACGCCTTTTCTTTAAGCAGCCGGGGCTATGCCGATTTTGTTCCGGGAAAACAGGGCGGCATGTATGATGTCACTCTGTTTGAAGCCCGGCAGCGGGTGCTTAACGGCCCCTTTTATGATCCGATGCTGGAACAGACCCGAGCACTTATGGAGAAATATGCGCCTTCCGGCCCGGTGCTGGATGCAGGCTGCGGAGAGGGAACCTTCCTGAAGCGGCTGTGCCCCCAACGGCGCCCTGCTTTGGGAATAGATCTTTCCCGGGCGGGGATACGTTTGGCGGCCAAAGGTGGCAATGACTATGGCTGGCTGACAGGGGATCTGACCCGGCTGCCCATAAAAGACGGTACGGTCAACTGCCTGTTGAACATCCTTTCTCCGGCAGAATATCCGGAGTTTACCCGGGTACTGGAGCCAAAGGGCATCCTTATCAAGGTTATCCCCGGGGAGCACTATTTGCAGGAATTGCGTGGGCTGGCCAGAGAGCAGCTGCAAAAGGATACCTACAGCAACAGGGCGGTCATGGAACGGTTTGAAAGCCGATTCAAGCTGCTGGAACAGAGGGAGGTGGTGGCATGTTTCCCGTTGCCGGAGGAGATCCGGGAGGACTTTATCCGCATGACGCCGCTGATGCATCATGTAGACAGAAGCCGCTTGGATATACAGGCACTGGAGCACATCACCATCCACCTGCATATTCTTTGCGGGCGGCCTGAAAAGTAAAGCTTACTGGCCGGCGGCCTTTTTTACCAGACTGTCATGCTCGGCATCGGAAAGCCCCAGCACATGGGAGCTGCTGCCGGAAAAGTACAGGCAGGCCCGGCTGCTTCCGTCCCATTGTAAGGAGGCGGCTATGGGCTGTCCGTCTATCAGAGCGGTGACGGCGATCTTATAAAAACTGTTCTGGCTGCCCAGCCAGGCGGTCATGGCGGCGGCATCGGCAGCTCCCGAGGGGGTCAGGTGTGCGTGGCCGCTGCCTTCTTCGTACAGAAGCGTACAGGTGGCGCCGGTGGCGCAGTTGGTGACCGTCAAACTTTCCCCGCTTTGAAGCCGGCTTTTTACCGTATCCCAGGGAAGGGCTTCCCCTGTGACTGAAAAATAGCTGCTCTGAGCCGTAAAGGTCAGTGGAATAGTGGCTTCAAACGGCTTGATTGGAGCATTTGTGCTATACAGAGCCGTCAGTGCTTCCGGCTCCATACGGCCTGTGGGACTTTGTCCGGCGGCGGCCTGATAGCTTTGGACGAACCGCTGGGTAAGACTTTGATAACTGCCAGTGGATTTGTAGGTGTTGTAACCCAGATCCATCAGGCGGGTTTGCAGACGCACTACGTCCTCTCCTTTGCTGCCCTTATCCAGAAGTTCCAAGGAGCGGCCGTAGACGGCTAAAGCCCCTGTACAAAGAATGCTCCCTATCAGAAGCAAAAAGATCTTGCGTTTCATGCCTTCATTATATAGGGGAATTGCGCAGGGTGGAAGAGTGTAGTATACTGAATTTACAAAATAGATCCATTGGAGACAGATCCGGGAGGCAATAAAATGCGTTGCAGCTGCAAGATTTGCGGTACTTATATGGTCCAGCGGGAACGCGGGGTAGAAAGCGGATGCGTGTGCCCTCAGTGCTTTAATGTGTGTACGGCCTGCATCAGTCCGGCCGGGGGCAGACCCTTGAGCCCGGAGGCACTAAAGGAGGCATACTTTTTTGGCCGGTTTGAAGGAGATGATGCTCCCATAGGCGCACAGGCAGAAGCAGACGGTGCAGATACGACGATGGATAAAAGCCCCATGAGGCCGGAGGAATATATAGATTGAATAGAAATAGCCGGGAACCTTGTTCTTCATACAGTGCTCGCTTACGCTGTGCATGACGAGATGCAGTAGCTGTAAAACATAGCAGATGGAAAGCAAGTCCTGGTGAGTGGCAGTCTGGATCGCACGGAATTCTTTTTGCAGCAGTTTGTCGAGGCGGGTATTGTTGCTGCGGTGGTCGATCAGGATAATTGTTTTTATAAGTTAAGTGCGTGATGGGCACGAGATAGATGCTCTGACATCTTGACACAGGAAACAGGGTTTGCTACTATACGGACGAAAGAGTCGAATCTTATTCATAATTGGAACAGCCGCAGAAATGCGGCTTCTCATATGATATGGGGTTAGTTATATCTAACCGAAAAATCAGAGGGGAATAAAAGTGGAACGAAAAGAAGCCATTCGCAGTGCTTACCGGCTGACAGGCAGCAACAGCTTTTATGACGGCATGATCACCTGTACCACGCTGAGCGGGAAAGCGGTGTGCGGCCTGGTGTGGGATATGGACAAGACGGAATGTGACGCTTATCGGGAAAAGGCGTTGTCCGGTATTCCGGAGCATTTCTCCGGAAGACTACTGGATGTACCAGTGGGAACGGGTATTCTGACCATGCCGGTTTATCAGACCTTGCCGGAGGCGGACATCACCTGCCTTGATTACTCAGCGGATATGATGGGGCAGGCACAGGAAAAGGCAAAACGTCTGCATCTAAAGAATGTAACCTTCCAACAGGGAGACGTGGGCGCGCTCCCGCATGAGGACGGCACGTTTGACGTTGTTTTGTCGCTGAACGGCTTTTATGCATTTCCTAACAAGGAGGCCGCTTATCGGGAAGTTTTTCGGGTACTGAAGCCCGGCGGGACATTCTGCGGCTGCTTTTATGTAAAGGGAGAGCATAAGCGAACCGACTGGTTCATCCGGCACGCTTACGAAAAAGCGGGTTTCTTTACGCCGCCCTATGAGACGGTCTCCAGCCTGAAAGTGCGGTTGGAGAGGATGTATGCGGATGTGAATATGGGCAGTATGAAAAGCATTGTCTGGTTTTGCTGCCGCAAACAGCATAATGCTGCTTGGAACTAAGGAGTATCAACATGGAGATCAAACAATTTGGCGTTTAAAAGGGTAAGAAAATCATGCTGCTGCATGGAAATCTCATGTGCTGGCGGCAGTTTGAGGACGTGATTCCATTGCTGGAAAATACGTATTGCGTGTATGCCGTCAGCTTCGATGGCTTTGACGGAACGGGAGAGATCACCTACACCACAGCACAGGAGCAGGCTCATAAGCTGGAAGTCTATATCAGAGAAAACTGCGGTGGACATCTGAACGTTCTGTTTGCCGAGTCTCTTGGCTGTGGCCCGGCGATCCTGCTGAAATCATCTCCACAGGTTCAAATCGACCACATGATCCTCAGCGGACCGGAATATCTGGACTTCGGCATCCTGAATATAACAAGCGGACACACATCCGGCATTTTGTACTCTACATCCCCGCCGGTGCCGTGGCGGCGTGGCTGTGTACGCTTCTTTGAATAAGTATATGAGGCCCAAATAATATGTCATTAAGTAAAGACAAGACGATCTCTTTTTATTGAACAAGCTGCGAAGCGCAGAAAAGTTTTCTCCATTCTCTCGCTGGCCGTTCGTGCCATCGTTGACGGCAATGAAGCGTACATCATAGTGGAATATGTGGGTATCAAAGCATTTCAACCAAATGACAACAGGGGTATCCCATCCACGAGAATTGCTGACGAGAGACATTGCGATTGAAACAGCGTGCATTCAATCAACGTGGAGAGTCTTTACAATGCTGAAAAATGTTTTTGTAATCGGATGTATCTGTTTATCTTTCGGCGGCCATTGAGGGAACTGCGCAAATTGAAAACAGCGTGACTTCAAGCACGCTGCTTTAGTAAAAAGCCCGAGGGCAGCGTGAGAGAATCATTACAGATTCATCTCATACAAATCGAACAGCGGGATATCTTCGATACCCCGGAGCAGATCTGCCGTACCGGCATAAGTAAACCCCATTTTCTCATACAGGCGGATGGCGGGAACATTGCCGGGTACCACATCCAGACGGATAGCCTTGTATCCATTTTTGCGGGCATATTGGATGCATAGTGCTACCATTTTGCTGCCGATACCTTGTCCATAGCAGGCAGGTGATACAGCAAGCGTATGGAGCACAAGATATTCTCCTTGCCGCAGGGAACTTGCCCAGGAAACGGCTTCATACCGACCGCCCGGTTCTTCGTTGAGTACTACGGCGCCCACCGGACACCCATTTTCTGTGCATATGAACTGAGTTCCAGCCTGTATGCAGGATCGGATGCTGTCTCGGCAGGGGTAATCAGAATGCCATTTAGGATAGTTGACATGGGATTCCAGGTATTTCACAGCCTGTGCATATAAAGAAGTGAGGACATCCAGGTCCTCAGGTCCGCATACAATCAATTCCATGGGCTAAGAGTCCGCCAGCTGCACTTTGTCCAGCAGACCGTCCAGAGGAGCGGCTGCCTCGATGGCGCGGGCCGTAAGTCGATTCAGAGAAGGAAGTTCCAGCGTGGCATAGCCGTATACCAGGCAGCAATCCGGATGTGTGGTGCTTTTGCCAAGAAAGCTTTGTCCCGGGGTCAATCCGCAGCGCAGAGCACCATGTAAAAAAGCACTGCGATCCTCCGGATTCATAAAGGCCATGGTCAGGGACATTCGCCGGACAAAACCGGGTTCGTCCCCCTTACGGTGGAGACTCTCCAGAAAAGCGGCATTCTCTACAGATTGCAGGCGCCGGTCATCAGGGTACAGAAAACGGTAATAGGTGGCAAAGCGTTCTTCCCAGGCATGGCCGCAAGTCGCCGCCAATCCTTTCTGTTCCAGACACAGGGCCGAAAACTCCTGAATAATAGCCGTTTCGGATGTATAAAAATACATACAGCGCAGGGAATCCGTAAACACACTGCCTACGAAAATGGTTGGACCGGAAAGTTTATTTACCAGTTTTTTTCGAAAGAGATTGAACAGATACTGCTCCCGGGCGCTGAACTTCTTTGCCTGAGGAGACAGAGGAGAAACGGATACAGCGATCAGCTGCGTATAGGAAAGAACAGGGAGCAGGTTCCAGTACTGCATATCCACCCGGAACGTTGCTCTCTGTTCTTTATAGGTCCATTCGTAAGTCAGCCAGTCCGTCATGGACAGCTCAATCCTTCACCAGCACAGCCTTGATCCGGCGGACACCGGAAGAAGAAGCTTCTTCTTTTTTGATGACAAAGTGCCCCAGATCCCCGGTATTCTGAGCGTGGGGGCCGCCGCAGATCTCTTTGGAGAAATCTCCCATGGAGTAGACCTTGACCTTTTCACCGTATTTGTTATCAAACAGACCGATAGCACCCTGGGCTTTTGCTTCAGCTACGGTCATCTCTTCGCAGGTGATGGGAAGCTTGGCTTCTATCTCTTTGTTTACCAGATCTTCCACTGCTTTGATCTCTTCGGGGGTCAGCTTGCGGGGGAAGCTGAAGTCGAAACGCAGGCGCTCTGCCGTGATGTTGCTGCCTTTCTGCTGGACGGAATCATCGTGAAGCACCTGACGCAGTGCAGCATGGAGCAAATGGGTAGCGGAATGCAGGGCAGTGGTGGCTTCCTGATGGTCAGCCAGGCCGCATTCAAAACGTTGAGCGGAGCCGACCTGAGATTTCTTCTGGTGCTCGGCAAATGCGGCTTTGAAGCCTTCAATATCTACCTTCAGACTCTGTTCCTGAGCAAGTTCCTGGGTAAACTCAATGGGGAACCCATAGGTATCGTACAGATGGAAGGCCTCTACACCGTCTATAAGGTCGCCCTGCAGGTTTTTGGCCACCTTGTTGAATTCCTTAATGCCCTTCTTGAGCGTGTCGGCAAAGCGGTTTTCTTCCCGGCGGAGTTCGGTGAGCACCTTTTCGCGGTTCTCCTCCAGTTCGGGATAAAATTTGCCGTACTGATCAATGACGGCGGAAGCGATCTCACACAGACCATACCGGGGAATGTTCAGCTGCATGGCGTAACGGATACTGCGGCGGATAAGACGGCGCAGGATATAGCCCTGATCTACGTTGGAAGGAGTCACGCCCCGCTGATCGCCCAGAATAAAGGTGGAGCAGCGGATATGATCGGCAATGATTCGGAAGGCTTTGATCGTTTCAGGACTGTCCTTATAATTCTTGTGAGAAAGCTTGGCGATAATGGCAATGATCCCGGCAAAAGCATCCGTATCAAAAACGCTCTCTACCCCCTGCAGCGTGGCGATAGTCCGGTCAAGGCCCATGCCCGTATCTACATTTTTCTGAGTCAGAGGCTCAAACTTGCCCTCCGCCACCTTGTTGTATTCCATAAATACATTGTTCCAGATCTCCAGATACTTGTGGCAGTCGCAGCCGGCATGACAGTCGGGGCCGCAGGGTTCTGCGCCGGTATCGTAGAAAATCTCCGTATCCGGGCCGCAGGGACCGGTAAGTCCGGCAGGTCCCCACCAGTTGTGCTTTTTGGGCAGATATACGATATGAGAGAGATCTGCGCCCATCTCTACCCAGCGGTCGTGAGATACGGTGTCGCGAGGACAGTCGGCGTCTCCTTCAAAGCAGGTAAAGAAGAGCTTTTCTTTGGGGATACCCAGCCACTTTTCGTCCGTAAGAAATTCCCAGCTGTAAGCGATGGATTCCTTCTTAAAATAGTCGCCCAAAGACCAGTTACCCAGCATCTCAAAGAAGGTACAGTGGGAAGTGTCGCCTACTTCGTCAATATCCCCGGTACGCACACACTTCTGGACATCGGTAAGGCGGGTACCGGCCGGATGCTTCTGCCCCATAAGATAAGGAACGAGGGGATGCATGCCCGCAGTGGTAAACAAAACAGTGGGGTCATTCTCAGGGATCAGAGAAGCGCTGGGGATTACCGCATGTCCTTTGGACTTAAAGAAATCAAGGTAGAGCTGACGCAGCTCCGTACTTGCGAGATTACGCATACTTTCCTCCTTAATATGTAGAAAAATGCCATGAAAAATATTTTACTAAAAAGACTTGCTTTTGTCAATCGGATGTGTTAGCATACTGCAAGTTCGCGGGAGACCTTCATCCCTCTGCAAAAACATCAAAAAAGTTTTTTTGAAAAAAATCAAAAAAAGGTGTTGACAAAGCGGAGGAGAGCGGGTATACTGAGGAAGCTGTCGCGAGGGACGGGCCGCGAGGCTGGGCCGGAGAGAGACAGCAGGGCACCTTGAAAACTATATAGTGCAACAACAAACAAGCCAGTTGATTCAAGTAAAATTGGACAACAAGAAACGCAATTTAATTGAGACGACCAAGCGTAAAAAGAAGAACCAGTCGGCAGGGAGACCTGCTGAAATAGATTAAACTCAAGAGTTTGATCCTGGCTCAGGACGAACGCTGGCGGCGTGCCTAACACATGCAA
>UQYI01000028.1 GCA_900545265.1 uncultured Eubacteriales bacterium
CTTCGCCAAAACTGGATGGGCTTGCTTCGGCAGGCTCTTTTTTGCTTACGGCTATTTCTCTCTCAATTGTGCGGTGCTGCCTTAAAAACAGCATGGGGGAAGGAGGACTGCGCTTTTTGCTGGTAAGCGAAATTCGCAGCGGATTTGGAACGATCGGCTGTACGTTTGAAAGCCGGGACTGGCAAAATATAGCGCTGGATATACGAAGCGCTGAGGGAATGGACGGGCTGCTCTGCCATGAGATCTGGCATGCAACGGAAAATCATATTTTATCGGCGGACTACAGTGCATTTGATCCGGAAGCCTGGGCGGCCCTGAACCCGGAATCCTTCACCTATTACGAAACGTTTTTGTGGAATGAAAATGACCGGCGGCAGTGGACGCTGTATTCCGGAGGTCCGGAGGAAACATATTTTGTGGATGGGTATGCCCAGTCCAATGCAAAGGAAGATCGGGCACGCATCATGGAATATTTCATGACCCATGAAGATGAAGCCCGGCTGTTGATCCAGTCTCCCTGCATACGCCAAAAACTGCAATGGATGTCCGCTGCCGTTCAACGCTGTTTTGATACGACCGGTTGGGATAATGTTCGCTGGGAAGCGTTGCTGTAGGAACTGTGAAGCTTATGAAAAAAGCGAAAACCACATGGATACTTGCACAATAAGATTTTTCCAAGGAGATATAAAATGAAAAATGTCAAGCGAAATACTATACTGCTGGTGCTGCTGCTTGTGCTGATAACGGGCTGCAGCAAAGAAAACGGAGGCGAGGCCATACAAACGACTGCGGAGCCGTCTGCAACGGATGCGGCATCCCAGCCTGCGGAGGAGAGTCCCTCTTTTGCACCGGAAGAAGCATGGAAAACTCTTTTGAAGAAAGCCTGTGGGAGAATTACAGCGTTAGGCCGCATCATTATGAAGATATAGGCAGCGGCGTTTATCAGGTATATGTGGAGATCGGAGGGAAAGTGGTTCCCTTTGTCGCCGTAGATTCTGCTACAGGGGAGTATCACGGCTAAGATTGTAACCTGTCAGGCATGGGTAGGAATAGAAATGGAGCAGACTAGTCTTGCTGTCTGCTCCATGAAAGATGAAATTACGTTTCGTAAAAAGTGTTTTTAAAAAAGGACTCTTGCACAAGAAGATCATTAATATTTTCTTTCAGTATTTCTATAAGTTCAGAAAAACATTCAGCATATTCTCTGAATTTCTTTTGCTTTGGAAAACTGGTGCTCATTCCAGTAAATTTTTCCTTCATTCGTACCAAATTTATTTTTAGTCCATTTCGCCAAGCACTTGAAGATTTAAGAAACAAGTCATCGCCCAGAGAAATAAGCTCATTAATCAAATCGACAACTCCTATCTGTTGCTCAGATACATCAAATTTAGTATAGTTGTTTGGACTTGACACTTTCCCTTTATGGTTGTCAATATCTTCTTGATGATCCCATAATATATGGATGTTGTATATTAAGTGGCAAAAAGCATCTAACTGCTTGCACTGCTTACACCGCTCAAAATGGCGGTTAGACAGATTGCGAAGTACAAGGTGATCTGTAAGCCCACACTCAAAACTCACAGTGCCCAATAAAATGCGTTTTCTGTATGTCCAATTAGTTTGAAGAGTACCTTCTTTACTATGGTCTTTGAATCCGTTATCTTTGCTATAGTCATAATTCCACCCCTTGTGTGTGCATGTTCGATGCTTATCAGCAGGTATTTTTGCCAACATGATTTGTTCCAGTTCGGAAGGTAAACCAAGTAATGACCACTTCAATCCGTAGCTTTTTTTTAGCGTTTCCAGCTTTTCTGAATCTCTATCTGCTTTTCCATATGATAGGTCAATGCAAAGGTAAGCCGCCTTTTCAATATTTTCTACAGACTTTTTTATTTTGGCAGAAGCAACTGTATCGCTAAAATTCTCGATTCTAAACACTATCTCCTCAAATATCTTATCGTGAGGTTTTTTAGTCGAAGCAGTATCAGCAAAAACAAAAGTTGTTTGCACACATGGGAGAAGAAGAAATAATGCCAATAAAAGCGCACAAATTCTCTTCACCATGTTACTTCACCCGTTCAAAAATCACGCTGTTTTCCCACACTTTAACATACTCGTGCCATTTGTTTTTGTAGCCTTCCCAGAACTTGAAGTAATCGTACCAAACCTCCTTCGTGCCTTTTGTCTGGTACTCAAACAGATAGGCGGTCAGGTCTATCCCTTCCCGGGGCTGGATTTCAATGGTTATATCCGCATCGGGTACCCAGGGATGGTCGCCTGCCTCTTTACTTGTATAAGCCGCCTGGAAGGTGCTGATATCGCTATCCGTTACTCTTTCCACCGAATTCAACTGCCAGTCGGTAAAAACGGCGGGCTCTTCTGCGTCCGGCTCTTTAACGGTCACAGTGATTCGCGCATTCTCTGTCAGACAAAATGCGGGCAGTTTCAGGTTTTGACCTTCGTATTCAATTTCTACGGGTGTTTCCTGTGTTTCCGGGGTAAACCAGTACCGGCTGTCCAGAGCAGTGGTCAGGAAGATGGGCTCCCCTTTCAAATGCAGAATCCCTTCTATGTTTCGCTGTTCGCTTTCAGAAATGTTCAGCTTGTCAGCCAACGCAAACAGCAGTTCGCAGTTTAGCAGCAGGGGTTCGTAAACCGGGGGCATTTCTTTCTTTCGGTTTTCCTTAAGCATCTTGTTATAGTTGCTGATCTGCTTTTTTTCCTCCTTTGTGACGCCTTTTGGAACCGTTTTTTCCTGTACAGGAGCCAGATAGGCGGCATTCATGGCTCGCTGCTCGCCTACAAGGTAATTTACATTATCCAGTGTAATGCTGTAAGCTTTTTGCAGATAGCTTCTTTTTCTTGTTTTCCCATACAGATCCATATAAGTCTGTGCGGCAAAATACCGCAGCGCCCAGGCGTCATGGTCGGTGTTATCCAGTATGGACTGTCCATAGTGGGCGGCAAACTCTTCATACTTGTGAATAGAATATATCTTTTCTGCAGCCGAGATCATAAGCGGTAAAATTTTTGCCAGCTCATAGTCCCTACGGAATATTCTTGCTTCCAGCCCTTCATAAGAGGCCAGCGCATCGAGACTCTTTGCGTAGTTGCCGTTGGCATAGTAGCTTTCAGCCAGGATCAGCCAATATCCTCCGTATGACTGATACGTATTCTGATTGGATTCAAGAAAACGAATGCGACCAACGGTGTTATCATTGTTTTTCCACTCAATAAGTTCCTCCACTGCGTTTTCCGTCAGCGTCAGATCTCCGGGCAGATCGTTATCCCGCACCATGGAGATCATATAACTGAATGTGCCCTTTCGGCTGCTGTGCAGAACTTCAGCTTCGTCATCGTCCAATGCCCAACCATCTTTAAGATATTGCAAATCAGTTTCCTTTGTGTAGGCTGTGTAGCTGGAAATGGAGTCTACGGCCATATATACGATGGCAGCAGCCAGTTTTTCCGGGCGAAAAGCCTGCATGGCACTCATAAGAGCCAGTGGGCTTGGCATTGCTGCACGGATTGCTTGTGCCTGATTTTGTTCATAGATATATTGCAGGCGCTCCCGCTTCACATCTATCATACGGTAGCTTTCCATAATATCCAAAAGACTGGTCAGCTGGCTTTGCGTGCGGCTGTCCACGGCATTAGGATAAGTGTTGTTAATCAGTAAAGAATAGGCTTCTTCCATGTATAAGCGGCTGTTTTTGGATGCGTTGATATCTTGAGTCAACACAGTGATGTAATTCAACATGGCAATAGCATTGCGCTGCTCGTCACTGAGCTCAACTTCTTCAGCGTGGACAGGCATTGGTAAACCAATTATTAAGGTACAAACAGTCATAGCAAAGGCAAACAGTCTAACGAGAAAGTGTTGTTTTTTCATAATCGCCCCTCCTTATAATGGAAACAAAGACATTATACAACAGTTTTCTTTGAATGTCGAGCAAATATAAATGAGTTAACAAGAAAACGCATAACAAGGGGCATGGATAGAAAACAAATCGGTTGACAAAAGTACGAAATCATACTATAATCCCAAAGGTTTAAATTGTACTATGAGGTGCGTATGGAGATCGACTACGGGGACATGATGTATCGCATGAATTGCCTGGCTTCAGATCTGGATGCCCTGTATCATCAGGCAGCACTGAAACTGGGCGTGTCAGACAGCGTAATGGTGGTTCTGTATCTGATTTATGAAAAGAATGGGAAATGCCCCCTTCAAGCAATTTGTAAGGAGACAAGTCTCAGTAAGCAGACACTGAATTCTGCTGTTCGCAAATTGGAACAGGAAAACATCGTGTATCTGGAGCATATTGGCGGCAGAGCTAAAAACGTATGCCTTACAGAAAAGGGGCGGGAGTATGCCGGCAGAACGGAAGCGCGGCTGTGCAAGGCCGAATGCAGTGCCTTTATCAACTGGACGGAAGAAGAGATTTTCAAGTACTTACACCTTATGGAAAAATACAATAACGATTTTCGAAAGCAGATAGAAAAAATGTAAAGGAGACAACGTATGCATATCATTACCAGCAGCCGGGAGTTCGGCTCCGGAGGCAGAGAACTTGGAAAACGTTTGGCGGATCTGCTGGAGTGCGACTATTACGACAGTGAGATCATTACCGCCGTAGCCTGTGAAAGCGGTCTGGACCCCCATTATGTAGAAAAGAAGCTCGGCGATCATGGCTGGCAGAATCTGCCTATTACATTTCGGGGTACTTTAGGTTCTGCCGCTTATATGCAATCCTCGCAGATACAGCTGCTGCTGGAGCAGAAAAAGGTTTTGGAAAATATTGCCGCTTTGGGGAAGGACTGTGTGATCGTAGGCCGTAATGCGGATACCATACTGGCAGCATGGGAGCCGTTTCGGCTGTTCGTGTGCGCAGGAGAGAAAGAAAAGCTTTGCCGCTGTCGGGAGCGGGCTCCTGAGGAGGAAAGACTTTCGGATAAGGAGCTGCTGCGCAAGATAAAGCAGGTCGACAAAGCACGGGCACGTACCAGAGAGATCCTTTCCGGATCTTCTTGGGGGCAGCGGGATGCTTATGAACTGATAGTCAATACCAGCGGATGGGAAATAAAAGAACTGGCGCCGGTTGTAAAAGGCTTTGCAAAAAGCTGGTTTGGGAGGAAGCAATGAAACAACAGATACAGCTTTCGGATCATTTTACCTATGGGCGTTTGATCCGGTTTACCTTGCCGTCTATCGGCATGATGATCTTCACCTCCATCTACGGGGTGGTAGATGGTTTTTTTGTCTCCAATTATGCGGGAAAAACGCCGTTTGCTGCGGTAAATCTGATCTATCCGCTGCTGATGATCCTGGCGACCGCAGGCTTCATGTTCGGTACAGGGGGATCCGCTATTGTAGCAAAAACTCTTGGGGAAGGAGATAAGCCGAGAGCCAATCGGTATTTTTCTCTGTTTGTATATGTATCAGCTGGACTGGGTGCCATTCTGGCCGTACTTGGGATTGCCTTTACCCGTCCCCTGGCCCGTCTTTTAGGTGCAGAAGGAGAAATGCTGGAAGCGGCTGTTCTGTATGCCCGCATCATACTTCTGGCACTTCCATTCAATGTGCTGCAAATGCTGTTTCAATCTTTTTTTGTTACGGCTGAAAAACCGCAACTGGGGTTGGCTGTTACCGTATCCTCCGGTATGACGAATATGATTCTGGATGCCGTGCTGGTGATCCTGCTTCCCCAGGAGTATAAGCTGGCCGGGGCGGCTGCTGCCACAGCTCTGAGCCAGGTAGTAGGGGGCGGAGTACCGCTGCTCTATTTTGGGCGGAATAATGACAGCATCCTGCGTCTGAGCAGAACAGCCTTTGATGGGAAAGCCATAGCCCGGGCCTGCGCTAACGGTTCTTCGGAGTTTATGAGCAATATTTCCATGAATCTTGTAGGCATGCTCTATAATATCCAGCTGATCAAATATGCAGGAGAGGACGGAGTAGCTGCTTACGGTGTATTGATGTATGTAAGTATGATATTTTCTGCGGCCTTTATCGGATATTCCATTGGAACGGCACCTGTTTTCGGGTATCATGACGGGGCAAAAAACCAGGGAGAACTTAAGGGGCTGCTGAGAAAGAGTCTGCTGATGATTGGTTGTTTTGGGGTGGTCATGGTGATTTCCGGAGAGCTGCTTGCAGAACCTCTGGCCAGGCTGTTTGTAGGATATGACGAAGGGCTTATGGCTCTTGCGATTTCCGGATTCCGTATTTTTGCCCTGAGTTTCCTGTTCATGGGCTTTGCTATCTTTGGATCCGGCTTTTTTACCGCCCTGAACGATGGGCTGACTTCTGCCCTGATTTCTTTTTTGCGTACCCTTGTGTTTCAGGCGGCAGCGGTGCTGCTGCTTCCTCTTCACTGGGGTATCGATGGGATCTGGTGGTCCATTGTGGTGGCGGAGGTCATGGCGGTAGTTTTTTCGGCGCTGTTTCTGGTGCTCAAACGTAAAAAGTACGGGTATTGATTTCAGGTTATGCATAGAACCTGAAAGCTGCCTGCGGGTAAGCTTCAGATATATTTCCCGTCAGCGAGACATATCTGAGCGGACAGATTGCCTGGAGTGTCGCAGAAACCATTTAAACAGCGTCCATCTGATTCGAAAGCTGGTAACATTTTGCAGCAAAAGAGGGTTGTTGGCCCTCTTTTTATTATGTACCTCAGCCGCAGAAAGAGAAGACACAAAGTATACAGGTTTGTTTTTTGGAAAACTTCTCTCGCCATAAAACGCTCCTTGTGGTAAAATGGTTCTGATACAAATTAAGAAGGAGATATTTTCATGGATACTCTCAGGGGCAGTTTGAATAAAATTCTGTCCGCCGGAGTCCGGCGCTTTATTCTCAGTAAACCTGTTTCAAAAAGCGAGTTGTATATAAAATGCACACTGGAACAACGCACCGGTTTTTGGCAGCTTACCCGGTACACGCAAAAACAGGCATTTCATGAGAACATCCCTTCGGAAGACCTTCTTCAAGCGCTGGAGAATACCATTCAGGATCATTATCTGCAGGTCAATGCTTTTTCGCCAGAACGAGAACATTGTATTTTGTTGTCCAAAAAAGGAACCTGTACCTATCGGGAAACCGTTATGCCTGCAGAAAGTAGGGCGGCAGCCGTTTGAGAAGAACATAACAGAAAGAAGCAGTATATTCTGGAGGAAGGTAAACCCATCGCACCATTGGTGGATATGGGGGTCTTTACCCGGGAGGGAAAGGTGGTTCGTTCCATGTATGATAAATTCCGCCAGATCAATCGCTTTCTTGAGATTCTGGAGGATGAACTTGCCAACTGGAAAGGGGATTCCATTCATGTTATAGATTTCGGTTGTGGAAAATCCTACCTGACATTCATCGTCTACTATTACCTTACGGAAATCAGAGGGATTCGAGCGGAAATTATCGGACTGGACCTGAAGGCAGACGTTATAGAAAAGTGCAGCCGGGCTGCTCAAAATTATGGATATGACGGATTGCATTTTGAAAAGGGAGATATAAATGGCTATAAGACTCCCTTTGATGTAGACCTGGTTATGACGCTTCATGCCTGCGATACCGCTACGGATTATGCTTTATACAATGCTGTGCAGTGGAAGGCAAAGCTGATTTTTTCCGTTCCCTGCTGTCAGCATGAACTTAACGGTCAGATGGAGCCCGGTACTCTGCCTATTCTTAGCCGCTATGGAATTCTGAAGGAACGTTTCTGCGCGCTGGCCACCGATGCCATTCGGGGAAATCTGCTGGAATACTGCGGATACAGAACTCAGCTTATGGAGTTTATCGACATGGCTCATACGCCCAAGAATATTCTTATTCGGGCTGTCCGCCGTCCCGTGTCCAACGCAAAGAAGCAGCAGGAGGCGCTGGAACAAGTGCGTGCCCTTACAAACGAGTTTCAGTTTCATCCCACGCTCTGCCGCCTTCTTCTATCTGAAGCCGAGGAACAGAAGCTCATTTGTAAGCAGCCGCACAAGATGCCGTAAAGGCGGATCAATTTTGCAGCTTGGTATTTGAAAATGAATTGTACCGTCAAAGGAGGAATTTAGCATATGCAGATAAAGATCCGTGCAATCTTATTTATTCTACTGTCCCTGTTTATGATGGGCGGTTGCCGGGAACTGAAGTATAAAGGCACGGAGAAAGAGCAGACTGAGGAATCCCCGGAACCGTCGATCCATATTGCGGGGCAGGAGATTCCTCTTTCGGCACAAAAAGTGAAACTTTCTCCTCGGGCGGATGAATTTGACGCATTGGAGCAGCTTACATGCCTGAAAGAACTGGATCTCTCCGGCTGCAGGGAATATGAACGAATCTTTGCCTATATGGAGGCGCATCCTGACGTTCATGTACTGTATACAGTAGACTTGGGGAATGTGGAAGTATCCAATGAGATGAAAAGTGCTCAACCAGGGGGTATACTGGAGCCGGATGTGCTTTTGCAACGTTTGGCGTGGCTGCCTGCTTTGGAAAGCCTGGATATTCGCCGCTGCGAGTATGAAATAGAGGATATAAAGGGATTTCTGACTCAAAAGCCGGATCTTGACTGGAAGTATACTCTCCACTTTGATAATGAAGCTTATGACAGCGAACTAACGCGGGAGTTGGATTTTTCGGCTTTGTCAGGAGAGGAGGTCTTGGCAAGAAAGAGTCTTCTTGCACTTCTTCCAAACCTTACCTATGTGAATCTTACCAACCCGGAAAAGACTGGAGCGAAGGTGCAATGCGCCCTTACTCTGGAAGAGCTTGGCCAGCTTCAGACTGCCTGCCCGGGAGTGGCCTTTGATTGGCTGTTTACGGTTTTCGGAAAAACTTTTTCAACTGCAGATACTGTAATGGATCTTAAAGGGATTCGGGTAGGAAATCAAAATGTAGACAAACTTCGAGAATACCTGCCTTATATGAATGTCTGTACCTTATTGGATATGGACGGCTGCAACGTATCCAACAAACTTATGGCTCAGATCAGAGAGGATTTTCCTGGTATGAAGGTAGTTTGGCGGGTACATTTCGGGCGGTATTCCTGTCGTACGGATGCCCGTGCTTTGCGTGCGTCTACGGCAAACCCCAAAGCCACTACGGCAGAACTTTCTGTATTGCAATACTGTACAGATATGGAAATGCTGGACCTGGGGCATAACAGCTTCAATAATATTGAATTTGTCGCTACCATGCCAAATCTTCGGGTGGCAATTTTGGCTATGAGCTATGTAAAAGATATTTCTCCCTTAGCCAACTGCTCCCATCTTGAGTATTTGGAGCTTTTTTCCAGCTTTATCTCCGATCTGTCTCCGCTGGAAGGGCTTACCGAATTGGAACATCTGAATATTGCTAATAACAGAATAAAAGATATTACTCCGCTGCTGGGGATGAAGCAGCTTAAACGACTGTGGATCGCCCGGAATGAGTTAACGCAGGAACAAATACAGCAGCTCCGGGATGCTTTGCCTGATACGGAAATAGATGCCGAAAGCCACAATCCCACCGGCGGTACCTGGCGCAAGACGGAACGGTATTTTCTGCTCCGGGAGCAGTTTCATTACGATAATACACGATGGGGCAACGACAAGGACCCCGCATAAGGAATGCTTCTTATAAACACACATGCGGCCTTTTACGGCCGCTTTTTGCTTGTTTTCCTTTGAGGGCAGTCATGCAATGACGAAAAATAGCTTGTGAGGGCAGTCAATATATGATACACTAATAACCAAATGAAATGGAGTGAAATATGCGCATATTAGGTATCGACCCCGGGTACGCTCTTATGGGGTATGGCCTGGTAGACAGGGACAGCCTGGGAAGATTTACCGTAGTTGATTATGGTGTGGTGGAGACCACATCAGACGAACCTTTGCCGGAACGGTTGGAGAGGCTTTATACCGGTACCAGACAGCTTATCGAGATGTATAGCCCGGAATGTGCCGTTTTTGAAGAACTGTTTTTTTACAGAAACACCACTACCGCTATTGCGGTAGGTGCGGGCCGGGGCGTGGCCTTACTGGCCGCCCAGCAGAAAAGACTGCCGCTGTATGAGTACACTCCCATGCAGATCAAACTGGCGGTGACAGGGAATGGCCACGCAGACAAAACACAGGTGCAGCATATGGTGCGGCTGTTGCTGAATTTGCAAAAGACACCCAAGCCGGATGATGCTGCCGATGCGCTGGCCGCTGCTATTTGTCATGGCTCGACCATGGGACCGGCGGCAGAAGAATACCGTATCCATTAAAATGTTCCATTTCGGTTCAGAAGGGAGAATGTTATGTACGCCTATTTCCATGGCCCGGTGACGGAACTTACCAATGATAAGGCGGTGATAGAAGCCGGAGGCGTTGGGTATGAACTTAATATAAGCGCTATCACAGCCCGGAAACTGATCATGGGGGAAGAAGCGGTGCTTTATGCTCATCTGCATCTGGGGGATGGTATTCAGGCTTTATACGGCTTTTATGATCCAGAGGAGCGGGAAATGTTTCGCCGCCTGCTGGGAGTTTCCCGGGTAGGGCCAAGGCTGGCGCAGTCCATACTCTCCTATTTGACACCCTCGGATGTTGCTGCGGCTGTATTGACAGAGACCACTTCGGCTTTTGATCAGGTACCGGGTATGGGAAAGAAAACCGCTCAGCGGGTCATACTGGATCTGAAAGAACATGTAAGCCCTCAGGAACTGAAGTCACTGCCGGGAAAGAAGGATGCTGTTGTTCCTGTGGCGGCCAATATGCAGGCGGAAGCAGTGGCGGCCCTTACGGCCTTGGGGTATGATGGGCTTACAGCCTCCAGAGCTGTTACCGCGGTAGAAGAAGCCAAAAACGTAGAGGATCTGATCACGAAGGCCCTGCGCAAGCTGGCCCGATAAGGTTGGGAGAAGCAAATGAAAGAGGATGACCGCATCATTACTTCCTCCATGCGCCAGGAGGATGAGTCAACGGAGTACAGCCTTCGGCCCAGATTTCTTTCCGAATATATCGGACAGGAACAGGTCAAGGAGCATATGGCCATTTATATCGAGGCCGCAAAAAATCGCGGAGAATCTCTGGATCACGCTCTGCTTTACGGCCCTCCCGGTCTGGGCAAAACCACATTGGCCGGGATCATCGCCAACGAAATGGGCGTGAACCTTAAGGTTACCAGCGGACCGGCGATCAGCCATGCGGGGGATCTGGCCGCTATATTAACAAATCTGGGGCCGGGAGATGTGCTGTTTATCGATGAAATCCATCGCCTGAATCCTGCTGTAGAAGAAGTGCTTTACCCCGCCATGGAAGATTACGCTCTGGATATCGTTATCGGCAAAGGCCCCGGAGCCAGGAGTATCCGACTGGATCTGCCAAGATTCACGCTTATCGGAGCTACCACTCGACTGGGGATGCTTTCTTCTCCTCTGCGTGATCGCTTCGGCATCAAGGAGCAGCTTCAATTGTATACGCCTGAATCTCTTATGGAGATCATCTTGCGTTCTGCGGATATCCTGCGTATCGGCATAGACGAAGAGGGGGCATTGGAAATCGCTTCCCGCTCCCGTGGCACACCGCGGATTGCAAACAGACTTTTGCGTCGGGTCAGAGACTATGCGCAGGTGAAGGGATCCGGCGCTATTGATGTGCCTACGGCGCAGAAAGCGCTTTCTATGCTGGCTATAGACGAATTGGGGCTGGATGCTGTAGACAGGCGAATGCTTACCGCCATGATAGAAATATTCAGAGGCGGTCCTGTGGGCTTGGAAACCATTGCGGCTTATACCGGAGAGGATGCAGGAACAGTGGAAGACGTTTATGAACCTTATCTGCTTAAGCTGGGGTTTCTGGCACGAACCAATAGGGGGCGTATCGTACTGCCTGCAGCCTATGCACACCTTGATTATCCGGTGCCTGCACAGGCGCCCATGAGCCAGCAGACAAAAACGGAGGTATAAACCATGTTCGGAAAAAGGAAAATTATTGAACAGCAGAATCAGCTTATTGCCTCCCAAAAGGAAAGGCTTGAAACGCTGGAAAAAGAAAATGCGGCCCTGAAAGAAAAGTTGTCTTCCTATCAGTCCATGGAAAACGCTATATCCAGAGCTATGACTGATGCTTCTGCCGCAGCCGACCGGATCCGGGAGGATGCCCGCAGAGAGTCCGATGATATTCATGAAGCCGCCCAAAAGGATTTTATGGCCTCCCGCAAGAAAGGGGAGACTGTAGTGGAAGATGCCCACCGCAGTGCCAGAGATATCATCAAAGCTGCGGAAGATAAGAGCCGGGAACGGTATAAACAGACGGATGAAGCCGTAGCCGCCTATGTGCAGCTGCTCAGCGATTTTAACGATTCTGTTCGTGAGCAGGCTCGCCAGGCTGACGAAAACGCCCAGAGGTATGCACAGCTTTGCCAGCAGCTTTCCAAAAGTATGCCGGAATTGCTTAAGGAGCTGCCTGCTCTGAAAGAAAAGGCTGCTCTGAAAGCACCTGCGGAGGAATCAGCCGAGGAGGAGGGTTCTCTGCCCACAGTCAGCACCCTGCTGGAAGCGCAGACGGAGGGGGAGACCATCTCCACAGAAGAGTTGCTTGATAAGTCTCTGTAAGGGATGCGAACATACAAGGAGCTGTTCTATGAAAGAGCGTAAACCTGCTTCATTTTGGATCTGCTTGGGAGTTGTTTTGGCTCTTACTGTTTTGCTGACTACATGGACAAGCTTACGGCTGTATCCCGGGCTCGTGAATGCTCCGGTGCCTGTGGGGCAGGAACGCGTATATACCTTACTGGTGCAGCAGCGGGTAAATCTGGGTGAAGTGTGTATATACCTGGCGGCCGTTCTATTGGACATTCCTTTTGGAATGCTTGCATTGGGGACTGGATCGCTGGCAGCCTGTTTGATCCTGGTGGCGTATGGCTCCATACTGCCCATGTTAATCGGCCGGCTGGGCGCTATGCTCTTGACGGTTCTGGTGGGAATGAGAAAGCGGCGGGATTGGCACAATACCCTGTTGGTCGTACTTTTAAATGCAGCATGGTCGGTACTGGTTTATTTCCTTTCTGATTTGTTTGCAGGTGTCGGATATCATGCCGCTTGTGTGAGTTTTGTCAGCCATTTGGGAGAGTCATTGGTGGCAGGCGGCTTTGGATTGCTATTTATCCGGATAAAGCAGAGCCACATGCAGGAGTTGGGCGATAAACGTTTTGTTTCCGTAACGGAATACCCTACGGAAGCATCCGGAGAGAAACCGGTTCAGAACTGAGGTGCACTTATGAAGCTGACAGTCTTAGGCAAGTTTGGACCGTACCCCCAGCCGGGAGGATGTTGTTCCGGGTATCTCATCGAAGATGGAAACACAACCATTGCTTTGGAACTGGGATGCGGGGCTATGAGCAGGCTTCTCCAGTACAAATCTCTGGGAGAGATAGACGCTCTGGTATTATCCCATTGGCATTATGATCATTGCGGGGATGTTCCCATTCTGCAGTACGCTTTGGAACAGGGGCAGAGAGAAAACAGCCTTCCCTTGTATGCCCCTGAAGAAGGGCTTCTCCTGAACAATAAGGTTTTCGAAAGAAATGCGTTGATTCATGGGGAAAAGTTTACTGTGGGCGCTTTACAAATCACCGTCTTTGGTGTACAACATAGCGTGTGTGGTTTTGGTATATTATGTGAAGATTCTCAGGGAAAAAAGCTTTTTTATACCGGTGATACCCGCTACTTTAAAGATTTGGCAGACTACGGAGCTGGCGTAAATGTGCTTTTGGCAGATACATGCCTGCTTTCGGATCTGGAAAGTGGAGTAAAGTTTCATCTTACCGCCGCCGAGGCAGGGAGGTTGGCTCGCGAAAGCGGTGTAAATCAGTTGCTCTGCACGCATATATGGGGTGGAGGCTGCAATGAGCAGGAATTGCTTGCCCGTACAGGATTTTCAAAGGCAGCCGTGGTGCAGGAGCACATGACCTATCTCATTTGACGGGTATACAGTGAGACTACTTTTATATAACAAACAGGAGGAAATGAATTATGGCTAAGAAAACGATCGAGGACATTCAGGTAAATGGCAAAAAGGTTCTTTGCCGGGTGGACTTCAACGTTCCTCTCAGTGAGGATGGAAAGGTTTCCGATGACAAGCGTATTGTTGCAGCCCTGCCCACTATCCAGTATCTTCTTGCCCATCAGGCAAAGGTTATTCTCTGCTCCCATTTGGGACGGCCCAAAGGCAAGGTGGATATGAAGTATTCTCTTAAGCCCGTGGCTGAGCGGTTGGCAGAGTTGCTGCCCGGCGTGCGTGTGCAGTTTGCTTCCGATACCGTGGGTGAAAGCGCGCATAAGTGTATTGACGACATGAAGGACGGAGAAATCGTTCTGCTTGAGAACACCCGCTTCCAGAAAGAAGAAGAGGCTAACGATCCTGCCTTTGCCAAGCAGCTGGCAGATCTGGCAGACATCTTCGTATCCGATGCTTTCGGTACGGTTCACAGAGCCCATGCTTCCACTGCAGGCGTTGCTGCCTATATTCCTGCCGTGGCCGGGTTCCTTATTGGCAAGGAATTGGGCATCATGGGGGAAGCGCTGGAAAATCCGGTTCGCCCGTTCGTTGCTATTCTGGGCGGTGCCAAGGTAGCTGACAAGATTGGCGTGATCAAAAACCTGCTTGCCAAGTGTGATTCCCTGCTTATCGGCGGCGGCATGGCCTATACTTTCTTCAAAGCCATGGGCTATGAAATCGGCGATTCCCTGCTGGATGAAAACAGCATCGATCTGGCCAGAGAACTTATGGCAGAGGCCAAGGAGCGGGGCGTGAAGCTGTTGCTGCCTGTAGACACAGTCGTAGCGGATAAGTTTGATGCAGAAGCCAGCTATAAAACTGTGGACGCTAATGCGATCCCTGCCGGATGGATGGGCATGGACATCGGGGAAAAGACGCGTGCACTTTATGCCGATGTTATCAAGAATGCGAAGACCGTTATCTGGAACGGGCCCATGGGCGTGTTCGAGTTCCCGAACTTTGCCAAAGGCACGGCAGCTGTAGCCGAAGCCTGTGCGGAGTGCCAGGGGACGACCATCATCGGCGGCGGTGATTCTGCTTCTGCCGTAAAGAAGCTGGGGTATGCTTCCAGAATGACTCATATTTCCACCGGCGGCGGTGCTTCCCTGGAGTTTCTGGAGGGTAAGGTGCTTCCCGGCGTAGCCGTATTGAACGACAAATAATCTTGTGAACTTTATAAATCATTAAGGAGGAGTCTAATATGAGAAAGCCTATCATTGCCGGTAACTGGAAAATGAATATGACCCCGGATGAGGCCAAGACTCTGGTCGTGGCCCTTATGCCTCTTGTGCGGGATGCCGCATGTGATGTTGTGGTATGCCCGCCTTTTGTAGATCTCCCTGTTGTCAGTCAGCTGGTCAAAGGCACCAATATTCAGCTGGGCTGCCAGAATATCCATTGGGAGGAGAAGGGCGCCTATACGGGGGAGATCTCTCCCAAGATGCTTTTGGCTCTGGGTGTAAAGTACGCCATTATTGGCCATAGCGAACGCCGCACCTATTTCGGCGAGACGGATGAAGGCGTTAACAAGCGTACCAAGGCAGCTTTGGCCCACGGAATCACTCCTATTGTTTGCGTTGGAGAGACGCTGGAGCAGCGTGAAGCCGGCGTGACAGATGACTGGGTATGTGGACAGACTACGGCCGCTTTTAAGGATATTCCTGCTGAGGATGCTGCAAAGGTAGTAATCGCTTATGAACCCATCTGGGCTATTGGGACCGGAAAGACTGCAACCAAAGAGGATGCCAATGCTACTATTGCGGTTATCCGTGGTGCTATTGCAGGTATATATGGGCAGGAAATTGCTCAGCAGGTGCGCATTCAATATGGCGGCAGCATGAACCCAAAGAATGCTCATGAGCTTATGAGTATGCCGGAGATCGATGGAGGCCTTATCGGCGGAGCTTCCCTTAAACCCGTAGATTTTTCTCAGGTGGTGCATTACTAATGGCTGCTCCTATTACTGCATTGATCATACTGGATGGCTTTGGGCACAGGGATGCTGTTGCCTATAACGCTATCCGTACAGACGGCGCTGTTCACTTTAAGAAGCTGTGGGAGAATTATCCTCATACCTACATTCAGGCCAGCGGCCTGGATGTAGGGCTTCCCGCCGGACAAATGGGCAACAGCGAGGTAGGCCATTTGAATATTGGCGCAGGCCGTATCGTGTACCAGGAACTTACCCGTATCACCAAGTCCATTGATGATGGAGATTTCTTCCGGAATCCGGCTTTTCTAAAAGCAATGGACAACTGCAAGCAGAAAAAAACGGCGCTCCATCTTATGGGGCTTTGTTCTGATGGCGGTGTGCACAGCCATTTGGAACACCTGTATGCTCTGGTGCGAATGGCAAAAGAGCAGGGACTCAGCAAGGTATACATTCATTGCTTTATGGATGGCCGGGATACGCCTCCTAGAAGCGGGGAAGGATATATTCGGCAACTGGAAGAGAAACTCAATGAGATCGGTGCCGGCGAGATTGCTACGGTCAGCGGCCGGTACTATGCTATGGATCGTGACAACCGTTTTGAACGGGTGGAACGGGCATATGCTGCTTTGGTGTATGGGGAGGGCTTTACCGCGGAAAGCGGCCATGAAGCCATGGAGAAGAGCTATGCTCGTGGGGATTCCGATGAGTTTGTGCAGCCTACGGTTATCCTGAAGAATGGAAAGCCGGTAGCTACCGTGCAGCCTGATGACAGCATTATATTCTTCAACTTCCGTCCTGACCGGGCTCGGGAATTGACCCGCGCGTTCCTCTTTGCAGATTTTGACGGCTTTGAAAGAAAGAAGGGCTTTTTCCCGCTGACTTATGTATCCATGACGCAGTATGATAAGACCTTTGAAGATAAGCTTTCCGTAGCTTTCAAGCCGGAGACCCTGCTGAATACTTTGGGACAGTATCTGGCTAAGTTTCATAAAACACAGCTTCGTATTGCTGAAACGGAGAAATATGCGCATGTGACCTTCTTCTTTAATGGCGGCGTAGAGGCTCCCAACCCATTGGAAGATCGGTGCCTGATCCCTTCTCCCAAGGTAGCCACTTATGACCTGAAACCGGAGATGAGTGCTTATGAAGTAACGGAAGAAGCTGTCAAACGTATTGATTCCGGAAAATATGATGTAATGATCCTTAACTTTGCCAATCCGGATATGGTGGGGCATACAGGGGTCATGGAAGCGGCGGTCAAGGCTGTTCACGCTGTAGATGCCTGTCTGGAGAAGGTAGTGGACGCTATCCTCCGCCAGGGCGGACGGTGCATCATCACAGCAGATCACGGAAACTGCGAATATATGTGGGATGAGAAGCAGAATGCTCCGTTCACCGCACATACTACCAATCCTGTGCCTTGCGTACTGGTGGATGACACTCGTAAGGATGTAAAGCTTCGCTCTGATGGGCGGCTCAGCGACCTGAGTCCCACGTTGCTGGATCTTATGGGAGTAGAAAAGCCTGCGGAAATGACGGGAAATACCCTGATCATCCATTGAAAATCATGAAAACGGGGCGGATTTTCACTTGCATTGTCCGCCCCTGCATGATATAATAGCCACTGCAGTTTAATTGGGAGGAATTTGAAATGGCTTTAGCTATTCAGATCATTTTGGTGCTGGCTTCCATCGCACTGATCGTGTCGGTGCTGGCTCAGAACAGCAAGTCCGCCGGTTTGGGTGCCGCTTATGGGGAAGATACCGAAACTTTTGGCTCGAGAGGCCGTGAGGCTGCCAAGGAAATGAAGCTTCAGAAAGCTACCATGATCCTGGCAGGGGTCATTGCCGTGCTGGCTCTCGTGCTCATGTGCCTGTAAGTGCACAGTTGCAGGATGCAGCGTAAAACGGTGCAGCGTGCATGTGCTGCATCGTTTTTGCGTATAGTAAGGAGGAGATCATGCCCGTTCATAAGGGGATAAAACTGGCGGCTCAAAACAAAAAGGCCCGCCATGACTATTTTATAGAAGATACCCTGGAATGCGGCGTTGCGCTGGTTGGGACAGAGGTAAAATCCATTCGCAAAGGGGCATTGAATCTGAAAGACAGTTATGCCCGTGTCAAAGACGGTGAACTGCTTCTTTATCGGATGCATGTCAGCCCATTTGAACAGGGGAATATCTTCAATCACGACCCTTTTCGAACCCGTAAGCTGCTGGCGCATAAGCGGGAGATCACCAAACTTTATGGCCTTCAGCAGGCAGACGGCTACAGCCTGATCCCTCTTTCGGCTTATTTTAAGGACGGAAAGGTTAAGATCGAATTAGGCATATGCAAAGGGAAGAAATTGTATGATAAACGCCATGATATTGCTCAACGGGATGCAAACCGTGAGATAGACCGGCGTATGAAGGATTATGTGCGTTAAGACTTGGGGGTGAAATGGTTTCGACGGGGATAGTGGAGACTGGATAAGCGAGCCGAAGCCCCGCGCTTCGTTAAAAGCGGGAAACGTCTAAATACAAAAGACAACTATAACGCACTTCCCGTTGCTGCTTAAATAGCGCAACGCGTCCGCCTGCAAAGACCTATCGTTGCAGATACGGGCGTCATTTAGGATAGGGAACGAACCAGCCAAAGCTTTGCGGCTGGCCGGATCTATGAAGCTACCGGACCTGTTGCCCCGCCGCCGGGGAAGCAGGAAGGGGAATACTTGTACGGCGGCTGCGCTCGGAGAAATTCTGGTTGACAGATCTTCGGACAGGGGTTCGACTCCCCTCACCTCCACCAAACAGGTATTGGACGAACACCTATTTCTTCAGCGGTGGTTTCGCCGTGAAGTGTTCGCTCTGATCCACAACAGAAAAGCGCCGTCTTGGGAGTGATTCCAAGGCGGCGCTTTTTCTATATTTCTGAAGCGTTCTAAAACATTACAATAGGGTTATTGGGGAATATGTTTATCAATGGAATGCTACCGTTTTCAGCTTTTTATGATATAATGCGAATATACCATAAGAAGCAAGGAGCGATAATAATGAATGGGTTAGGAACAATCATTGGAGGCCGGAGTCGGATCGGGAATAGGAACAGCGATAACTGAAACCCTAAACAACACAAATAAACCCCCCGTTAATCGCAAGACAAATAAAGAAATTTGGAAAGCCAGTGCCACTTCTGCGGGCATAGGTTTAGCGACAAGCGGCCTGACAGCTGGAATGAATTATGCGATTACCAGTGCAACGCCAGGTGGATATGGCTTAATGCCTCAACTTACGAAAGGATTTTCTGAAATGATGAAAGGCTTTTTGGTTCGGTAGATGATGCGATCACTTATGCCCTTTGTAAGTGAAGGGAGGGCCAATCATGAAATATCTTAGACGTAAAGCTTGCCTCCCACACGATTGTATTTGCATAATACTGTTTCTTTTAATAGCTATATTCGGTTTCGAGCAAATTTACGATCAGAATGGTGAAAACAATTCGATGACGCTGTGGTGGTTTATAGTGATCTTGATCGTGATTGAAACATTTAATGTTTTAGGGTCTTTGTTTTATTATGCTTTTAACGAAGAAGGCATAATAAAGAGTTATGGATTTATCGCGTATAAAAAGATTTGTTTTAGTGACATAAAGACCATTATCATTGCAAACGCCGTTTACAATGATGCTTTAGCAGACCCAAATGCAGGAACGATACCGCAATATGACAGACAAACGAAACGGAGATTGGCTAGCATTACGGTTTTGTTTACGCCCGAAAAAGAAATCGAATTAGTCGGGACAGAAGATGCACGGGATATTATACGAATGTATCCGGATGGGAGCAATATAGGTATATGTTGGTTTGGAGCATTACAAGTTTTATTAATCAGAACCAAAGCGCAAGTGATTGTCAGCGAAGCAGTTTATGAGCGTTTTCGCGATGAGTTTGAAGGCATATTTAATGGATGTGATGCAGGTAGGTTGAGAATCGTCAAAGCTCGAGGATGACGCAGGGGACGGTTCTGTGTCTTGACGCGGAATGGCAAAACCGACAAGGTATTCGCGTTATGTGAGCGAATATTATAATAACCTCTCTAACAACCGAAAAGAACCTTGAAAGAACAATATGAAGCAGCGTTCGCCCCAGCTGCGCTGTTTCATATTGTTGAAGGAATATGCAAGGATATACCTGCATAAACGAAAAACTTATGAATGATGATGCCCGGAAGAGCAGTTTTAACAAAAAGGATCGCAAAAGCGATCCTTTTTGTGTCGATTAAATCCTTTGCATGGTGTATAGCGCAATCCCTTCGATGAACTGGGAAACGGAGGGGGAGGCGTACAAAGGATATCCTAAGATGCGCATGAGCAGTGCTTTATCCGTCTTCCACGCATGGTATGTCAGTGTTCGCAAGTTGTACTCCACATTGTGCCAGTCAACTTGAAAGTGCTCGGTCACAGGGCAGTAAACATCGTGTACAATGTGGTTGAGTGCCGCTTTGTTTTGCTGAATCAGGGAAATGGCATAAAGCAGAAAACGGAACCCGACATACCACATCTGTTTACGTCACCACAATAATCAGAATCTTTACTTGGGTCAAAGCGGGAGAAGAAGATTAAATCACCTGCTTGCAGCTGAGATGGATCGGTGAACAGAACTCCCATTTCTTCGCACTTTTTCGCCATATACACGGATGACAAGCCATTCATGGAAGAAAGCCCACAATCACTGTACGCTGTTCGTGCAAGTTTTGAGCAGTCCATAGATGAATAGCTTTTACCGATATACTTCTTTGCAACTTCAACGATTTGTGCGCCAAGTTCACTTGCAGGAAGATCGGGATTGATGGTAAAGCCAAAGCCATATTCACCACCATCACCAACAGTATCGCCAAGCAGTTCTGCAAACAACGGATAATAATCAGGACGCATAAGCTCGGTCAGCATTTCATCCTGTTCAGCACTGAAGCGATATATGTCAGATCCCTCTCTGTAATCTAAGCTTCGGGAGTCAATGTAGATATATAAAGTAGTCGTACTTTCAGTTTGGGGTTTACCTTCTTCATCGTAGGCGATGGATCCAAACTCATCCACAACAGTAGTGGTTACTGTCTCGGTTTCGGTTCGGTATGATACAGAGTTCATGTCATAGAAAAACGTTTCAAGCTCTGTAACGAGACGTTTAGATTTCATGAAAAACCTCCTTGTTGTTTTTTGTACCTTCCGAAAAAACGAATTACTCTGGGCAAACAAAAAGCTCCCCATGTTGGAGAGCTTAGTGCCAAGTATTCCTTTTCTCGGTAGGTATTTTGTTTTTCGGTAAGTAGATTATCGGATAGTAATAAAAGAGTATATGGGACTTTGGTGTGATGGGCAGACTACGCCCTTGGCGGAAGATATGTTACTTGAAGGACAATCAACCTCCTTTCGCTCATAAGGTAATGTTCACCTTTTCAGCTTTATGATACAAGGTGAATATACCATAAGAAGCGCGGCACGGCAGAGCCATTCCCGTGGCCGCCATGAAACAGCCAAGGATCATTATGATATATCCGCACCGGAGGGCTCGGTTTCCGCCCCTGCCGGCAGCTCCACCGCAATGGTGGTTCCCTTATCTGAGCTCTCCTCTACCCAAACGGAGCCGCCGTGGAGGTCGGCGATCTCCCATACCAGTGAGAGCCCCAGTCCTGCGCCACCGTATTCCCGGCTGCGAGACTTGTCCACCCGGAAGAAGGGCTGGAAGATACTGCGCTGATACACCTCTGGGATGCCGCAGCCGGTGTCGGAGACGCGGAGCAGGAGCTTTTCCAACTCCTGAGTGACAGAAACCCGTGCCGAGCCGCCCGGCCGGTTGTACTTGACAGCATTCTCCGTCAGGTTGAAGATCAGCCGGTAGATCAGTGCATCGCTGCCGGTCATAATGCCGTCGCCCTCCGCCGTCAGCGTGACGCCAAGCTTATCTGAGAGCGGCGCAAGATCTGTGAAGATCTCCTCGATCATGGGAGCGAGCTGGATCCGCTCGTTCCGCGCCACCTGCCGCAGATTGCTCATCTCCAGCAGTGTCCTGGTCATCTGTATCAGCCGTTCCGTCTGCTCACGCAAAAGCGTGAGGAACTCCGCCGTCTCCGGTCGCACATCAGGATGCTCCGCGGAAAACAGCTCCAACTGCGCCTGCATTAGTGCCAGTGGCGTGCGCAGCTCGTGGGCGGCGTTGCCGGTGAACTGCCGCTGGGCGGAAAAGGCGT
>UQYI01000029.1 GCA_900545265.1 uncultured Eubacteriales bacterium
CAATCCCTTGATTTCTCTGCCTTTTTCGGCTTATCCCACCTTTTCCCGCCCCGTCTCTCGATCTCCGTCATTTTTGACACTGATCTCGTTACGTCACACCTGATTCCGTTTATCCGGCCGTCCGCCAAAGATACGGTATACGGCCAGCAGCACACACAGCGCAAACAGCAATCGAAACACCAGTGTCAGCGTCTGGTTCCCGCCGGCTACAAAAGCCGCCAGCAAAAGCACCACCGCCAGCCCCAGCAAAGTCTTATTCAGTTCATCCAGTTTCTCAAACAGGCGCATTTACAGGATATCCTTTCTGAAGATTTTATATGTACCGGGAGCCAGTTGTGTTTGCAGTGTATGGTACACTTTCAGGACTTCCTCCGTCCCCAGTTCCCGATACACACCGGAAAGCGGTACCGGCACGTCCCCATCCGGACCTGCATACAACAGTGCCGGATAAAACAGGGCCTCCGCCGGAGCGTCGCTTCCGTTCACCAGCAGCACCATCACATTGCTCTCGTCATAGCGCACCAGACACAGCACCTGGGGAGATAAAGCCCCCAGCCGCATATGCCCCCCATGGAGCACCCGCTCCCCGTTTCGCAAGGCGATCAAGGCTTTTACCTGTGCCCGAAGAGCTTCGTCCTCCCGTCCCCAAGGGTATGTCCGGCGGTTGAAGGGATCGGCACAGCCCTGAAGCCCCGCCTCATCCCCATAATACACGCAGGGCACTCCGGGCAAAAGCATCTGCAAAGCCGTAGCCGCCAGAAACCGCTCTTTTGCCCGTTCCAAAGCTGCGGCAGAAGGAACGAAGGCTGCCTGCTCCTCCCGGGAAGAGTGGAACCGATCCGGGCATCCCGCCAGATACGACAGCGCCCGTACCTCATCATGGGAGGAAAGCAGGTGCAAACAGGCTTCGTAAAAAGGCTTTGGATAATGGCTCAAAAGCGTCCACATGGCTTCCGCAGCATCAAAGGCATCCAGTTTTCCAGCGCAAAAATCCAAAATGGCCCGGCGCAGAGGATAATCCATAGCGGAATCCAGCTCATCTCCGTTTACATATCCCCGGCGGCCCTGAGGGCCCTGCTTATCGGAACAGTCTTCCCATACTTCTCCAAGAAGCACATTGTCCGGACTTTGGGCTTTGATGCGGCGGCGCACATCCCGGATAAAGCAATCCGGCAGCTCATCGGCCACATCCAGCCGCCAGCCGGAAGCCCCCGCCTCCAGCCAATGCTGCAGTACTCCCCCCTCTCCGTGGATAAAGGCGCCATAGCTTTGTTCTGTTTCCTCCACGTTTGGCAGAGTAGCAAAGCCCCACCAGCTCTCATATTCCTCCGGATACCGGCTGAAGCGATACCAAGGATAATAGGGCGAGGAAGGAGAATCACAGGCACCGTTCCCATACGTTCCTTTTTTATCAAAATACTGGCTGTCGGATCCCGTATGGGAAAACACCCCGTCCAGCAGGATCCGTATCCCCCGTTGGCGGGCCTGGACACACAACCGGATAAAATCCTCCTCCGTCCCCAGCATGGGGTCTATGCGCCTGTAGTCTGCCGTGTTGTAACGGTGATTGCTGTCGGCCTCAAAGATGGGATTCAAATACAAGCAGGATATCCCCATCTCCTGCAAATAGTCCAGTTTCTCCTCTATGCCCCGAAGATCCCCACCGAAATAGTCATTGGGACTGTAATCCTTCTCCCCGGAAGCCGGCTGATATTCCGGCTCCTCCTGCCAGTTTTTATGCAGGCGAACGGTTCTGCCCATGGAACGATGATAGGCCGCACCTTCCTTCCAGGGGCTTTGGCTGCTTCTGCAAAACCTGTCGGGAAAGATCTGGTAGCACACGCTGTTTCTAAACCAGTCCGGAGTAGAAAAATCCCGGTCATACACGGTGATCTGCCAGCTCTGCCGCCGTTCCGGGCTGAAACTTCCTTTCCCCGTCCGGCCGCCGTACCAGCGTATGTTCTCTCCGTTTTTCAGCAGAAAGCTGTAAAACAGCAGTCCCGGGCCCTCCGGCGTCGTAAAAGAGACGGAGCAAAGTCCCTTCTCCGTGGTCATGGGCAGCTGCTCCTCCCGGTTGCCGGGGTACACCAGCACCAGGAAAACCTGCGTCCCTTCTTCCTGAACGAGCCTGCCCCCAATGGTGATCTTTTCTCCGGCGAGTACCGCCCCCTGGGGGCTGCGCAGGGCGATATCCAGCGAATCATGTTCAAACATGCTGGTATTATACATGATTGCCCCGGCAGATAAAAGCCATTTTCGGTCTTTATTGCCCCGCCGTCACAGATTTTCACCGTGATTTCACACTTTTCCCGTTCCTTCCGCCTTTGTTGCCTTTGACGGAACCTCCCTGTGCTGATATACTGATGCTATGAAGATAGATGCATATAGAGACAAGCTCATTCGGATCGGATACTTTTTGGGCATTGGCCTGCTGTTTTATTTTTTCTTTGCCTATGCTTTACCGCTGCTGCTGCCGTTTTTACTGGCCTTTCTTTTTGCAGTGCTGCTTAAAGCCCCGGCAGACTGGCTGGCCCAGCGGCTGAGGCTTCCCAACCGGCTGGTGCGCACCGTACTGGTGACCCTGTTTTTTGTGCTTCTGGCTGTTTTATGCCTGTTTTGCGGCAGTCAGCTTATAAGCTTTGCCCGCACAGCCGTAGCCCGGTACAATGGGCGCATCGTCCCGGCCTTACAGGATATTACCGCTGCTCTGTCCCGCTTTTTTGAGCAGATGGATCCCCAGCTGGTGTCCCTTTTACAGGATTTCTCCTCCAATCTGGTGAATACTCTCGGAGAAAAGGTGGCGCAGTGGTCTACTGCTCTGGTTTCCGGGGCTATGACCGGGCTGCCCTCCATGCTGCTGGAAGTGCTTTTTATGGTCATTGCCACTTATTTCATCTCTCTGGATTTCGGCATCCTTCGCCGGGGCATCCAAAGGCGCATGGAGCAGAAGCGCTTTGATACCCTTTCCACCGGTTTTTCCTATTTTTGCCGCACCATCGGTAAATATCTGCGTTCTTATTCTTTGATCTTTCTGATCACCTTTGGAGAACTGGCCGCAGGTCTTTTTCTGGTAGGTGTTGATCACTGCCTGCTCATCGCCCTGCTTATCGCCCTGTTTGATATTTTGCCTGTAGTAGGCAGCGGCATGATCATGCTGCCCTGGGCTCTCATTACTCTGATTCGCGGAAACACGCCTACAGGTATTGGCCTGCTGGCCGTCTATCTGGTAGTGGTCATTGCCCGTCAGTTCCAGGAGCCGGCCATTGTAGGCGAGCAGGTGGGGCTGCACCCGCTGGTGACCCTGATGGCCATGTTTATCGGCTACCGGCTCTTTGGCGGTCTGGGGCTTTGGGGCGTGCCCATCACCTGCGCCATGCTTCAGAGTTTGGAAAAGGATGGGATCATTCATATCTTTCCCACCCGGGAGCTGCCGGAAGAACCCGAAGAAAAACCCCGCAGAAAAAATATCCTGGAAAAATTTAAAAAGTCTGAAAATGCCGCTCAGGATGTTACAATTCGTCCACATTCGGATGATACAATATAGACAGGTTCTTTCCTTGAGAAAAGCCGAAAGGAGTTTGTATGATCCGCATCCTTATCGTAGATGATGAACTGCCCATTGCCAACCTGCTGCGCATGAACCTGACCCGGCAGGGCTATGTATGTACCTGTGCTTACAGCGGGCCGGAGGCGGCGGATCTTTTAGAAAAGAATGCGTATGACCTGGTGCTGCTGGATATCATGCTGCCGGGTTTTGACGGTTATGATCTGCTGGCCTACATCCGCCCCATGAATATTCCGGTGATCTTCCTTACAGCCAAAAGCGATCTGAATGACCGGGTCAAGGGGCTCAAGCTGGGTGCGGAGGATTACATTGTAAAGCCCTTTGAGATGGTGGAGGTTATTGCCCGCATCGAAGTAGTGCTCCGGCGCTACCACAAAAGCCAAGGCGTGCTCCATCTGCTGGATATCGATGTGGATCTGGATGCCCGTGAAGTGCTGCAAAACGGCGTTCGGGTGGATCTGACCCGAAAGGAATTTGACCTGCTGGTGATTTTTTGCCAGAATCCCAACACGGCGCTCTTTCGTGAGACCCTTTTCGAAAAGATCTGGGAGACAGATTACATTGGAGAAAGCCGCACACTGGATTCCCATGTGCAGCGGCTGCGCCGAAAACTGAATTGGGCCGATAAGATCCGCACCGTCCATAAGATCGGCTACCGTCTGGATGTGCCTGAAGATCAGCTGCCGGAGATGTTTCTGGACGACCGCGAGGACGTCCCCTCTAAATAGCATAAACGGAGCGGATCATCTTTTCCGGTTGGGCTCGTTAAGGGCTGGGAGGCTTTATGCGTTTTGCCTTGAAGATCTGCCTTTGCACCGTACTTATTGTCGCGGTGCTTTTTGGTGTGGCCGGGCAGATACTCATTGGCCAGAGCTTTAATGCCAACCTGGATTTTCAGGTGGACAAAGCCCAGTCTCAGTTTGCCGCCCTGTGTTCTGCACTGGATGCGGAGATCTACGGCATGGAGCTGTATTATGAAACGGCTACCCCCCGCATGTTTCAGGAGGTTCTTTCCCGGGCGGCGGGCAGTTTGGGGGATGAGGCTATCTGCGCCCTGTATGACAGCCAGCGCACCCTTCTGGCCGCTACGGATGAAGGCTTTGATCCCCTCTTGCAGGGTATCGCTCCGGAAAAGGGCGAGTTTATGTACTGCCTGCTGGATACGGATGAAGGTTTCATTCTGGAAAGCGCCGGGATGCTTACCATAGAAAACACGGCCTATTTTCTGTATACTCACCTTTCCGCCCGCACACTGACGGACTTGTATGACCGGGAGGTTCGGGCCTTTGTGCTGCTCCATTCCCTTACGGTGGCCATCTGCATTGCCGCCATGCTGATCCTTTCCTACTTTAATACCCGCTCCATCCGCACATTGAATCGTGCCACCCACCGCATTGCCGCCGGTCAGTACCAGCAGCGGGCAGAGGTGGAATCTCTGGATGAGATAGGCGATCTGGCGCTGAGCTTCAATGCCATGGCCGGCGCCATTCAGCAGAAAGTGGGAGATCTGGAGGGCTATGCCAAGCAGCAGAAAGACTTTGTGGCCAGCTTCTCCCATGAGCTCAAAACTCCCATGACCTCCATTATCGGCTATGCGGATATGCTTCGCAGCCACGAAATGGACCCGGAGGACGCTTTTATGGCCGCCAACTTTATCTACTCCGAAGGCAAGCGGCTGGAGGCCATGTCTTTGAAGCTCATGGATCTGGTGGTGCTGGATAAGAACGACTTTACCCTTGTCCGGGGGTATTCCCGCCGGATCATGGGGCACGTGGTGGCGGTGGTTACCCCTATGCTGGAAAAGAACGGCCTGACCCTTTCCACGGGTATCGAGCAGCAGCTGATCCTTTATGAAAAAGATCTTCTGCTGACCATGCTTACCAATCTTATTGACAATGCCCGCAAAGCCAGTGAACCCGGCAAGATCATCTTCCTTTCCGGCAAAAAGCAGCAGAACCGCTACCGCATCACCGTGCGGGATCAGGGCATCGGCATTCCCGAAGAAGATCTTAAGCGCATTACCGAGGCTTTCTTTATGGTGGATAAATCCCGCGCCAGAGCTCAGCACGGCGCCGGTCTGGGGCTGGCCATCAGCAACCGCATTGCCCAGCTTCACGGCAGTGAACTGCACTTCGAAAGCAAACTGGGTGTGGGCACCACCGTCTGGCTGGATCTTCCCCTGTATGACGGCACCCGCCGAAAGAAGGAGGCACCGGAAGCATGAAGCAGCGCACCCGTCAGGAAAAAGTCCGTCTGGTATATGCGGGCATTGCCCTTGGCATTGCAGGCCTTGCTTTGACCTGCGTGCTCATAAGCAAACTGATTCTGGACACCCGTCGCAGCACCTTTCTCAACCACCCCGGCTATCGTCCCCTGATAGTGGAGAACAACCGGGAATTGGGCGCTCCCCTGTCTTTGCCCACGCGGCTGGATCTGCTGCGCCAGTGTGAAATCGAAGGGCCGGAGCGCCTGCCCCTGCCGGAGGAACTGAACAAAAAGCAGATCCTGCTCAAAACCCGCACCCTGTGGGAACAGCTCATTCGGGAAACCGCCCCCGATGCTTCCGAAGAAGATCTGACCGCCTTTTTCTCCGCCAGCAAGGTATCGGCTGTCCTCCGTGACTTTTATAATGAGACCACCGGGGCCCGGCTGGCCCTGTGGTGCACCCAGGTCTGGTATGAATCCCCAGACAATACCATCTGCCTTTCTTTGCAGCTGGACAGCCGTGTGGGCGATCCGCTGACCCTGAACGCCGCATTTTATACCACGGAATCCCCCCTGTTTGGTATTCAGGCCTATGCGCAGGCTTTGGGCTATACGCTGACGGAGGAGGATCTGTCCCATGCCGTCTCTGCCCCGCAGGAGGATGGCTCCACTCTCCTCACCCTCTCTCTGGATGAAGCTCTGGTTCTGGAAAAACGCATTCAGCCCGGCGTGCAATTCACACTTTCCGTTCGTCTGGCGGAGGCATAAGCTTTTGCATACTGTCCCGGCATGATTTTCCTCGTCTGCCTGACAAGATATACCGTTCCTTGCATACATGTTGATATAATAAAAATATGCTTGCTTCCATCTTTTTTTCGTGATACAATAGCAGCAGATCAACGAAGAGAGAGTATAGTATGGCTGCAAACAACAATGTTACAAAAGTAGTCAAGCTGGGCGTGTTGGCCGCTGTGTCCATCGTTCTGGCGGCTACCGTTCACTTCCCCATTTTCCCCGCTATTTCCTTTATAGAATATGACATGGGGGATGTTCCCATCGTCATCGGCGCTTTGGCCTATGGTCCCTGGTGGGGGCTGGCTTTGACCGTAGTCACCGCCATCATTCAGGGCGTGACCGTCAGTGCTGCCAGCGGTCCCATCGGCATCCTTATGCACATCCTGTCTACGGGCAGCGGCGTGCTGGCCGCCACACTGGTCTATAACCGCCATAAAAGCAAAAAGGGAGCCGTTATCTCCCTGCTGGTCTTTGTGCCCGCCGTGACCCTGACCATGCTTATCTGCAACTACTTCCTGACCCCCCTGTATATGGTCAGCCCTGATTTCCCCTATCGGGCGGCCCAGCAGACGGTGGTATCTCTTATGGGATTTATCCTGCTTATCAACCTGATCAAGTGCACCGCCAACGCCGTGTTCATCTACTTCCTGTATAAGCCCATGAGCCGCTACTTCCTGAAGCGTGAGTTCTTCCGCCGGAAGAAAGAACAGCCCGGCGCTTAACGGATCCCTCTATACGCAAAAAGCTCCGTACACACGGAGCTTTTTTATATGCGCTCAACGAAGGGGTTCTTCCACTACGGGGCTGTCGGCATTGCGGCGGACGCTGTCGATGCCGTTCAGGCACCCGGCCCGCTGCTTATATCCCTCCCCCACCAGAATGATCTGGCCGTTCCGGGCCCGGAGCCGATAGCGATACTCCCCGGCTCTGTCCACATACAGCTCAAACTTGGGGTGCTTCTGCCTTTCATATCCCGCCGCCGTCTGATCCTCCAGCGCGGCTTCGGGTGCGTTTCTGCGCACGCTTTCCAGCCCCTTCCGGCAGGCAAGGCGATCATTATACTGCTCGCTCAGGCCGATGATCTCCCCGTTCGCCGCCCGCAGTTGAAAGCGGATCCCCTTTTCGTTTCGCTTCACCACATACTTGCCCATGGGCCCTCCTCCTTCGGGATAAGTTCTAAAAAAGGGAAGCGCCTGCACGCTTCCCCGGAGTGGTTCTATAAAGTTAGTTGCCCTGCGCGCTGAAGGCGGCCCAGGCTGCATCGGCATTGCCGAAAGTAGCGGCCTGAATGGCTTCTGCGACCACGGTGATCTTGAAGTTCTTCAGGGCATCGGCCTGCTCCAGAGTAACCCAGGTGGGGATCCTAACGGAATCGAACAGGACAGGGAGCTTCACATCGGCGATGGGAGCGGCTACGGTTTCGGTGTAGTAGAAGTAATAGGTGAGGGTATCTTCCTTGGCGTCATACGCAAAGTACTTGGCATCGGCCAGTATTTCCTCGGTATCTACCATATTGTCGGGGATAATGCCATCCCACTTGGCAGCATTGGCTTCCACAAAGTTGACCATGCGGATGAGAGGGAATGCATTTTCCACACCGGTGGGGCCGTCATCGGCAAACTCCGGATCGGTGCACATGGCAATGATCGCCTTGGCATTGTTGAAGGTGACCTTCAGCCGTACATAGCTTTCGGCGCTGCCCGCTTTCACGGTGACGGTGGGGTCTTTGGTATAGGTCATGCCGGGCATGAGCTTATACTGGTTCTCTTTTACGCGCTCTTCGGGCTCAGTGGGGACGCCGTTTTCATCCACTTTGGCTTCGTCCAGAGTGATGGCGACCTTGCCGTTGGTGAAGGTATTCTCTACGGTGTCCTTACCGGTGAAGTAAGCAGCGGTGCCCAGCACAGACAGGGCAGCCACCAGCACCACCAGAGCCACTACGGCCAGTTTCTTCTTCATAGCAGATTACTCCTTATCCTTCCTAATATGTGGTTTGCAATATTCTGCATGATTATTATACAGCAGCCGGGGGCAAACCGCAAGCCCTTTTTGCTCCCTGCAGGCAGCAAAAAAGGGGAGCGACTGGAGGGCACTCCCCTTTTGGGAAATGGGCGGACGTCGCCCGAGGGTTGGTTAATTAGTACTTGCTCCAAGCATCGGCAGCATCGGTAAAACCGTCGGCCTGAATGGCATAGGCGGTGACCTTTACTTCTGCATTTTCATAGTTGGAAACATCGGCCTCACCATCCAGCTTGAAGGTTCCGAATACTGGATAATCTATCGCAGCAGCAGTATTATTGGCACCAACTTGCTTGTAGTACACGCCATCCACGCCAGTCAAAGCAGCCCAGCCATTAGTGGTGATCTGATCGGCAATCGTTGTATCGGCTTCGATAGCAGCAATGCCATTCTCCACCTTTACAAAGAGCCAGCTGGCTTCGCTGCCCGCTGCAAAGTGGACGGTAGGATCCTTGGTGTACTCATGACCGGGGATGAGCTTGTACTCATTCGCTCTTACACGAGCAGCATTTTCAATGGGTGCACCATATACATCCACATCCGCTTCATCCAGCGTAATGGCAACCTTACCAACGGTAAAGGTGTTCTTCACGGTATCGGTGCTGGTCAGGTAAGCCAGCGTACCCATAACAGAAGCGGCTACCAGCAGCACAGCCATCATGACCAGTGCAATGCTCTTTTTCATATGCGTTCTCCTTTATGGTATCTTTTTAGCACAAATCCCCCTGCGGACGAGCCGCAGGGAGCGGTTTGTTAGAAGTTACTTCTGGGCATCAAAAGCAGTCCAAGCAGCAGAAGCATCGGCAAAACCGTCAGCCTGAATGGCATCAGCCTCTACCAGCACGGGGAAAATGCCATTAGCATAATGTTTACCCTCGCCAAAGAACTTAGCAAGCTCCTCATTGGTTACGTCTGCATCCATATGAACAGTGCCCCATACGTTCCAGTAGGTCAGTTCGCCAGACGCCAGAGGATCGATGCGAGTGAAGGTGTAGACGTTGTATTTAATGCCTTCACGTTCCACAGTACCGCTGTCATCGTAAGCAAGGGTGAACTCTTTGTTATTCAGAGCAGTAGACGTGTACATGCTGCTGTTCAGAATCGCAGTGTCCAGATCAGCGGGGAACATAACACGAATGCGGATATAAGCATCGTTAGCACCGGTGTTCTTCACATAGGGCATCTTGTGGTAGGACTGGCCGGGGTTGAGCTTCACTTTGTCGCACGTGTACTGCTGTGCATCAGCTTCAATCTGCGCATCGGTATAGAAGGTATCGCCAGCCTTGTACTTGCTGGTGTTGCCGGTGCCTTCCATTTTTACATCAGACCACAGCTCAGAGGTAGAGGTTTGGCCGTTAGCAACGCCTGCGTTCTCACGGTGCAGGCTGGATTCCAGCAGCTCAATCTTCACGTTGCCTACGGTGAAGGTGTTCGTTGCGGTCTTGGTATCCGTCAGGTAAGCCAGAGTGCCCAGCACGGATGCAACGGCCACCAGAACCACCAGCGCTATGATTGCAATTGTTTTCTTCATTGTTCTCCTTAGTTCCTTTCCCTTATTTGTTATGACCATTTACTTCAGGCCATAGGGCAGGGTTCGCACGCAAGCCCTCTCCTATGGCCTGCCCCCTCCGTGGAAGGGGCAGGCAGGTTTGCTTGATATGGGTCAGCCCTTACTGCCAGTTGGAAGCAGCGGTGCCCCAGGGATTGTAGTTGGCACCGAAAGCGGCATCCATAGCGGCGGCAGCATTGTCAAAGCCCTCGGCCTGGCAAGCAATGGCGAACACGGGGCAGGAAACGCTGTTCCAATTCCAACCGTCGTCCAGAGTGACTTCCTTGCCAAAGGCGTAGCACTTGCCGTCCTTGATGTCGAAGGTCTTATCGAGGTACACGCCCTGCACGAGCTGCTCAGTGGTGGCACCGGCATCAACGGCCTGATAGTAATCAGCGTAGTAAACGTTGTACTTGATGCCATCGCTCAGCGTGGTCTCGAAGTAGTTCCACTTGCTGCCGTGCGTCCAGATCCACTCAGCACCCTCGGTGGAGGAAATCGCACCGTTCACAACCTTGTTGCCAAAGTTGAAATGCAGGACGTTCAGGCCAGCATTGAAGGTCTCGTAGCCATCATCCAGAGCGGAGGGAATGGCAAAGTAAGCGCGGATGTAAGCCTTTTCAGAACCGGTGTTCTGGATGGTGACCATCTTGTCCACATAGTTCTTCGCGGTGGGCATACCATACTCGTCCTTAGCGCCCTGGGCAGAGCCGACGATGGGGTACAGCTTCTTGTTCTGCTCAAAAGGCACAAGGCCGTTCTCGCCGCGCTGCTGCTCGATCAACTCGATTTTTACGTTTCCGACTGCAAATGTGTTGGTCGCACTGTCGGTATCGGTGAAGTACGCCAGAGTACCAACGGCAGCGATAGCTACCAGTGCCACAACCAGGGCGATGGTGACTATTCTCTTCTTCATAGTTCTTGTTTCTCCTTTTCCTTATTTTTCAGACTTTCGTCTGATGGAAACGAATTTTGGGGTTTGGGCTGCCGGGGGATGGGGTTGCCGTTTTCATCCAGCTGGGGCTTGCGCTTCTTTTTCTTCTTCTTTTTGCGCTTTTTCTTGCCCTTCCCGTCGTCAAACAGGTCGGGGATGAACACCAGCATCAAGATCACGGCTCCGGCCGCCAGGGAAATATACAGCCCCGGGGGATTCTGGATGTAGTTGGCCACATACCCCAGATAGGGGATGGTGAACACGGGCTCGCCCAGCACGTTTTTGTAATGGACAAGGCTGCCGTCTTCGGCTTCGTTAGCGTCCCCCTTGGTGCGGAAGCGGATCACGGAAGGATCCGTTTCATCCTGCACTATGCCAACGACCCGGTGGGTGGCCACGGTGTTTTCATCCAGCATGAAGGTGATGGCCTGTCCGGGCTGGATGGTGTAAGGATCCACCTTTTTTACATAGATGAGGGAACCGGTGTGGTAAGTAGGCTCCATGGAGCCGGAAAGCACCGAAAACACCTGCAGACCCACCACCCGTGCGCCTACCAGCAGCAAGGCCAGCAGCACCACCAGACCCACCAGCACGGTGGTAAGGATGTTCCAGATCTTCTTAACGGTTTTATTCATGCACACTTCCTTCTTGCCGGGGAAGGCATGGAAAAACCCGCCCTTATGGCTATTGGTATTCTATCACTGATACAAAGCATTTTCAAGACTTTTATCCTTTTTTGTAATGGATTTTCTAAATATTCCGGTATTTCACACAAAATACAAGAATTATCGGATAATCGGTTATGGGTTTTAGTTGTCCCAAAAGATGTATATTATTTTTTTAACATATATGAGCGGGCCGCAGCCGAAAAAAAGCGCCCGGCGAACCGGACGCTTTTGCCTTTAGGATGGATCAGAACTTCAGGGGGTTGAACTTGACGCCGGGGCCCATGGTGGTGGAAACTACCATGCTCTTGATGTAGGTGCCCTTTGCGGAAGCGGGCTTGGCCTTGATAACGGCATCCATGAGGGTATCCAGGTTCTCCAGCAGCTTATCTGCGCCGAAGGAAACCTTGCCGATAGGGCAGTGGACGATGTTGGTTTTGTCCACACGATACTCCACCTTACCGGCTTTGATATCGTGGATGGCCTTGGTAACATCCATGGTAACGGTGCCGGACTTGGGGTTGGGCATGAGACCCTTGGGGCCCAGGATACGGCCGATGCGGCCCACAACGCCCATCATATCGGGAGTGGCTACGCACACGTCAAAGTCGAACCAGTTCTCGTTCTTGATCTTATTGACGGTCTCCTCGTCGCCGATGAAGTCTGCGCCGGCTTCCTGTGCTTCGCGGGCCTTTTCACCCTTGGCGAATACCAGAACGCGGACGGTCTTGCCGGTACCGTTGGGAAGAACCACGGCGCCGCGGACCTGCTGGTCAGCGTGGCGGGAGTCAACACCCAAACGGAGGGAGATCTCTACGGTCTCATCGAACTTGGCGGTAGCGGTCTTGAGGACGGTTTCCACGCCCTCACGGGGATCGTACTGCTTCAGGTTCTCTACAAGAGCCTTGCTTGCATTATATTTCTTACCGTGCTTCATGAACCATATCCTCCTTAGTCTGCGATGGTGACACCCATGCTGCGGGCGGTGCCTTCCACCATGCGCATGGCGGATTCCACGGAAGCAGCGTTGAGGTCGGGCATTTTGAGCTCAGCGATCTCGCGGACCTGTGCCTTGGTCATGGAAGCGACCTTGGTCTTGTTGGGAACGCCGGAAGCGTGCTCCAGATTGCAAGCCTTCTTGATGAGAACGGCGGCAGGGGGGGTCTTAGTGATGAAGGTGAAGGAACGGTCGGCATACACGGTGATGACCACGGGGATGACCAGACCGACCTGGTTCTTGGTGCGCTCATTGAACTCTTTGCAGAAGCCCATGATGTTGACGCCGTGTGCGCCCAGAGCGGGGCCTACGGGGGGTGCGGGGGTTGCTTTGCCGGCATTGATCTGCAGCTTTACATACCCGGTAATCTTCTTTGCCATTGCTGTTTTCTCCTATTTTGGTATAGTTTGTGGTACGGGGTGCCTCCCCTGCCACAGGTTGGATATATACGGGCCCCAAGGGCCCACGGGCGTTTGCCCGCTATATCTTATTGAATCTTCTGCACCTGGATAAAATCCAGTTCCACGGGGGTCTCCCTGCCGAACATGGATACGGTGAGCTTGACCTTCTGCCGCTCGGGATCCAGCTTTTCCACCCGGCCGATGAAGTTTTCCAGAGGGCCGGAAACCACCCGAACCTCTTCGCCCACCTCGATGTTGAGCACGATGGGGATGCGTTCCACGCCCATGGCGGTGACTTCCTCATCGCTCAGGGGCACGGGCTTGCTGCCGGGACCCACAAAGCCGGTAACGCCCCTGGTGTTGCGGATGACGTACCAGGCCCTGGGATTCATGACCAGATCCTTGCTCACGCCGCCGCCCCGTTCTGCCGGGCGTTCCTTTTCCACCACGTCCACCAGCATCTTCACCATGACATAACCGGGGTAGACCTTGCGGGTCGTGGTTTTCCGCTTGCCGTTGGGAAGGATCTCGATGGTCTCCTCCGTGGGATACTTGACCTCCAGGATGATGTCCTGCAGGCCGGCATTCTCCAGAGACTTTTCCAGGTCTTCCTTTACCTTGTTTTCATACCCGGAGTAGGTATGAACCACATACCATCTGGCTTCCTGGCTCATGGCGGTTACTTGGCGGTGTCGGCAGCGTCGGTAGCTTCCGGAGCATCGGTGCTGCTGGGCGTATCCACAGACTCTTCCTGAGCAGCCGTGGGATGCGTCAGGGCGGTAAGGCCCTTGGTGGCGCCGCTGAAGGCCAGATCCAGCACCCAGATGACCAGGGACATGGCCAGCACGAACACAAGCACCATGGCGGTGTTCTTGATCAGGTCGTTCCTGCTCAGCCAGGTAAGCTTTTTGACCTCGCCCTTCATCTCGTTGAGATAGCGGCGAAGCTGGAACCTGAGCTCCTTCTTCTTGGCGGGCTTGCCGGTATCTTTCTTTTCAGTCTGTTCGTTTGCCATTTTCGTCCTCTTTCAGTCAGAGTTACTTTGCTTCTCTGTGCAGGGTGTGCTTGCGGCAGAAGCGGCAATACTTGTTGAACTCCAAACGATCGGGGTCGTTCTTCTTGTTCTTGAAGGTGTTGTAATTTCTCTGTTTGCACTCCGTGCAGGCCAAGGTGATCTTCACGCGCATGGTCTCATCCTCCTAAAGGTTTTACATCAAAAACAAGCCCCCTACGGGGGCACCTTGCATAGAGTACCACAGAGAAAGCGGCTTTGTCAATGAAAAATCCAACATTTTCTTAAAAAATCCTGTGTCCGCAGACATGGCCTCCCGGCGGATTTATATAAAGTGCCTCTGTACACGGAGGGTGCTTTTAAGTTACAATAAGAAAAAAGCTTTTTGCAGACCAGGTGAAACCATATGGATGAGATCTTTGTAAACTATGAGCATAACGATAAGGGTGTGCTCCTCTGGGCCGCCCGTTTCCCGGGGGCCTTTGCCCGGGGAAAGGACTTTGAAGAGGCTGCCGCCAAAATGCCCGTTGTCTGCCGCCAGTACCGGCTATGGGCGGGGGCAGGCTGCCCCCAGAGCGGCGAAAAGGTAGAAGTACTCCACGAGTTCAAAACCGCTCTGGCCGTGGAGGATGCCGACAGCGATGCCCTTTTCCCCGAAGAGCGGCTGCCCATGACCATGGCCGAGTATATCAATCTCAAGGCGCTGTGCCTTAAGTCCGCCCGGGATTTTATGCTTGAATACCAGTCCATCCCCCAGAAGGACCGGGCGCTAGTAAAGTCCCGAAAAACCTTTTACGGAAAAATACCCGCTTCCGCCCGGGAGATGCTGGAGCATACCAACAATACGCTGGCTTATTATGCCGCCGGAGTGGGCATAGAGATGGATACTCTCCCGGATTTTGTAGAAAACCGCCAGCAGCTCCTGCAAAAGCTGGAGGAGCTGCCTGCCTTTTTATCCAACCGGGTGTACACGGCCGATGATAAGGAACTGTGGACGGTAAAAAAGGTTCTGCGCCGCCTTCTGTGGCATGACAGGATCCATGCCCGCGCCATGTACCGCCGGGCAGTGAGTTTCTGGTCCAGAGAGCGGATAGAAAACCCCTTCGGCTTCAGCAAATAATGGGAATAGCGGAGTCTGTATGCGTCTGATCCAGCTTATCGTGGCCGTTGCCCCTGCCCTGTATCTGATGAAAAAGGTCTATGATCTGGATACCATTGAGAAGGAGCCCCCCGCTCTGCTGCGGCGGCTGTTTTTAATGGGCTGCCTGTCCGTGATCCCCGCTGTGATCCTGGAAGTGCTGTTCTCCCGCTTAACAGACCCTTTGTTTGCCGGCAAAAGCGAGCTTCTCTACCTGGCCGTAGATAATCTGCTGGGCGTAGCTCTGGTGGAGGAGGGCTGCAAGTTCTTTTTCCTCTATAAAAATGCCTACCGGCACCCGGCCTTCAACTACCGGTTCGATGGGGTGGTTTATGCCGTATTTGTCTCTCTGGGGTTTGCTCTTGTGGAGAACGTGCTGTATGTAGCTCAGTTCGGCCTGCAGGTAGGGCTGGTACGGGCTTTACTTTCCGTACCTCTCCACGGCGTATGCGGAGTATACATGGGCATTGCATTCGGACGGCTTAAAGCCCGCACGCTCCACGCTCCTGCAGGACTTCTTTCTGCCGGGGGGCACTGCCTGCCCCTTCCGGTTCTGATCCACGGGTTTTACGACTTCTGTCTCAGTCGCCAGAGCCGGTATAGCCTGCTGCTGTTCATCCTTTTCGTGGCCGCCGTATTCTTCCTTTGCCTGCGACGGCTCCGAACCGCTTCCCGTCAGGATGCTCCCTTCAACGGATTTACGATCTGACGCCCCTGCCGATGTTTGACAGCGGCCTTTTTGATTCATTCCGCAGGCAGAAGCCTGCAATGTGCACACCGGAATCGCCCGGATGTGACTGCCTTTACAAAAGTCGGGGCAGAGCACGATGAGAAAACGCCGGAACAGTATCTGAAGCCATATTTCAGTACTTTCAGGCGAATTATCGCTTTTGAGCTCACAAGCGGGATCAAAAACTGAAGCTGCCAGGCGGATCCGTCATTGCCCGAAAAGCAATCAGCCGGGGGCCCTGCCGAAGAATGCGAACACGGTTTTGAGCTGAACATTCTGAAATGTTGCACCCGCACATGTAAGTGTGCGCACTGTAATTTGAAATCTGTCAGGATCCACAATGCAGAAACAGCTGCCGAAGCTTTTCGGCAGCTGTTTTATATTCCAAAGAGTAGCTATGCAGGGCAGGGCGCAGCGGTGGCTCTCTTTCCCAGGCGGCGAAGCTCAGTCCTCATCCTTTTCTATCACGTATTGCAGCCGTTTCCCCAGCAGCAGCAAGCCTCCGCCGCCCAGAAGCATCAGTACCAGCGCCAGTCCGTGAAACAGATCCCAGGAGCGCAGTTTCAGTTCCTGAGCCGTGCAGGCGAAGATCACTGCGGTTATCAAAGCAGCACCTCCCAGCGCCAGCATTCCCAGGGAACAGCGCCACAGGCGGCGGACGGAACGCCCGTATACGTCCTTCGTCATGGGGCGGTTTTTGCGGGGAAGGGCAGCGGCCCCCAGCAGCCAATAGAACCAGGGGATCAGCCCCAGCGCCACGGGGATCAAACTGTATACCCCTCCATACACATATACCGCCAACCCGCCCAGCAAAAGCGGCGGGAGCAATCCTGCCGGAAGCAGCATCGCCCCGGCGTATGCGGTATATCGAAATGTATTGTAAACTTCGTCCGTATGACGGGGGGTATAGCAAAGCTCCTCTGCCTGTGCTTCCGCTATGTGCTGCCTGTTTTTATTATTCATGAAGAGACTCCTCTTTCCGTTTTGAATGATTATAGCATGAGCCTCCGCCTCTCACAAGCAAAGAAAGCGGATTTGCCAAACAGGGCACACCGAACATCGCAGGGAAGCGCGCCCGCACGGAAGCTTCAAAGCAGTCCTCCCCGGCATAGGGTACAGATGCCTGAAAAAAATTTTCTACGACAGCTTGGGAAAGAATCGGCTGCGTCTGCATACAGGACTGATCTCTCTGCTCCGCTTGCACGCCGCTTTCGCAGGATCCGCCTCCTTGTCACAGGTGAAAAACCATGGTATCATAGGTGTGAAATACAAAAAAGGAGGTGCCCCATGTCCAAGGAGCTGCCTTTGACACAGATGACGGCTTCAGCCGGGTGAGCGGCCAAGCTGGGACCGGGAGTCCTCAGTGAAATACTTACGGGTCTGCCCAATATCTTTGATAAAAACCTGCTGGTTGGCTATGAAAGCAGCGATGACGCCTGTGTATACAAAGTCAATGAAGATACTGCCCTTATTCAGACGGTCGACTTTTTCACTCCTATCGTGGATGATCCCTATACCTTCGGCCAGATCGCCGCAGCCAACGCGCTCAGCGACGTATATGCCATGGGCGGCAGGCCCACTCTGGCCATGAACCTGCTGTGTGTGCCCAGCTGCCTTTCTCTCGCAACGGTACGCAAGATTCTGGAGGGGGGCCACGACAAAGCCGTGGAAGCCGGCTGTCTCATTGCCGGGGGACATACCATTCAGGATAACGAACCCAAGTACGGCCTGTGCGTAGCCGGTTTTGTTCACCCGAACAGGATTCTCAAGAACATCGGCGCTCAGCCCGGAGATGTGCTGGTACTGACCAAGCCCCTGGGCAGCGGCGTGCTGAGCACGGGAGCCAAGGCGGATCTGGTGGAAAAGAAAGACATGGAGGCTGCCTATACCCATATGTCCACCCTGAACAAGGCGGCAGCGGAAGCCATGACGGGACTGGAGCATATTCACGCCTGCACGGATATCACCGGCTTCGGGCTGTTGGGTCATGCATATGAAATGGCAGAGGGCAGCGGCGTCACTATCCGGCTGCACAGCGGCTCCCTGCCCCTTATGCGGGGCGCCAAAGCGCTGGCCCAGATGGGCATCGTTCCCTCGGGAGCCTACCGGAACATGGATTATGTGAAGCCGCACCTTTCCATTATGCCGGGCGTGCCGCAGGAGCTGGTGGATCTGTGTGCCGATCCCCAGACCAGCGGCGGTTTGCTTGTTGCCCTGCCGCCCCAAGAAGCGGCCATACTGCTGGAGCGGCTGGCTCTGTGCGCCCCCTGGAGCGCCCTGGTGGGCGAGGTGCTGCCGTTGGGACAAACCTCTCTGGTGCTGGACTAAAGCTTTGCAACAACCCGGAGGCTCCGTCATACAGATTTATACGCAAACATCCGGCTCCGGAGAAAACTCCGGGCCGGATGCTTTTTATATGGGATCGTCAGAACCGGAATTTACTTTTTGCGCTTACGGTTCATATACTCGTCCAGTTCAGTGCGCACTTTTTCGGGAATATCCCGGCCCACGGGGCACTTGACGGCATCGGCCATGGCTGCGGTAAAGGCAGCGATAAAGGCGGTATCCTCCTGCATTCTCTCCATGGAAAGCACCGCCGCCGTATCATAGCGGTTGTGGATCGGTGCAATGTTCCCTCCGGCCAGCCGGGCAAAAGACAGCGCCGGTACGCCCTTATCCGCAAAGGGTGTGGAATCGCTGGAGTATACGCCCTGCCGAGCTTCCATGCCCCAGCCCCGCATCCGGGAGAAGTAGGCAATATAGTCTACCAGTCCCTGCTCCGCCGAACAGCAGGCGATAAACTTCCCCATAAGGGTGCCGATCATATCCAGGTTGATGTTCAGAGCGATCTTGCTCAGTTCCTGCTCGTGGGCCGCCACATAAGCCTTGGAGCCCAGCAGCCCGCGTTCCTCGCTGCCGCAAAACACAAACCGCAGGCCATAACGGTGCGGTGCCTCTTTCTTCAAAGCCTCCAGAATCCCCAGCAGCCCCACACAGCCGGTCATATTATCATAGGCGCCTCTGGAAAGGGGCGTGGAATCATAATGTGCAGAAAGAACGATCCATTCATCGCTTTTCCCGGGAAGTTCCGCCACCACGTTATGACTTTCCCCCTCATATTCCCGCTGCCGGATCACAATGCGCACGCTCTGGGGCTTACTCTTTACCAGTTCTACGGCATCGCTCACATGAATGTTGACTCCGAGGATTTTTTCCCCGCCGGATACATACGCCCGGAGCTCCTTCTGGTCTATGTCCCGATCCTTGAAATTCACATTGCCGTTGTAGGTGATAAAGGCCGCGGCCCCGTTTTCCAGCAGATCATGATAGCCGAAATAACCCACGCCCGTATCCAGCAGGACGATCTTTCCCCGAATGCGGGAAAGGGAAGCTGCATCCGTGTTGGGCAGATATACAAAGGGGGCTTCGATCTCCCCGCTTCCGCAGTTGAAAAAGCCTTTACAGGGGATCTCCCTGTCTCCCGCAAACAGATGCGCTTCCTGCATCTCCGCCATCTGGACGGGAAAAGATTCTATATGCCCCTGAGCGCCCAGCTCCCGGCACCTGGCCAGCAGATATTCAGCGCAGCGCAGTTCCTCCGGGGAACCGCCGGTACGGATGTAATCAGTCTCCCTGAAGATCTGGCGAATGGTCCTTTGCTGCATAGTTCCCTCCTGTATGTCTCATTAGAATAAAGGCGAAGCTCTTCTTCCGGATTGATTTTATCATCCCCGGCAGAAAAGGGCAAGTAGGCCTTGCACATTGTGCGGATATATGGTTTTTCCCCGCACAAAGGCAATTCCTTTTATGCTAACAGGCTTCCGCATCAACGCTCCGTGCAGCATATGCAAGCATTATATTCTGATACCTTTTCTGTTAGAGCAAATAAATACTGTTGACTGTGTCGTGTTCAAAGTGTATAATTCTCTTACTGCATAGCAATGCTAAATAGTAAAACTAAGATTGAGGGAAAAATGGATAACCGATATGTGCAGCAATTCAAAAAAGGTTCTTTGGAAATGATACTCCTTTGCCTGATCGGGTGCAAAGAAACCTATGGGTATGAAATCATAACAGAGTTAAACAACAGCGCTGCATCCGTTTTGGGATATGCAAGAGAAGGTACGATCTATCCCATCCTGTACCGTTTGCAGGAAGCAGACCTGATTCAATGCCGGTTAGCCCCTGCCATAGCAAACGGCGGCTCTAAAAAATATTATTCCCTAACGCACAAAGGCCGTGAAGTATTACATGAACTGATCCGGTTCTGGGCCAATTATGAGAACTGCGTCAATTGTTTCATTACAGACTATCAGCAAACGGAGGAGTTAAAGTGATGCATCCATACATAAAGCAGGTGAAAAAAAGCCTGAATATATCCCATAAAACCAAAGCGGAAATCCTGCGCGATTTGGAAGAGGCCTTTGCATCTGCAGCCGAACATGGAGAGACAGAACAGCAGGTCATGGACCGATTGGGTACACCGGAAGAATTTGGAGAAAGCATACAGGAACAACTGGGCCTTTCCTGCACAGAAAAAAGTAGCTGGAAAGGGCGGACTGGCATTGCCATAGCGGCCTTTATTTCTATTATTGCCTTTGCAGGGGCATGGGGAATTCATGCATCAAAGCCGGCCAAGAACATGATCGGACAGGCGGATGCTGCCACAACCATTCAAATTGCCGGCAGCGGCATGGATCTGATCTTTTGGCTGCTCCTGATCGGAGGTGTCGGATGCATCACGGCAATTCGCTTTTTTACTCATTATGTTCATAAGAATAAATGAAATTCAAAAGGAAACCCGTATGCACTATAGAAAAATATTTGCCCCTGCAGTTCTATCCGCTCTGCTGGTCTGTCTGCATTTTTCAGGATGCTCGCTTCCGGAAGAGCGCAGGGATGCCCTTGACAATATCGAATGGGATGCAGCCAGTGTGGAGCCAGAGTACCTGACAGAATGGCCTGACAATGCCTTTACGGAGAAAATTTCTCAGCCGGAAAGCGGCACAATAGCGTATGTGCTTGATTATACCGAAACCGGCCGATATGCGATCTTTATCAAGGATATCTCACCGGAAGAATCTGATAGATATGTGAAAGCGTTAAAAGACAACGGCTACTTTGAAATACATTCCGCAGCAAACAACGTATCGCTTGGAACAATACTGAAACGGGAGGATACCTATTTAAACATTTCGCACTCCGATGGCATGCTTGGGATAGTCATATTTTTAAAATCAATTACAAATCAAGCAGAACCTTACTTTTCAGCTTGTACGAATAATAAGCTATGAACTACGGGAAAGTACAGTTTACAAGGGACTACACAGGGTAGGTATCTGACGGGAGGGGTGCCGCCAGTCAGATTTTCCATGTGATGTTCAAGCTGTCGCTTGTGGCGGCTATGGTGGTGATCATCAAATCCACCACACGCCGCTTGTCATCAAAAGATACATTCTCCCAGGTATCGAGGTAGCCGGAAATCTGGCTGACCTGTTCCGGGCTGATGGCCTCCACAGTCAACTCCGCTATCCTTGCCAGAAGTTCCTGCTTGCGCCCGTCCAGTTCCGCTATCTTCACATTCACATAGGAGAACAGGACATTGTTTGCCCCCGTCAGACTGTCCACCAGCTTTTCAATCTCGCTGTCTACATGGGCAAGTTCCACTTGCAGGGCGGTGATTTTCGGGTTTGCCTTTGCCGCTTTCTTTTTTCCTGTCAGCGTCTTGTAGCTTGCCAGCTTCTTTACCATCTGCTGATAAACAACCGCTTCCAGTTCCGAAGTGATGATTTTCCCACAGCCAGGACAGCTTTTATTGTCCAGCCGTTTCGTGCAGCGGAGATACTGTTTGCCGGAGGGATTGTAGATACTCATAAGAGCATACCCGCAATTCCCGCACTTGATTTTTCCTGCCAGCCATGTGTGGGTGGCTTTCCGGGCAGACTGGATTTTCATGTTGTTCATCAGCTTCTTGCGGC
>UQYI01000030.1 GCA_900545265.1 uncultured Eubacteriales bacterium
GCCGCTGTTTCTCCGCCCGGATACGCTCCAGCAGAGCCTCTGCAGGCTCGTCAGATGGGTCTTGTGGTACCAGCTTGCCCTGGACTGCCTCTTGCAGTATCGACTTTTTGAGGCGCTCTGGAAACGAGTCATTCAGCAGCTTAATTTCGCTGTACGCTAACTGGTATTCGTCCAGTAACGGAGCGTACTTAGATAATTCGGCCACAATCGCTTCTTGTTCACTTAACGGAGGCAACGGCACCAAAATTGAATTCAAATGCTCTTGATTGAGCTTTGGCACGGCAATGCCATTTATAAGTCCCATTTTGGGCAGGTTACAGGAGTCGAGAAAGTGCTTCAGAAAATGTATATCACACAGGATAGGCTGAACTATATGGACGTGATTATTTGCCCAGAACCGACCAGAAGCAATAAAAGCGTTATCTCGTTCGGTGAAGAAATTTCCGCCATCTTCTCCGATCATCAAATATTCGCCCTCAAATATGTAATCGTCAACACGATCGATTGCACCTGTTGCTCCATAATAATCGTAGTATCCATGCTCGTTTTTCCGCTGTTCTTTAGTTACGGGGCGGCGTTTGCTGTCGTAGTTCGCGACGATATTTCCAAACCGTACCCACTCCCACGAATCGGGGATGTCAAACGGTACCTCATCTGCAAGCGACCGCACTTCATTGCCGATTTTCTCATAAGGAGTATTATCAGAACTCGGCTGTTTAACGATTACCTCGGTAGTTTAACGAATACTCCAGTAATTCAACGATTACTCGGCTGTTTAACGATTACAGCGGAACAAAACGCCTCAATCCGCGCAAAAAGCACGAAACCCCGCCGCAGAATTACTCTGCAGCGGGGTTCACTTATGTGCTGAAACGGTCGAAAAGCCTTATTTCAAGCGGTTTTCAGGCATAGAAAAATGCCACCGTAATTCTATCAAAATTACGGTGGCATTATGGCGGAGCGGGTGGGATTCGAACCCACGTGCGCTTTCACGCAAACTGATTTCGAATCAGCCCCGTTATGACCACTTCGATACCGCTCCACGATCGTGCACTGCACATTTGTATAGTATACCCCGCCGGGCGAAAAAAAGCAATCCATCTTTTTACCGCATTCTTTTGATCATGCTTCCCGGCCTTTGAGAGTTCGTTTGGGAAACAGGATTTTCTACTGAAGGGTGCTATTCCTTCAGGCCCTGCTATATTTCTTCCGACTCTGCTGTGTTTTTCCGTCGTTTTCTACTGAAGAAATCCGTCAGCAGCGCCGCGCACTCCTCCCTGCGAATAAGCCCCCAGGTCTCCACGCTATGATAAAACCAGTGATCCGTAAGATCTATCCGGGAACCGCAGCAGCCGCAGCGGGCATCCGCTGCACCATACACCAGACGGGGCAGCTTCATAAGCACCATGGCACCGGCACACATGGCGCATGGCTCCATGGTCACGTACAACGTGCAATCTTTCAGGTTCCCCAGCTTCCGACAGCCCTCCCGCAGGGCCAGAAGCTCCGCATGGCAGGTGGGATCCCCTTCTGCGGCGGTACGGTTATGGGCGGCGGCCACAAGGCTATCCTCATGGTACAGAGCTGCTCCCACAGGGGTCTCTCCCTCTTCCAATGCGGTCCGAGCCTCCTGCAGCGCTCGTTCCATACCTGCATCAAAATCCATAGGGCAAATGCGCCTCCGTATCAAAATCCGGGTAAGTGACCCGCCATAAGGTCAGGCCGTGAGCCGGAGCGGTAGGCCCCAAGTCCCTCCTGCAGCCGCTTTTCAATGCCTGCTCCATAGCATCCTCCGACAGACGATGAGCGCCTATATCCAGCAGTGTTCCCATAAGGATGCGCACCATGTTATACATGAAACCGTTTCCGGAGACAATGTAGGTCACATAGCATCCATTTTGTTCCAGCCTGGAGGAAAAGATCGTGCGCACGGTGGTTTGCTGCGGAACGCCCATAGTGCGAAAAGCGTTGAAGTCATGGGTACCTTCCACAATTCCCGCCGCCCGCTCCATGGCCGTCAGATCCAGTCCATAATGAATATGCAGACTGGTACGCCTGGTAAACGGATTCTGATGGGGTGCAAGGAGCAGGGAATATCGGTATTCCTTATCCTTAGCAGAAAAGCGGGCATGAAACTCCGGTGGAGCTTCTTCGGAATACAGCACCCGGATATCTCCAGGCAAACGACTGTTCAGGGCAATGGCAAACTTGTCTGCCCCCATTCTTGCATTGGTGTCAAAGTGCGCTGTCTGGGCCCGGGCATGAACACCGCTGTCTGTGCGGCCGGAGCCCTGGACGGAAGCATGTTCCCCGGTAATGGCCAAAAGCGCTTCCTCCAGCACCTGCTGAACGGAAAGACCGTTGTTCTGCAACTGCCATCCCACATATTGCGTGCCCTCATAGGCAACGATAAGCCGAATTCTGCGCATATCAGAGCAGCTGTGGGATCAGGTGCTGAAGCAAACGCACCAAGGCAATGGCCACAACCGTGGTTAGCCCAGCCCACAGATCGTTCCTTCCGAAACGAAGCTGATGCATCCGTGTACGGCCCTCTCCCCCATGATAGCAGCGGGATTCCATGGCCATGGCCAGTTCATCCGCCCGGCGAAAAGCCGAAACGAACAGTGGGATCAGAATAGGCAGCATGGCTTTGGCCCGTTCGATCAGGTTGCCGCTTTCAAAATCGGCGCCCCGGGCCATTTGGGCCTTGCGGATCTTATCCGCTTCCTCCATAAGCGTGGGAATGAATCTGAGCGCAATGGTCATCATCATGGCCAACTCATGAGCGGGGAATTTCAAAGCCTTCAAGGGGGACAGGAGTTTTTCCAGCCCGTCGGTCAGGGCAATGGGGGAAGTGGTCAGGGTCATCAGCGAAGTGCCGGTGATCAGAAAGACCAGCCGCAAGGTGATAAACACCGCCTGCCTAAGGCTCTCCCGGGTGATCTTCAATATCCACCATTGCCAGATCAGCTCCTTACCGGGCGTCACAAACAGGTTCAGAACAAACATGAACACCATCAACAGCCGAATGGGCTTGATGGCCTTATGCATATAACTCAGGGGGATCCTGGCCAGCAGCAGCGTAACGCCCACATATATAAGGGGCACCAGAAACATGGTCATCGTGTTTACCAGAAAGACCATGGCGATATACGCCAGCATCAGCAGGATCTTGGTTCTGGGATCCAGCCTGTGGATACAGGACTGACCGGGAACAAACTGACCCAGGGTGATATCCGTCATGGAAGCACCTCCAGCAGCCATTTTTCCATTCTATCCATGGTGTACAGGCCTTCAGGCACCTGCAGCCCCTTCTCCCGCAGGCACATGGACAGGCGGCTGGCCTCCGGTAAAGACAGACCCATCTGCCGCAGTTCTCTGCCATGGGCAAAGACGCGCTCCGGCGTATCCAGATAGACCATTTTTCCCTTATCCAGCACCAGCACCCGCTGCGCGTGGGCAGCCACATCATCCATGGAATGAGAGACCATGATCACGGCGCAGCCCGTATCCTGCCTCAGCCGCTCCAGCATTTGAAGGATCTCCCGGCGGCCACCGGGGTCCAGCCCTGCCATGGGCTCGTCCAAAACGATATATCTGGGCTCCATGGCTATGATCCCCGCCAGAGCCGCCCGGCGCTTTTCACCGCCGGAAAGCTCAAAGGGGGACTTTTCTGCAAATTCCTCCCAGTCAAGGCCCACCAGCTCCATGGCGGAACGGACCCGGCGGTCTATCTCCTGTTCGTCCAGCCCCATATTCTTGGGCCCGAAGCCTACATCCTCCCGGACGGTTTCCGCAAAAAGCTGATACTCCGGATACTGAAACACCATGCCCACCAGGGCGCGTATCTGTCTGCGGGCTTTTTTATCCGCCATGGAAAGTCCGTCTACGATAACGGAGCCTGTATCCGGCAGCAGCAGTCCGTTCAGATGCTGCACAAAGGTGGTCTTGCCGCTGCCCGTATGGCCGATGATGCACAAAAACTCCCCGGCCTCTATGGTCAGAGAAATATCCTCCAAAGCGGGCATGGCCGAAAGGCTGCCGTCTTTATAGGTATGGGAAAGATGTTCTACCACAACCGGCACAGCTCGTCTGCCACCTCCTCCACCGTCAGGGCTTCATCGCTCAATGCCTTGCCATTCAGCCGCAAAGCGTCCCGCAGCTCCACCGCCGCCGGGACATCCAGCCCCAGGCTCCTCAAAAAGGGACCTTCTTTAAATATTTCCCGCGGAGCAGCATCCCGCAGGATCTGCCCCCGGTTCAGCACCAGCATCCGGTCTGCCCGGACGGCTTCTTCCATATATTGGGTGATCATCACTACGGTAATGCCCTTTTCCCGGTGCAGTTCCCCCACCGTATCCAACAGTTCCCGTCGGCCCTGAGGATCCAGCATAGCCGTGGCCTCGTCCAGCACCAGTATCTCAGGCTCCATGGCCAGCATCCCCGCAATGGCAACCCGCTGCTTCTGTCCGCCGGACAGCCTGTGAGCGGCGGACTGTGCATACCGGCTCATGCCTACGGCCGCCAGCGCTTCGTCCACCCGGCGACGGATAAGAGAAGGCTCCATGCCCAGATTTTCAGGACCGAATGCTACGTCCTCCTCCACAATGGTGGTTACCAGCTGATTATCCGGGTTCTGAAAGACCATGCCCACCCGGCGGCGGATATCCAGCAGAGATTCCTCCTTACAGGTATCCATCCCATCCACCAGCACCTGCCCTTCATAGGGCTGAAGCAAGCCGTTGATATGTTTGGACAGGGTACTCTTTCCGCTGCCGTTATGGCCCACCACCGCCAGAAACTGCCCCTGAGGCACCGTAAAATTCACCTGATGCAGTGCATCGGCGGCAGCATTTTCATATTTGTAAGAAACGTTTCTGAATTCGATCATAAAACCAGTGTCCTTTAACCTTGACAGTATACCAGAAGAAAATCCCGTCTACAAGGCCTATTTTTAATGCAAATTCTTTGCAGAAGCCTGTCGCATACCCTGCCCGCTCACAGGCATCCGGATACCCCCGCGTCTAAAAACGGCAGGGCAGAGTGCGGCCAAAGCTCTTTCCTGCAATTTTCAGGCAATTGTACCTTCCTGTTTCCGGCAGCGGGCGGCAAAGAAAAGGGGCACAAAGGTCAGGAGGATCAGCCCTGCGCCGATAAGGAACAGCACATGAGTGGGCAGATAGGCCGCAAAGCCGTTGCTGTCCAGCACTTCGCCATTGCCCTTGATGATGGGGTTGGCGATCAGCGGAGATACCAGCCAGGGGATCAGCACGAAAAACAGGATGCGGAAGCCTTCAAACTGTCCCTTGGATTCCTGAGGGAAAAGCTGCTTCATCCAAACGGAAAGCACCTGCATGAACATAATGTACCCGCAGCCAAAGAGCAACAGCCCGCCCAGTAGGGACCAGTTGAACAGCGTGGTCGGATCCACATACTCCGGCCGCCCCCACAAGCCCAGGATCCCTACCCCAAGAAAGCTCAGCACCACGGCGATACCTGCAGCGAAAGCGTACCGTTCCCGGCGAAGCATGGAAGACGCCGGCAGCACAGAAACCATACCCAGCAGCAGCGCCATCCCTTCCATCAATCCCATGGAACCCGCATCAAACCCCAGATAGTAGAGCATATAATTGCCCACATGCGGGAAATAGACATTAAAAGAAATAAAATATACCGTCAGTGTCAGGAAGACCCATACAAGTTCCTTTCGTTTTGTCAGCGACCGTATATTGAATGCGGACAGCAGCTGTTTTATGAAGGAACCATCCCGGTGAGGCGTAAGACCCGGCGCTTCCTTCATGAATGTCTGAGCCAGTCCTGCGGAAATGATCACCAGCCCGCCCATACTCCAAAACAGACGTTGATAATTATCCTCCCCGCCGATAAGCAATCCTCCCAGCACCGTTCCGGCAATGGTGCCGAAAATAGGCTGAGTAGCCAGCGCCGCTCCCAAAGCGCCGCTGTTTTGAGTCGTCATGGCATCGTTGATCCAGGCGTTAAAGCCTGAATCATTGCCCATGGAGCCGAAAAAGGACATGAGCGCATCGGCTGCTACCGCCGCTACCGCCGCCAGCAGCAGAGTCTGTCCGTTCCCGGTAAGCTGTTCCGTAGCACCGAAACCAATGGTAAAAAGTCCCCATAAAAGGTAACCGCCCACGATAAAAGGCTTGCGGCGGCCCATTCGGTCGGAAAGCGTTCCAAAGATAAAGGTTGACAGAGCCGTGGCCAAAGCGGAAACGGCCACCATCCAGGAAATGATGGTGGGATCTTTGGCGATTTTTGCATATACAAAGGTATTGAACCACTGGTTCTCAATGTTCCAGCAAAGTTGGCCCGCAATACCAAGCCCCCATACCAGGGACCATAGCCGCAGATCACGTTTCTTTTTCATAAGCCCTCCCAAGCAAATCAGATAGTACAGCACACATATCCGATGTAAGCCACTCTCCCGACCATTTTCCGGGTAATGTCAATACTTCCACCGTAATGCTTTTTGTTTTCTCCACACTCCAAATAAAGCCAATTACACCTGATATAGTGGTAATACAGCGGCTATGCCCCGGCAGTCTCTGGTTTTTCCGCTTTCCGGTCCGCCAAATACCCCTCCAGCCGCTGGATAAAAGCACTGTAAGTATCCCCGTCCCAGATACCTGCCAGCTTCACCAGCAGCGCCTCGTCAAAAGCGTACGGATCCCTTTCCAGCAGGATATTCACCGCCTGTTTCAGCCCTTCCCTTGCCTTTTGGGCTTCTTCCGCAAGCACTTCCGGTCCGCTGAGGGCCGCCGCATAAGCCTGTACCGCTTCCCGGTATGCTCCTTGTGCCAACGCTTCCTCTCCACGCCGAACGTTCTGTTTTACGGGATGGAACAAAAGCAGATAGATACCTGCTGCCGCCAAGGCCGCCATTCCCAGGCACAATAAGAAAGGAAAGAGGATTCTATGAAGGGCATTGCGCGGGGAAGTTGTTTGCTGCATGGTCGTCTCCTTTTGTCAATACATGTCTATATGCAGTATACTATAGGGCATTCCTGATTTCAATTCATCCGTTCTCTTTGTTCTGACTTCCTGGTTCTCCTGCTGTTGTTCCCTCAGCCATTCTTGTTTTGATTTGTTTTTTCTATTTATTTTCGATTTTGATCTGTATTTTGAATTGGATGAAAAATGATACCTGTGATACGCTTTGGGCTGCGGTTATTCTTTACCGTAAATAACGACATAATTGGAGAAAGTATCACATGAAGAAGTTCCTTGCTATGCTTCTGGCGCTGGTCATGGTCCTGAGTATGGCAGCCTGCGCTGCTCCCGCCGAAAACAAGGCCGATGACAAGGCTGCTCAGGATGATTTCCAGTCCCAGATCCTTTTCTGCGGCTCTACCAGCCTGTACCCCATCATCTCTTCCCTGGCTTCCTCCTTTACGGAGAAATACGTTACCTGGGACAAGGTCAATGCTCAGTTCCCCAACAGCCATATTTCCGTATACGTGGCTCCCGGCGGTTCCGGCGTAGGCGTTAAAGCTGCCGTAGACGGCACTGCCGACTTTGGCATGCTGGCTCGTGACATCAAGGATTCCGAGATCGAATCCCTGGGCGAAAACTACAAGGCTTTCGTCGTAGCCAAGGATGCTCTGACCGTTTCCGTCAATGCTCAGAACCCCCTGTGCGAAAAGACCGATTCCCTGGATACCGATACCATCCGCAAGATCTTTGCCGGTGAGATCGCCACCTGGGATCAGGTAGATGCTTCCCTTCCCGCCGAGACCATCAACGTTTACATCCGCGACCTTTCCGGCGGCGCTTATGAAGTATTCCAGAAGAGCGTTATGGGTGAAAGCGAAGTCACTGCTTCTGCCACCCAGTCTGCTTCCATGACGGAGCTGGCCACCAACATTGCCGGGGATCCTTGGGGCATCGGTTACGCAGGCTTCGGCGCATACAACAAGGCCAACGCAGAAAAGAAAGTCCTCTTTGCCATGAAGGTAGACGGTGTGGAAGCCACCGAAGAAAACATCATCAGCGGCGTATACACCATCCAGCGTCCGGTCATGTTCGTTACCGGCAAGGTGGTATCTCCCTCTGCCCAGGCTTTCATCGACTACATCTTCTCCCAGACCGGGTATGATGTAGTGGTCAAGAACGGGTATATCCCTGCCTTCACTCCCGCAGCTTAACCATTACGGCGCATCTGCCCCCGCTTCCCCTATGAGGGCGGGGGCTTTCCTTTTGGCGGCTCCGCTCCGCCTATGGACAAGGGGCTTGCGGCCCTGTATACTGATTTTATGCAACGGGTTTTTGAAAAACTGTTTCGCCTGTGTATGGGCCTGTTCACCTCCATAGGTGTGCTGGCCCTTGGTTTCGTGCTTTACTTTATTCTGCGGGAAGCGCTGCCCCTGTTTGCGCAGGTATCTGTAAAGGACTTTCTTTTCGGCACCCGCTGGATGCCCATTGCCTATGTGGGGGAACCTTCTTACGGCATTTTTCATTTTATTCTGGGCACCCTGTATGTTTCTTTTCTGGCCATGGTCTTTGCCTCTGCCGTGGGCATAGGGGCCGCCCTGTTCCTTGCCTGTATGGCTTCCGAAAAAGCCCGCAGCTGGCTGTATCCCTGTATCGACCTGCTGGCGGGGATCCCTTCGGTGATCTACGGGTTCATCGGTCTGGCCGTGCTGGTGCCTCTGTTTCGCAAGGTTGGAGTGCAGACGGCCTCCTGCGTACTGGCGGCGGCGCTGCTGCTGAGTGTCATGCTCCTTCCCTATCTGATCTCCTCCTGCAGTGAAACCCTGCGGAAAGCCAGGGAACGATATTTACCCGCTTCCGACGCCATGGGCGTTTCCTCCTGGTACGGCATCGCCCATGTGGTGCTTCCCGCTGCCCGCGGGAATCTGGTGCTTTCCATGATCCTGGCTATCGGCAGGGCTATGGGGGAGACCATGGCGGTGATGATGGTCATGGGCAATGCCAATCTTTCCCCCCGGCTTCTGGGCAAGGGGGAGACGATCGCCAGCCTTATCGCCCTGGAAATGGGTACGGCAGAAGCAGGCAGTCTCCATTACCGGGGCCTGTATGCGGCCGGGCTGGTGCTGCTGGTGCTGCTGCTGTGTGTAAACGGTCTCATGGCCCTGCTTCGCAGACGGCTGATCCGGGAGGTATAATATGCGCGGAAAAGGCTTGCGTATATGGGCTTTGATCAGCTTTGGGCTGGTCATGGCCGTCATTGTATTTCTGTTTGTCTATGTGGGCATTCAGGGCGCCGGCACCATCAGCTGGGAATTTTTGACCCAGCCTCCCCGGGGCGCCATTCTGGGACTGGAAGGAGGCATCTGGCCGGCCATTGCCGGGAGCTTGTGCTTCACCCTCACAGCTGTGGTGCTGGGAGGCATCCCTGCCGTGGCGTGGGCCCTGTATCTGGTTTTTTACTGCAGAAGCCGCACACTGGAGCGGTTTCTGCATGGGGTGATCCGCTGCATTGCCGGGATCCCTTCCATCGTATTGGGGCTTTTTGCCTATAGCTTTCTGGTCCAGGAACTGGCCTGGGGCCGATGCATCCTTTCCTCCGGAGTAGCGCTGGGGATCATGATCCTGCCCTTTATAGAAGTACGGGCAGAGAAAGCCTTCCGGGAACTGCCGGAAAGGATCCTGCGGGCCTCCTATGCACTGGGATGTTCCCGGCGGTATACCGTTTTTTGCATTGTACTGCCCGCCTGCAGGGGGGAACTGGTCTCCGGGCTTATCCTGGGAGGCTGTTATGCCATGGGAGCTACGGCGCCCCTGATCTTTACCGGCGGAGTCGCCTATGCCGCCGCTCCCTCCAGTCTGATGGCTCCGGCCATGGCGCTGCCGCTGCATCTGTATCTGCTGCTGGCCCAGGGCGCCACCTCTTTTGATACGGCCTACGGCACCGCCTTTGTAATGATGGCGCTGCTGCTCATAAGCAATCTTCTCGTGACCCTATATGCTGCAAGGAGTCAGGCAAAATGGAATCAGTAAACACACAGGCTTCCCCCGTGTTGGAAATACGGGATCTTTCTGTTTTCTACGGGCGAAAGGCCGCCCTTACAAACCTTTCCATGGCAGTGCCCCCCCGGGGCATCACCGCCATATTGGGGCCCTCCGGCTGCGGCAAAACCACCCTGCTGCAAAGCCTGAACGGCATGCTCCGGGAAAATAAGGAAGTCCGGATCACAGGAAATATCCTGCTGGGCGGCCTGGATACCGGCTCCATGGATCAGGAAGCGCTCCGCCGCCGGGTAGGGTTGGTGTTTCAAACGCCTGCGCCCTTCCCCTTTTCCATCTACAAAAATATGACCTATGGACTGCGCTACTACGGTATGCGCCGAAAAGATCTTTTGAATGCCGCCGTGGAGGAAAAGCTCCGAGTGGTCGGCTTGTGGGAAGAGGTCAGGGACGAGCTTGGCAAAAGCGCTCTGAAACTTTCCGGTGGGCAGCAGCAGCGGCTGTGCATTGCCCGTGCCATCAGCGTGGATCCGGAGGTACTGCTGCTGGATGAACCCTGCTCCGCCCTGGATGTAAAGGCTACCGCCGTTATTGAACAGATGCTCTATACCATGAAACGATCCTATGCCATGGTCATGGTCACCCACAACATTGCCCAGGCCCGGCGCATTGCCGACCATGTGGCTGTACTCTATGAAGGACGGCTGGTGGAGTTCGGCCCGGCAGAAGATATCTTTGCCCACCCCAAGGAGCAGCTGACACGGGAGTTTCTGGGCGGCATTTACGGTTGAGCAGCGCAAACAGCGTAATTCTTTAATCCCGGAGGTTTTATGATAGAAATTTCCATCCCCGGCAGGGATCCCCTGCAAATAGAACATCTGGTGCTGGATTATAACGGTACCATCGCCGCAGACGGTCTGCTTCTACCCGGCGCGGCAGAGCGTATTCGCGCCTTGAGTAATCAGGTATGCGTGCACATTCTCACAGCCGATACCTACGGCAGCGTTCGTGCGCAATGCCAGGATCTGGGCGCCCGGATACACACCTTTCCCCGGGCCGGCGCCGGCGCATGCAAGGAGGAGATCGTAAAAAGTCTCAAGGGGCAGGCGGTCTGTGTAGGCAACGGCTTTAATGACCGGGCCATGTTTGCCTGCAGTGCACTTTCCATTGCCGTATTGGATGCGGAGGGCTGCTGGGGCGGGCTGGTAAGCTGCGCCGATGTGCTGGTTCGCCGCAGTGAAGATGCGCTGGATCTTCTGCTGAAGCCGGAGCGCCTTCGCGCTACCCTGCGCAGCTGATATGGATCGAAAAGCCTGTATTGCATACATATCCCATACGTTTCATGTGCAGCCGGATTACCCTTTCGAAGGGGATTTTTCGTCCGCCGTATTCCGCTGCCCGGAAAACCGCCACTGGTTTGCCCTGCTGATGGAAGTTTCTCCGGATCGGCTTGGACTGAAGGGGACGGAACCGGTGCTGATACTCAATATCAAAACCGATCCTTTGCTTATCGGTTCTTTACTGAAACAGGAGGGCTTCCTGCCTGCCTATCACATGAACAAGGCCCACTGGATCACGATGCTGCCACAGACCGCTCCGGAAGAGATGCTCCGCCCCCTGCTGGCCATGAGCCATGCGTTGGTCTCGCCTTCCGGAAAGGCATCCAAATCCGACTCGACCGGGCAAAAAAAGCTTGCGCAGCAGGGGATATCCATGCTATAGTGGATATACAAAAGCAAACACACCTCCGGCTGTAAGGAAGTGCTTCGCGCACGGGCCCTTTTTAGGGGTTCGTGCGTTTTATTTCAGGCAAAACGGAAAGGAGATTCAAAATGATCCTCATCGGCAACGGCAAAGTCATCACCAGAGATAAGGCCCGTCCCTATCTGGAAAAGGGCGCAGTGTTGGTAGACGGCAGAAATATCCTGCAGATCGGCGACAACAAGGCCCTGAAGGCCGCCTATCCGGAGGCCCGTTTTGTTGACGCACGGGGCGGCGTGATCATGCCCGCTTTTATCAACGTTCACAGCCATATTTACAGCGCCCTGGCTCGCGGTCTTTCCATAAAAGGCTATAACCCCACCAATTTTTATGAGATTCTGGAGGGTATGTGGTGGGCCATCGACCGAAACCTTACTCTGGCAGGCACCTGCGCCAGTGCCTACGCCACCATTATAGACGGCATCAAGACCGGCTGCACCACTATTTTCGACCACCATGCCAGCTATAAGGCCATCACCGGCTCTCTGTTTGAAATAGAAAAGGTGGTCAAGGAGCTGGGCATCCGAGCCTGTCTCTGCTATGAAGTATCCCAGCGGGACGGCGAAAAGAAGTGCGACGAGGCCATCGAAGAAAACGCCAGCTTCATCACCCACTGCGAGAAGGAGCAGGATCCCATGGTCAAAGCCATGTTCGGCGGTCATGCCCTGTTCACCATCGACGATAAAACCTTTGAAAAGATGCAGGCCGCCAACAACGGCCGCACGGGCTACCATATCCATGTATCCGAAGGGCTCAACGATGTATATGATTCCGGTCTGCGCTACGGCACCCGTTCTGTGAACCGGCTGCTGAACAACGGCATTCTGGGGGAACGGACCATGCTGGGCCACTGCATCCACCTGAACAGCGGGGAAATAGACATTCTCCGGGATACGGGCACTATGGTCTGCAACAATGCCGAAAGCAACATGGGCAATGCCGTAGGCTGCGCCCCCATCCGCCAGATGATGGAAAAAGGCGTTCTGGTAGGCATGGGCACCGACAGCTACACTTTTGATATGCTGGAAGCCCTGAAAGTTTCGCTGCTCATTCAGCGGCACACCGCCTGCATGCCCAATGTAGCCTGGGGGGAAGTCACCAGAATGCTCTTTGAAAACAATGCCCGGATCTGTGCCCGGTACTTCCCTGATCAGCTGGGAGTCCTCAAGCCCGGCGCCGCAGCGGACATCATCATCATGGATTACAAAGATTTTACGCCTTTCTCCGGGAACAATGTGGACGGCCATATGATCTTCGGCATGACGGGCCGCCAGTGCGAGTTTACCATGTGCGCCGGGCGCATCCTTATGGAAAACCGACAGCTGGTAGGCATAGACGAAGAAGCTGTCAACGCCCGTATCAAAGAAGAGAGCATCCGCCTCTGGAAATCTCTGGACAGCTATTGATCCTTATCCCACGGAACTTATTCTTTCGGAGGAATATTATGAGCGAAAAAATGTCCCCCCTGTCCTTCCGCCAACTGCTGACCCGTGCCCTTGCGGAATATAAACGGGAAGGCTCCGTTTTCGGCGTCCGGGCCAAGTATGTAAGCGACGGCCGTTCCCTGTCCCTGTTCGGCGGCCGGGTAGAAATGCCTTTTGGTCCTGCCGCCGGCCCCAATACCCAGCTGAGCCAGAACATTCTGGCAGGGTATTATGCCGGCGCCCGTTTCTTTGAGCTCAAGACAGTGCAGAAGATGGATGGAGCCGAACTGGCCGCATGCATTGCCCGCCCCTGCATCAAAGCCGATGACGAAGGCTATAACTGTGAATGGTCCACAGAACTCACCGTGCCCCAGGCTCTTACCGAATATATCCATGCCTATATTGCCATAAAGATCCTTTCCAAGCGCTGGGAACTGGGGGATCCGGACGGATTCAGCTTCAACATGAGCGTAGGCTATGATCTGGCAGGGATCCAGACCCCCAAGATGAACGCTTTTATCGACGGCATGATGGATGCAGAGCATTTGCCTGCCTTTACCCGGGCTATAGAAGAGGCCCAGGCTATTCTGCCGGACATGGCGGAATATATCCGGGCCATTGACCCTCATATCTGTCGTTCCGTGACCATCTCCACGCTCCACGGCTGCCCGCCCCAGGAGATCGAAAGCATCGCCTCTTACCTCATTCGCGAAAAGCACCTCCATACTCTGGTCAAGTGCAATCCCACCATTCTGGGGTATGACTTTGCCAGGAAACGGCTGGATGCGGCAGGATATGATTATATTGCCTTTGACGATCATCATTTTAAAGAAGATCTTCAATATGAAGACGCTGTGCCCATGTTCCACCGTCTTATGGCCCTTGCCAAAAAAGAAGGTGTCAGCTTCGGTGTAAAGCTGAGCAACACTTTCCCCGTGGACGTAAAGGCCGGGGAACTTCCCAGCAGTGAAATGTATATGAGCGGCAAGGCCCTGTACCTGCTGACCATGGAAATGGCTGCCCGTATTGCCAGTGACTTTGAAGGCAAGCTGCGCATCTCCTACAGCGGCGGTGCCGACGCCCTGCACCTGACGGAGCTGTATCGGGCGGGGATATGGCCCATCACCGTGGCCACCACCATACTCAAGCCCGGCGGCTATGACCGCTTTTTGCAAATGGCCCGCCGCATGGAAAAATGCTCTTATAAAGTCAGGGCCAGAGTGGACGCCCGGGCAGTTCGCGCCCTGTCTGAAGCGGCAGCCGGCGATCCCCTGCTGCAAAAGGCTCCCAAGCCCCTGCCCCGGCGAACCATTGGCCGCCCGGTACCCCTGCTGGACTGCTTCACCGCCCCCTGCCGGGAAGGCTGTCCCATCCATCAGGACGTGCCCGAATACCTGCACCTTATGGAGAAGGGCCGCGCCCCGGAAGCTTTGGCGCTCATTGCCAGAAGGAATCCCCTGCCTTTCATCACCGGCACCATTTGTGCCCACAACTGCATGAGCAAATGTACCCGGCACTTCTATGATACTCCCGTACATATCCGGGAGGTAAAGCTTCAGGCGGCAAAAAAAGGATACCGTGCCCTTATGAGCGCTCCGCCGGAAAAACAATCCCTTACTTCTGCCAAAGTGGCGGTAGTGGGCGGTGGCCCGGCTGGCCTTGCGGCAGCCTATTATCTGGGACTTGCCGGAGCGGAGGTCACCGTATATGAAAAAGAAAAACAGCTGGGCGGTGTGGTGCGCCAGGTAATACCGGAATTTCGGATCCCATCAGTTTCCATTGATAAAGACGTACGCCTGGTAAAGGCGGCGGGAGCCCGGTTCGTCCTGGGCAAGGCCGCTCCCACCTACCGTACCCTGCAAAAGAAATATGACTATATCCTTCTGGCCGCAGGAGCACGAAAGTCCGCACTGCTGTCCATAGGCGGCCGGGAGCTCAATGCCGTAGCCTTTCTGAAAGCTCAAAAAGCCGGCGAGACCCCCGTATTGGGTGAACATGTCTGCGTTATTGGAGGCGGCAACACCGCCATGGATGCCGCCCGGGCCGCTCTTAGGGTGGAGGGAGTCAGGGATGTGACCATCGTTTACCGCCGCACCAAAAAGTATATGCCTGCCGACCCGGAAGAGGTGGAACTGGCCGAAAAAGAAGGCGCCCGATTCCTTCCTCTGCTGAGCCCTCTCTCCGCAGAAGCCGGCCGTCTCACCTGTCAGGTCATGGAACTGGGCGCCCCCGATGCTGCCGGCCGCAGGAGTCCGGTAGCCACAGACAAAACCGTCTCCCTCCCCTGCGATACCTTGATCAGCGCCCTGGGCGAAAAAACAGACCTGGAATTCCTGGCTGAATATGGAGTAACGCCGGATGCTTCCGGCCGCCCCCCCTTCCGCAGCGATAACGTGTTTGTTTTGGGGGATCTGCGCCGCGGCCCTGCCACGGTGGTGGAAGCCATGGCCGATGCTCTGGCCGCCCGGGATGCCATTGTAGGCAGCCCCCTGAAATATCCCATTCCGGAAGGAGCCGCCATATCCCAGTGCTCCGCAATAGAACGCAAGGGCGTGCTTACGGTAAAGGATCCGGAACCCCGGCGCTGCCTGGGCTGCCAGGTGCTTTGCGAAAACTGCGTCACCGCCTGCCCCAACCGTGCCAATGCCGCCATACGAATCCCTGGCAAAGCCATGCCCCAGATCCTTCACCTGGACTATGCCTGCAATGAATGCGGCAACTGCGCCGCCTTCTGCCCCTATGACAGCGCCCCCTATAAGGACAAATTCACTCTGTTTGCCACTATGGAGGATATGCAGGAAAGCCGGAACAGCGGCTTCTTTATTGCCGACCGGGAAAAGGAGCTGCTTCATGTGCGCCTGGAAGAAAAGGAATTTGACTGCTGCCTGAAAGAAGATACACCCATGAGCAGGGAATTGGAGACTTTCCTCTCCACGGTGCTTCATCACTATGAATATCTGCTGGTCTGACCGGCTGCTCGGGTAAAGGAGATCGTCATGTCTACCTTCTTTGTAAACGGTCAGCGTGTGACCGTAGATAAAAACCAGAAACTTATTCGCTACCTGCGGGACGTGCTGCACCTGCATTCCGTTAAAGACGGCTGTTCGGAAGGAGCCTGCGGCACCTGCACGGTGCTTATAGACGGCAAAGCCCAAAAGGCTTGTGTCTTTTGGACGGATAAGCTGGAAGGCAAGCGCATCGTCACCGTCGAAGGGCTGACTCCCTTTGAAAAAGAGGTCTATGTATGGGCCTTTGGCGAAGCGGGCGCCGTGCAGTGCGGTTTCTGCATCCCCGGTATGGTCATGAGCGCCAAGGGGTTGCTGGATACCAATCTGAACCCCACGCAAGAACAGATACGCAGGGCCATTCGCAATAATATCTGCCGCTGCACCGGATATGTTAAAATCGTCCGCGCCATAGAACTGGCTGCGGAATGCTTCCGCAAAGGCGAGATCCCTGCCTGTGAAAATGTCTGGGCCATCGGTAAAAGTGTACACCGTATCGATGTGCAGGAAAAGGTTCTGGGCACCGGAGTCTATTGCGACGATATAGAGCTGCCCGGTATGGTCTATGGCTCCGCCCTGCGTTCCCCCTATCCCCGGGCCCGGCTGCTGGCCATTCATGCCGAACAGGCTCTGTCTTTGCCGGGAGTACTGGGTGTATTCACCGCCGCTGATATCCCCGGTTCCATCAAGGTAGGCCATCTGGTCAAAGATTGGGACGCCATGATCCCTCTGGGCGAGTGCACCCGATATGTGGGGGACAGCGTCTGTCTGGTAGCAGCCAAAGACCCGGAAACTCTGGATCAGGCAAAAAAACTCATTCAGGTTGAATATGAGGTTCTGAAGCCCATAGAAAGCCCCTATGAAAGCATGGAGGCGGATGCGCCTCTGCTCCACAAAGGCGGCAACCTTATGGCTCGAAAGCATGTATCCCGAGGGGATGCGGCAGGAGCCATTGCCCGGGCAGCGCATGTGCTGACGGATACCTTCCACACACCCTTTACGGAGCATGCCTTTCTGGAGCCTGAGTGCGCCGTAGCCATACCCATAGAGGGGGGGATACAGCTGTATACGGGGGATCAAAGCCCCTACGATACTCAGCACGAGATACTGCCCATGCTGGGCCTGCCCGCCGATAAGGTACGGGTAGAAAACAAGCTTATCGGCGGAGGCTTTGGAGGCAAAGAGGATGTTTCCGTTCAGCACCATGCGGCCCTGTTGGCCTATTTGCTGCAAAAGCCGGTAAAAGTGAAGCTCACCCGGGCGGAAAGTATTGCCGTACACCCCAAGCGCCACCCCATGGACATGACCTTTACCTTGGGCTGCGATAACGAAGGCAACATTCTGGGGGTAAAAGCCAGGGTCATTGCCGATACCGGTGCCTATGCCTCTTTAGGCGGTCCGGTACTGGAGCGAGCCTGCACCCACGCCGCCGGCCCCTATCACTATGAAAATTTCGAGATCACCGGAGAAGCCTGGTATACCAACAACCCCCCTGCCGGAGCCTTCCGCGGCTTTGGCGTGACCCAGACCTGCTTCGCCATAGAAACGCTGCTGAACCGCATGGCCGTGAAAATCGGGATCTCCCCCTGGGAGATCCGCTATAAAAACGCCATTCGTCCCGGCGAGACCCTGCCCAACGGCCAGATCGTAGATGAGAGCACCGGTCTGGTGGAAACCCTGCTGGCCGTGCGGGAAGCCTTTGAAGACGCCCGGTACGCCGGTATCGCCTGCGCCATGAAGAACGCAGGGGTAGGCGTGGGACTGCCGGATACGGGCCGCGTGAAGCTGGTGGTCAAAGAAAGTAAGCTGCACATCCTCTGCGCCGCCTCCTGCATCGGGCAGGGTGTAGGCACGGTACTGGTACAGATCGTGGCGCAGGAAACGGGCTTGGATCGGGCGGATATCGTGCTGGAAGCCCCCAATACCTTCACCAGCCCTGATTCAGGCACCACCTCCGGCTCCCGCCACACTACCGTCACCGGGGAAGCCGCCCACCGAGCCTGCCTGCTGTTCAACGACTTCCGCAAAGGACGCCCGCTTGCGGAGCTGGAAGGGCAGGAATTTTATGGGGAATACCTGGCCAAGACCGATAAGCTGGGAGCGGATAAGCCAAATCCGGTCTCTCATGTAGCTTACGGCTACGCCACTCATGTATGCATCCTTGGTGAGGACGGCCGTATTCAGGAGATGATCGCCGCCCATGATGTGGGCCGGGCGATCAACCCCAAGGCTGCCGAAGGGCAGATCGAGGGGGGCGTCACCATGTCCTGCGGCTATGCCCTGACGGAGCAATATCCCCTGGAACACTGCGTGCCCAAGGCCAGGTTTGGTACTCTGGGCCTGTTCCGGGCCGATCAGGTGCCCCCCATCACCCCCATCCTGGTGGAAAAGCCCGGACTGCCCATTGCCCACGGAGCCATAGGCATCGGGGAGATCACTTCCATTCCTACAGCCCCGGCTATTGCCGCCGCTTATGCTGCCTTTGACGGCATGGATCGTTCCTCGCTGCCGCTGGAGAATACGCCCTATGCAAAGAAGAGATCCTGAAGGATAAAAGGCAGGAGGAACCGATGCAAAAGGCAGCTCGGTTCCTCCGTATTTATGAAAAAGGCGGATGCATAGCTGGGTGTACGTAAGACAGTATTGCGCTAAGATTGACGAAGCGGCACGAAACCGCATGGAGCTGATCGTGCGGTCACTGGCGAAGCGAAACGGCGTGACCGAGAAACTGAAAGCCGACACCAAATGGAATGGGTACGGCAGATGAACGCTTGCAAGGCACAGGCAGAGGAAATTGTGAAAATCGAATTGATTTACGATTGAGTGAGGAAGTCCGGGCAGAAAACTGTTCGGACTTTTCTCATATATTCCAAAGTTGCGGTAGAATTGTTCACAAGTTTTATGGTATAATTTGAATACAAAAATTGAGCAACAAATCGGAAGTTGACGAGGTTATGCAAAATGAAACTAGAGGGATATGTAACAGACAAAAACAACGCACCTATTGCAAATGCTCTTATTGAACTAAAAGGAGAGAACTTCGTCACTCTCTTTAGTACGGAAAGCAAGGAAGATGGCTATTATATGCTTGATATACCGAAGGGTCAATACCCTTTTTTTACAGCGGTAAAAGACTATGGAGCAAACTATTTAGAATACTGGTGCCAGAATATTTCTCTTCAAGCTGATATGTCCTTGAATGTTAGTTTTGATAAATTAGAGATATACGGATTGCATGTATTTTCTGTCAAAGGTGCGGGTAATAGCCTGATGGTATATTTTAGACCTATGAGTTTACCTAAATTCCAACAGGGCATGCAGGATATCGCCCCCGATGACATTGTTATCAAAGCCACTATCGATAATCAAGAAATGCGCGTTATCAACACAAATATGGTTAAGGAATTTGCGGGCGGTCGTGAATTGACTGCATATCTTATCCAAGTTGAAACAAACGAAAGCAATATTCCGTGGCATAAGTTTGATTTGAAAATTACAGATGCTGATAATCATTATGGTGCAGCAACGATTTACAAAAACGAAGTAAACAGTTAAACAAATTCCAGTTTGTCGAACTGATAAAAACCCTTTAGGAACTAAAGGGCGCA
>UQYI01000031.1 GCA_900545265.1 uncultured Eubacteriales bacterium
ACTGCCGTTGCTTTTTCGATTTTGAACATGGAGTAAACAGCGTCCGCTCCCTGCTTGGCCACGAACATCTTGCCGCTTACGTCCTGCTCCTCTGCCGGGGCTGCCGGATAGCTCACCGGTTGGGGAACGGATTCTTCCTTTGCCTCCTCTGTCGGAGCAGGTTCGGTCGACTGAGTCGGCTCTGCAGAAGGCTGCTCTTCTTCATTTCCCTCAGCGGAGGCTGCCGGTGTTTCTTCCGGAGCCTGGGTCGGCTCTTCCGTAGGATCCTGCTGCCCTTCCGCAGCGGTAGCAGCCGGTGTTTCCGCCGGTTTCCCTGTAGATTCGGGATCTTTTGTCTGTTCCGGATCTACCTGAACCTGACCCGGATCTTCCTGAGTCGAATCGCCGGTTTCCATGGCCAAAACCGGCATTGCATACCCTGCCAGCAGACAAACCGTCAGCAGCAGCACAACGACTCTTTTCATTGATTTGCGCACAAAAAATGCCCTCCTGTTACTTTCTTCATGGGAATTTCACAGTAAGGCATACCTTTATCGGCACTTCCCCTAAAAAAACAAAAGAGCAACCAAAAGGTTACTCTGACGGTGTTTTCAGAATATAAGCGCTTTAATCGGAAACATTCCATCAGGTAAAATATCCTGGCTTCGCTTCTCCGCTCCTCCCGCCTTCCCGGTTTCCCAGTGGCATATTGGAATTCGCTCCACGTTACAGTTGCCGTTACAGTCCGTGAATCACACACGGTTCCTTTACTCTGATGCTGCTATTCACTTTACGGGAAATCCACCCATGTAAACACAGTATATCACATCCAGATTTTTTTGACAATGTCTTTCCCATAATAAAACGAAATTTATGTATTGCTTAATCAATACTCAATTCCTTTTCTGGCCCCGATCCCCCGGTCATAGGGATGCTTTATTTTCCGCATTTCCGTTACATAGTCTGCCAGCGCCAGCAATGTTTCTCCCGGACCGCGTCCGGTCAGCACTACCTCCAGGGTTTCGGGCTTTTCCCGCAGGAAAGCCGCTACCTGCTCCTCCGGCACGGCGCCATGCCGGCAGGCGGAAAGCACCTCATCCAGCACCAGCACATCCACTTTAGCTGCCGCCTCACATACCTTTTGAAAATGCCGTGTGTAATCCTCAGCCGCCTTCTGCCGCTGCGCCGGGGTCATCCGCTTCCACAAACCGGCGACGGTGTCTGCATACATCAGTCTTATTCCCGGCAGTGTGCGGAGCATTGCTATTTCCGATGAGCTTCCGTCTTTAAAGAACTGTGTAAACAGCACCTGCTTCCCTGCGCCTGCAGCCCGCAGAGTCAATCCTGCCGCTGCTGTCGTTTTGCCCTTGCCGTCCCCGCAGTAAATATGGATAAGGCCAGGCATTTTATACCTCCCGGTTCAGTATCTTATATACAAGTTCCATGTTCATTCCTTCCCGAACAGCCCGGGCTACCACATCATACTGAGACTCCTTATAAGCTTTAGGATCGAACGTGCCCAGTATGGCAGGCTCCAATCCCTTCTTCCGGCACAAAGCCCCTAGCACGGCCTCTGCTGCTCCGGGCGCATCGAAGATCCCATGGATATAGCTGCCGTACACATTTTTCCTGCCGGTAATTGCCTTCTTTCCGGCGGTGCTGCGGCCCATATGGATTTCGTATCCTTCATAGGCAATGCCATTGAGGCAGGAGAGCACGCCTTCCACCTGGGAAAAAGTCCCGCAGGTCTGGGTTTGTATCTTCTCTCCCTGAAATACGGTTTCCATATCCAGAAGCCCCATGCCGGCGATCTCTTTTATTCCGGCGGACTCCACCTCTTCCGGATCGGATATCCGGCGCCCCAACATCTGATAACCGCCGCAAATTCCGAATATCAACGTGCCGGCAGCGGCCTCCTTCAGCACCGCCGCTTCCAGTCCGCTTTCCCGGAGCCACTTCATATCCGCAATAGTGCTCTTTGTGCCGGGCAGCAGGATCATATCCGGATTCCACAGTTCCGCAGGTTTTTCCACATACCGCACGGATACGTTTTCATATCGTTCAAAAGGCCCCATATCTGTGAAATTGGAAATGCGGGGCAGGCGGATCACTGCCAGATCGATCTCCTTTCGCCCGGTATCCCGTGAAAACCGCTGAGAGAGGCTGTCTTCATCATCTATGTCTGCATGCACATAAGGGATCACCCCGGCTACGGGCACGGCGCATAGATCTTCCAGTATCCGGATTCCCGGCTCCAGGATCTTTCTGTCCCCGCGGAACTTATTTACGACGGTTCCCTTTATCCGCTGCCGTTCTTCCGGCTCCAGCAGGGCTACCGTGCCATACAGCTGCGCAAACACGCCGCCACGGTCAATATCCCCCACCAGCAGCACCGGTGCATCCACCATTTTTGCCAGGCCCATGTTCACAATATCTTCCTGCTTCAGATTGATCTCTGCAGGGCTTCCGGCGCCCTCTATCACAATAATGTCATACTCCGCTGCCAGAGAGTGATACGCTCCCAGCACGGCAGGGATATAGTCCCGCTTCCGCCGGTAATATTCCATGGCCCGCATATTGCCCTGGACCATGCCGTTCACGATCACCTGACTGCCCACATCTGTAGTTGGCTTCAACAGAATAGGATTCATCCGCACATCCGGCTGAATGCCTGCCGCTTCTGCCTGCACCACCTGAGCCCGGCCCATTTCCTTTCCGTCTTTGGTTATAAAGGAATTCAAAGCCATATTCTGGCTCTTAAACGGAGCGACCCGGTATCCATCCTGTTTGAAAATGCGGCATAGCCCTGCACATAGAAGGCTTTTCCCTGCGTTGGACATGGTTCCCTGGATCATTATGTTTTTTGCCACGAACATACCTCCCTGACGGCCTGCATCAAAGTTTCATTTTCCTCATGACGGCGAACGGCAATGCGATACCAGCCCGGGCAAAGCCCCGGATAATTTTCGCAGTTTCGTATCAGAATCCCTTTTTCCTTCAACGCTTCCGTCAGTCCCAGAGGCCCCCGAAACAGCAGATAGTTAACATTGGAAGGGATCACCCTGAACCCCAAATCCGTCAGCGCTTCTGTCAGCCACACCCGCTCACGTTTCACAAGCGCCCTGGTCTTTTCCAAAAAAGTCTGTGCCTGCAATGCTGCGACGCCCGCCGCCTGCGCCAGGCTGGAAACATTCCACGGCTGCTCTCCTTTAGATATCTCCCGCAGCAGCTCTGCATCTGCACACAGACAGTAGCCCAGCCGGATCCCTGCCATCCCATAGCTTTTGGTAAAAGCCTTCAGCAGAAACAGTCTTGGCTGCTCTGTGAGAAAAGACTTCATGCTGATGCCGCCATCCGAAAGATCCAGAAAACACTCGTCAATAAAAAGCCGCATTCCCCAATCTGCGCTTTTCTGCAGGATTTTTTTGAGCAGGATCGGATCCGTCAGCCTTCCCGTTGGATTGTTTGGATTGCACAAAAACAATACTTCTGGCCGATGCTCCTGCAAAAAGAACAGGATCCCTTCGTCCAATTCAAAATCTTTCTTTTCAGAAAGAACATACCGTATCATCCGGCAGTTTTCCCTTGCAAGCCCCTGGGCATACTCGCAAAAAGTAGGAGCCAGTTCTGCTGCGGTTTTCGGCCGTACCGCCTGCGCATAGGCATAGATCAGATCTGCCGCTCCGCTGCCGCAGAGAATGTATTCCTTCGGCACCTCTTCAAAAGCGGAAATAGCGGTGCAAAGCTCCCTGCAGTAAGGGTCAGGATATCGATGGAGTTCCGGCACGGCCCTGCATATCGCTTTCTGCACGCAGTCCGGAGTACCGAACGGGTTTGTATTGGCGGAATAGTCAAGCAGGACATTGCCGGTATAAATATCCCCGCCATGGGGATTTTTTGTATCATACAGCATTATTTCACCATAAGCAGCAGCAGTTTTATTCCCCCCAGCACAAACAGCGCCAGAAAAACGGTGCCGTACAGCAGTCTGCAGGCACGGGGAATATCTTCGTATTCTATTTCACGCAGGGCATCCCCTATATAGGGCTTTTTATGCAATACTCCATGGTACCAGGCATCTCCCGCCAGACGCAGTCCCAGAAGACCGGCACAGACGGATTCCGTTTGAGCAGAGTTTGGGCTTGCATGCTTTCGGCGATCCCGTCGCCATATTTTCCACCCGTTCTTCACATTCAATCCCTGCAGCCAGCCTGCCGCCAGCATCAGCAAGGCCGAAAGCCGGGCAGGTATATAATTGCATATGTCATCCATTTTTGCCGGTATCAGGCCGATATTTTTATAAGGTGCCTCCACATAGCCCAGCATGGAATCCATGGTGTTCACTGCCTTATAAAAAAAACCCAGAGGGGCGCCGCCCAATACCAGAAAAAACATGGGGGCCACGCTTCCGTCCGAGGTGTTTTCCGCTACGGTCTCCACCGCCGCCCGCGTCACCGCCTTATCATCCAGAGCTGCCGTGTCTCTTCCGACGATCATGGATACCGCCCGGCGGTACTCTTTCGGATCCCCGGCCTTTAAGGCTGTATACACCTTCATGCTCTCATTCTTCAGCGATTTCGTTGCCAGAATCTGCCAGCACATGATGCTTTCCATGCCTACGCCCAGCCACGGGTGAATCTGATACCCCGCATACAGCAGCAGCCCCGGAACAGCCGTGGAAAGCAACGTTACCGCCAGCCAGAGAACACCTCCCGCCACGTTTTCTCCCCGAACGGTTTCAGGAAAAACGCGCCGCACCAGTTTTTCCATACCCGAGATCAGTTTTCCGATCAAAATCACCGGATGGGGGATCCCATGGGGATCCCCCAGAATAAGGTCCATTATAAAACCGATTCCCAATGCTGTCAGGCTATACATTCCGGCGTTCCTCCCTGCATGGTAAAAATGTATATCGGGTTCTGTCCGCTCATCAGAGTGTACGGGCCGGCCTTCCGCCCCCGCGCCGCCGTTATGGAAACCGTTTCCACTTTGCGAAAGGAAAAAAGCCTGCTGCATTGGATAAGCTCCCCTACGGATTCCAGTGATACCGCCGTAGCCACAATGCGCACATCCGGATTCTTCTCCAGCAGCAGCGCCAGAATCTCTTTCATGTTTCCCGAGCTGCCGCCAATAAAAGCATGCGTGGGCGCCGGAAGATCCCTGCAGTCCTCAGGGGCGGTACCGGAAACGATCGTCACGTTATCCACATGAAAATTCCGGCAGTTCGCTCTCAAAATATCTACCGCTTCTTTTTTCCGCTCGATGGCATATACCCGGCCACGCCAGGCGTTCCAAGCCATTTCCACCGTCACGCTGCCTGTTCCGGCCCCTATATCCCAAGCCAGCGACTCTTCTTTCAGGGCCATTTTTGACAGACAGATCGCACGCACCTCACTTTTTGTCATGGGTACCGCTTCCGTCCGCAGAAAAGCTTCGTCCGGCAGCCCCTGAACGGCGGAGGGATTTCCGCCAGGATACTCCATCACCGCCGCACAAAGGCTGTCAAAATTCCGGGTCTGCAGCTCCTCCGCAGTACCGATGTATATTTTTTCATCCGGATAACTGAGTCTCTGCCCCGCCCACACCTGAACGGCCCCCATTCCTGCCTCTGCAAGTGTACGGCAAAGTTTCCCCATGCCATTTTCCCCGCCTGCCAGCACGAATACTCGTTTTCCCTTCGCCAGCGGCAGCTGAATGGCGTTTTCACGGCCATGGAGGCTGACCGGCAGCACATTCTCATAAGACATTCCCAGCCGGGCGCAAAGATAGGCCAGCGAGCTTACCCCCGGCAATACCGTCACCCGGCAATCCGAAAGCAGCGGCAAAAGTTTTTTGCTTCCGCTGAAAAAGCCTGCGTCTCCCGACAGAGCCACGGCAAACCTTCTGAATTCCTTGTGCTGCTGGATATAGTCCCGTATCTCTTCGGGTGCAATGGCTGCGTGAACGGCCTGTCCCGGTTCTGCCGCTGTCTCCAGCATCCGTCCGGCTCCCAGGATACAGTCTGCCTGTGACAGCGCTTCCCTTACTTCCCCGGTAAGTGCCTGGCGGCTTCCCGGGCCAATGCCTACCAGTGTGACCTGCGGTATCTGTCTGAAAGAAAAGCGCCGGCAAAGCAGTTCCATTGTAGCCGCCATGTCTGTACCTTCCCGCTGCGGCGGCCGGCCGATGATCACCGGAACCACGCCTGCAGCCTCTGCGGCGGCTATCTTTTCTCCAAAGCCGCCTGCATTGCTGGAAGCTTTGGTCACCAGGTAGCTGGCGCCTACGCTTTTGAGCATGGCCACATTCATGTCCATAGTAAACGGTCCCTGCATGGCGATAATATGCCCGGGCTTCAGCCCCGCCTCCCGGCAAAGACGCAGGGATTCCTCCATAGGCAGCACCCTGGCATATACCCGCTGTGCAAATTCATGTATCGAAGAGAATTCCTGTAGTTCTTTGCTGCCGGTAGTGAGCAGGATATTGCCTTCCACCTTATCCAAATATGCTGCTGCCTGTACTGCAGACTCCACAAATATACCGTTTTCAGGTACATCCGTATCGGTGCGGAGCAACCGGTGATATGCCGTTCCCGCAGCATTGCAGGCTGCGGCAATGTTTTCCGTTACTGCGCTGGCATAAGGATGGGTAGCGTCTATGACCAGATCAAATCTTTCCCTGCAAAACAGGGCTTTCATTTCGGCTTCCGTAAGCCGCTGTGCAGAAATATGCAGATTTCCGGCCTTGGGGAGCAGCATTTCCCCATACTCCGTTGCCACACAGGCCGTCACTTCCACCTGCTGAAAAGAGAGAAATTCCACGATCTCCCTGCCTTCGGTCGTACCGGCAAATACACAGATTTTATACATCCCGATACCCTCTGGGCGTAACCATTTTTTCACCGATCATCCGGGTCATGGCATTGCCTATGAACACGGTGCTGAACATATCCGTCTCTGCATCCCGCAGTTCTTTCAGGGTCAAAAAGGAGCACGCTTCCCCTTCCCTGCCAATAGAATGTGCAATGCCGCAGGGACGGTCCCCCGGTATATAGCGCATCAGGATATCGCAGGCACGCTTCAGATTTTCCGGACGGCCCTTACTCATCGGATTATACAGCACGATGCTCATGTCTCCCCGCGCCGCACACTCCAGACGTTTTTCGATCTTTTCCCAGGGGGTCAGCCGGTCGCTGAGGCTGATCACTGAAAAATCATGGGTCAGGGGGGCTCCCAGCAGTGCGCCACCGCTGCACGCGGCAGTAAGCCCCGGGATCACCGCTATCTCCGGTTCACGGCTCTCCCCTCGCAGTTCATACAGCAGCGCGGCCATGCCGTATACGCCGCTGTCTCCGGAGCAGATCATAGCCACCGTCTCTCCGGTGCGGGCTTCTTCCAAAGCCATTTGGCACCGCTGGACCTCTCGCGTCATGGGGGTAGTAAGATATTTCTTTTCCGGGTAACGTTCCTTTACCAGATCCACATACACCGTATACCCTACGATCACCTGACTCTCTTTCAGTGCCCGGTCCGCCCGGATCGTCATATTCTCATAGTTTCCGGGACCTATGCCCACGATCAGCAATTTACCCAAAGCGTACCTCCCAATATTCTGCCGCCAACGCTACGGTAACGCCGCAGCATGCCGTTTTTTTAACGACCAGCTGCGTCCCTTCCATTCGGGCGGCCCGTTCGCATACGTTATCTACACCTGTAACGCTTTTTACAAATTCCGAAGGCGTAAAATCCCCCCGAAGCGCATTCAGTTCCTTCGCCGAATAAAAGTGCACGGGAAGCCCTGCCTCCCGGCAGTATTCCAGCAGTCCCGGTTCCTGCGCCTTCAAATCTACGGAAGCCGCGCTGCAAATAGCCCGAGCCTCTATGCGATTCTCTTCCAGAACCGTCTCTACCGCCCGGCGGACAGCCTCTGCCGGAGTCCCCTTCCGGCAGCCTAAGCCCAAATGCAGTATCCGGGGAATTGCCGTTAAAGTTTTTTCAAAGGGCTTCTGCTTTCTGAAGCCGACATATATTCCCACAGTGCCGGTCTCCCCCATAACCAATCCGGAGGGCAACGGCGCAATCACCGGAAAATCAGACTTCAGCGGTACATTTTCCTCCAGAATAGCAGCGGACACTGCTTTTGCTTCCGACAAACCGGATAGACAATATCCGTTTTTTGCCGCCCAGGCATCCACAGAAAATCGTCCATTGATATCCGTAGCAGTAGTGATCACCGGCGTGGCTCCCAACTTCTGGGCAAGCTTTTCCGCCAGGACATTTGCACCGCCAATATGACCGGATAAAACCGGGATCACAAAACGTCCCAGCTCATCCAGCACCAGCACCGCCGGGTCTGTAGCCTTGCTTTTCAAATGCGGAGCGATCTCCCGCACGGCAATCCCCACGCTGCTTATAAAAATCATGGCATGGACCCGGTTAAAAATGGATCCGTAAAACTCTCTGCCTGGTTTGCGGAGCGGAGAAAACCCGGCCTCTTCGAATCGCTCCATGGTATAGGCTTCCAGGGCATCCGTCTCTTCCAGGCATTCCATCACCCGGCGAGCCGTTTTGCAGCCCTGACGGCTGTAGGCAAACAATGCTGCGTTCATTCCGAAGCCTTTCTGAATTCCGTAGAGAACCCGGGATAATACAGCATGGAACGCAGGTATGTATCTCCCATGCAATCTCCTACAATAATAAGGCTGGTCTTGGTCAGGCCGTTTTCGGTAACGGTTTTATGGAGCGTTCCTACCGTGCAGCGGAATATCTTTTCCTCCGGCCATGTAGCTTTATATACCACCGCGACCGGTGTATCAACGGAATATCCCCCTGTCAGCAGCTCCTTTTGGAGCTTTTCCGTCAACCCGGTGCTTAAAAACAACACCATGGTGGCCCTGTGCGCCGCCAGCGCCGCAACGGACTGCCCCTCCGGCACGGGGGTTCTTCCCGGCGCACGGGTGATGATCACCGTCTGGCTTACATCCGGCAGCGTATACTCCGTTTTCAAAGAAGCGGCCGCACCGCAGAAAGAGCTGACCCCGGGGCACACATCATACCGGATCCCCAGTGCATCCAGCCTGTCAAATTGCTCCCGGACAGCCCCGTAGATGCTGGAATCCCCGGTATGGAGCCGAACGGTGGTCTTTCCCGCCGCTTCCATCTCCTGCATAACGTCTATGACCTGCTCCAGCGTCATTTGCGCGCTGTTATAGATCTTGCAGTCTTCCCGGCAGTATTGCAGCAGCTCCGGATTCACCAGGCTCCCCGCATAGATCACTGCATCACAGGAAGAAAGCAGATGTGCACCCCGCACAGTGATAAGATCTGCTGCGCCGCTTCCTGCGCCTACAAAGTGCACCATGGTCTATTCCTCCGCAATCTTTTTTAAAAGTGCATCTGCATTAGGGCTTTTCCCCAGAATCCCGTATTCTTTAGAAAAAATCAACACGCCTGTTTCCACAGGTGCTGCCCGGTGTTCCAGATGAGATCGTACCTTTTCAGTGACCCTTGCCAAAGTCTCTGCGTCTGTTTTTTCCTCCTGCAGGAGCCGAACTGCATCATCACAGGTGACGCACTCCAGTATTTCACGTACCGCTTGCGCCGATGTCCCCGCAGCGGCAGCATAAGCCCCTAGGATCTCCATGCGGCAGTCTCCATATCGAGAATGGGTATTCAGCATCCCCCCCGCAATTTTAACAAGCTTTCCGATATGCCCTACCAGCAAAACGCCTCGAAACCCCAGTTCCCGGCAAATATCCAATCCATCGCCTATAAAATTAGATACCTGCACAGCGATGTTCATGTTTAAGCCCAACTCCCGGGTAATAAAATCAGACCCGTAATTGCCCGGTGTCAGCAGCGCATATTCTTTTCCGGAGACCCTGCGCTGCCGCAATTCCACCCGGATGGTTTCCACCAGCGCCTTTTCGCTCATAGGTTCCACAATGCCGGTAGTCCCCAGTATGGAGATCCCGCCAAGGATCCCCAATCTTGGGTTAAAGGTCTTTTTTGCCAGCGCTTCCCCTTCCGGCGCAGATATTATTATGGAAAGCCCTCCGGAATAATCCATCAGGCGCATAACCTCTTCCACATTTTCCCGGATCATGTTTCTGGGTACGGAATTGATGGCTGCATTTCCGACCGGCTGATCCAGGCCTCTCTTTGTGACTCTTCCAATACCGGTACCGCCGTCTATTTCCACACCGGGCGTATCCTTTCGGGCAACGGTTGCAAAAATCAGCGTTCCTTTGGTGACATCCGGATCATCTCCAGCGTCTTTTTCGATAGCGCAGGAAACCGCATTTTTCGTCATGGTTATTTCCCGGACGGCCAACGTCAGCCGGATCCCCTTTGGAGTATCCAGCGTAATGGTTTCTTTCCGCTTCCCAGTAAGCAGCATCCATGCGCCGGCCTTTGCGGCAGCGGCGGCGCAGGAACCGGTAGTATATCCCAAACGGAGCCGCTTTCCGTCCTTTTCCATGTAAAGTTCCATCAGCGCATGATCTGATAAAGCAAAGCGTTGCAGACAGCCGCTGCCACGTTGCTGCCGCCCTTTCTTCCGCGGGCAATGATATGGGGCACTGCCGAATCCAAGAACAGCTCTTTGCTTTCCACCACGTTTACAAATCCAACGGGCACCCCTATGACCAGGGCCGGTTCCAGCTTTCCGGCGGTGATCAGATCATGCAGGGCAATCAGGGCCGTAGGTGCATTGCCTATGGCAAAAATGCACGGCTCCGGCAGTCTGGCCGCCCGTTCCATGGATACAATGGCCCGGGTGATCTTTCTTTCCTTGGCTTCCGCCGCCACGTCCTCGTCTGACATAAAGCAATGGACCTCGCCGCCAAGCTTGCCTAAGACGGTCTTATTGATCCCTGCTTTGCCCATTTGCGTATCTGTTACTATGTGGCAGCCGTTTTGCAGCGCTGCGATCCCCTTTTGTACCGCATGCGGCGAAAAAACAAGATTTTTCACATAATCAAAATCCGCCGTAGTATGGATCACCCGCTTTATCACCGGTTCATTTTCCGGATCCAGTCTGGTGTCTCCCAACAGTTCCGTAATGATGGCAAAGCTGCGTTTCTCAATATCCATAGGCTGTATGGCTTCAAGCATGGCTGTGTTTCTCCTTCAGACAAGTATTATAAAAGCGTTTTAGTATTTCCGGATTGGCGTAAAAATGGAAATGGGGATACCCGGCATACAGCTTATCGTCGGACACCGCACAGTCCCAGGTCTTTCCTGTAGATTTCCGGGCAACGAAGGCATCCCCGGGTTGGGTAGAATCCCAGTAATGAAACTCATGAGCCGGGATCTCCTCCCCAGCCCGGCAAAGGAGGGTATCCTTTTTTGCATGCAGGGTTACGTATCCAAATCTGGTAAGCTTTCCGTTGTTAAAACAGTTTCCGTGCAAATACCCTACCATAGGGAAGCTCTCAATAGCTTCCGTCAGATACATGAACCCGCCGCATTCCGCCATGCAGGGAAGGCCATTTTCCAATGCCTCCCGCACGGCGCTGCGCATGGATACATTTTGGCTGAGCGCTTCTGCATACAGCTCCGGATATCCGCCTCCCAGATAGAGTCCCTGAATATCCTTCGGCAATTCCTTATCCAGAAGAGGGCTGAACTCTACGATCTCCCCTCCCATTTCCCGAAAAGCTTCCAGATTGTCTTCATAATAAAAGCAGAAGGCCTTATCTCTGGCCACCGCCAGCCGTATTTTTTCCTGCCGGGGGAGTATGACCGGTGTATATTCCAAATCCGGCGCTTCCCCGCTCAGCGATAAAAGCCCATCCATATCTATGCTTTTTTCTACCTGCTGTGCCAGAAGCTGCATCTTTTCTTTCAGGTTTTTAACTTCTTCCGCCGTTACCAGCCCCAGATGACGGCTTTCCATGCTGCAATCCTTCATGACCGGCAGATAGCCCAGGCAACGGACATGCAGCTGCGTCTCTATAGTTGGGGATAAAACCGCATAAGTCATGGCCGTGCACTGATTTAATATAACGCCCCGTATGTTGGAATCCGGATAAAAATCCTGAAACCCGTGGATCATTGCCAGCACTGACAAGGCTGCCCCTTTGGCGTTCACCACCAGCACCACAGGGGTTTTCGTCACTTTGGCTACCTCGTAAGAACTGGCTCTGCTGGTGGTCAAACCCAAACCGTCATAATACCCCATGCCCCCTTCGATCAGGCTCACGTCCCGGTCCGCGGCATTTTTTGCCAACAGAAAACGCAATGTGTTTTCTGAAAAAAAGTACAGATCCAGATTGGAACTTTTGGCTCCGATGATCCGGCTGTGAAACATGGGATCGATATAGTCCGGCCCGCACTTAAAAGCGCCTACCCGCAAGCCCCGGTTTACCAGAGCCTGCAAAATACCGCATGTAACGGTTGTTTTTCCACAGCCGCTGCTCACCCCCGCCAATAGAACCCGGTTCACTGAATTCCTCCTGAAAAAAATGCGGCGATCCCGAAAGATCGCCGCAGCCGTTTTTCCGCAAGCATTCCCCGCCTTCATGTCCGGAGGCAAAGAATCATTTCATTTAAGCAGGTCTCCTGACTTATGCATCTTCGGTACCTGCGCGCCTTCTCAAAAAACTTCAATGACCGGCTTTCACCATGCACAGGCCCTCCGCACTTACAGTGGCGGTTCCGTTCCGGATTTTCACCGGATTCACTATTCTCCTTCCGGCTCCTTTCGGATTCCGGCGGCACTTAAATGCGCTTTTAGAATACGATGATTTTCCCGGTTTGTCAAGGCAGGGCCTATAACGCCCCATAGTCTTCGGTGCGGGGTACTTGCTTTTCTTCAGCCAAATTATTTAGCCTTACCCTAATGGTCTGTTTCTACACCGGTTGCAGCTGTTGTCCAAGCCGTTTCAATTACATACAGGCATATATAATGCACCAATCATGCAGCCGCAAATTCCGTTGAATTCCTATTATGCCTCCGGCGCTGCAGCAGATCAAAAACCGTCTTTGCTGCGAAATCGCCTGCATCATTTATGCATGTAAAAGCTGTAGAATCGCTCTGCCGCCAATGCACGATCCCCCTTATGAAAGAGACGAAGCAATGCATATTCTGCGCACTCAAAGCTTTGATACGGCGGCAGCTCCCGCTCCATGCATCCTCTCTTCCAAATTCGGTGCGTCACTTTTTCCAATATGCACGGTTCTTCCACCCAGATTTTCATAAATACGATGAGAAATGGACAGCACGGTGCGTCCCCGGGAAGCGCGGCGCAATGCAGCAAGCACTCTGGCTTCGGTTTCGGCGTCCAAATTGGCGGTGATCTCATCCAGAAGCAGCACCGCAGGATTGGCGGCCGCAGCGCGGGCAATAGACAGCAGCTGCCACTCCCCCTGTGAAAACATTCCGTCTGTACATACAGTGGCATACCCTTCCGGAAGAGAGCGGATCACTTCATCCATCCCGGCAAGCTTTGCTGCAATTTGTGCCATTTCTTCCGTAACCCCCGGGTCGGAAAGCGTGATCTGCTCCAGCACCGTTCCCGGCACACGGGAAAAATGCTGCTCCACGCAGCCGATGCACGAACGCCGTTCACGGTCGGTAATATCGGCAACATCCACGCCTCCAATGGTGATCGTGCCGGATTCCGGCTTGTACAGTCCGAGCAGCAAACGGAACACTGTGCTTTTACCGGCTCCGGTCCTGCCCGCAAGGGTAACCTGTTCTCCCTCTTTAACCGTCATGGAAAAGTCACGCAGCACCGGCTTTTCGCCGTATCCAAAAGTCACATGGGAAAACACAACATCTCCCCGTGCAGCACTTTCTCTCTCCTTCGGGATCTCCCGCTCCGGCTGAGAAAGAAAGGCATCGATCCGTTTAACACCCGCCATTGCAGACTGAATGGTCTGTATTTCCATGCCCAGACTCTCGATCGGAGAAAAAATGCGGGATATATAGTCGATAACAGCGACTGAAGTACCCACTGACATTCCGAACAGCGCAAGGATTTCCGCTTTGCCGGAGGCAGAAAGAAGCATCACAACGCCAACCACAGCGGCATTCAGCACAAACACCATTGGCGAGTAAATGGCATCATAAAAATTGGTCCGTTCAACAGCGGCATAGCTCTCTTCAATTCGTTTATCATAGCGGTGCTCCATATACGCTTCCATTCCAAGCGCATGGATGGTGCGGATGTTGTGCAGCGTTTCCGGCACCTGCCCGGATACGGCTGCAACGGCGCGGCGGTTATCGAGCTGCGCTAAAAGGGTCTTCTTCTGCACATAACGGGTAAAGACGGCAAAAAACGGCAGGACAGCTATCAAAATCAGGGCCAGACCCGTGTTTTTTACTGCGATAACCGCTAAAATCGAAATAATACGGCAAGCGTCCGCCACCATACTGATGATGCCGGAGGTAAAAAGCGCCTCTACGGTATCTACATCTCCTGAAAAGCGTGCGGCAACTTCACCTGGATTTTGGGCAGCAAGTGTGCTTGCCGGTAAAAGAGTAAACTTCTGTGACATTTCAGCGCGCAGGGCATGCGTCATTTTCTGGCCGAAGATCACAAGCAGTGTTTCCTGCGCCGAAGAGAAAACGCCTTCCAGTACAAGGCTTCCGAAATAGAGCAGCACGGCGGTAAATGTCAGCGCTACTCCTCCGGTAAGGCTGTCGATCATACGGGCCAGCAGCAGCGGCGGAAGCAGCGATGCCGCCACCGAGCCTGCCACACAAAGGAGCGTTCCTGCTGTGAGCAGGCGATGTGACCATGCAGCCGTTTTCAGTGCATAAAACACACCTTCCTTATTTTGTTTCTTCATGCCCTTCCCCTCCTGTCTGGCTTTCATAAAGCCGGCGATAAGCCGGAACAGATGTCATCAGCGCTGCATGCGTGCCTGCAACCGTTTTCCCGTCTTCCATAAAGATCACCTTCTGCATTTGCGGAAAATGGTACAATCTATGGGAAATCAGGAATATGACTTTGTCTTTTGCGTACTCCCGAAGATTGGCAAATACCGCATCTTCCGTATTTCGATCCAGTGCAGAAAACGGATCGTCCAAAATCATCACCGGACGCGGATGCGCCAGCGTTCTGGCCAGTGCCAACCGTTGGGCCTGACCGCCGGAAAGGCGTATACCGCTCGTACCGATTACGGTTTCAACCCCATTTTCCATGGACAGCACTTCTTCTTTCAGCGCCGTGGCAGCCAAATACGGGAGCGCATCCTGCTTGCTGCCGCATAGCACATTGTTCTGCACCGTATCGGCACTAAGCTCGGGATCATGCCCCAAATACCCCACCGTCCCCGCAACTTCCCGCGGAGAAAGCGAAGCCAATTCCCTCTTCCCAAAACGGATCGAGCCGCCGTATGGTTCTTCGCAGAGAAACACCCGCCCGAATGTGGATTTTCCGCAGGCAACGGGGCCCGTAACGCCAATGATGTCGCCGGGATGCGCCGTCAGCGAAAGCCCGGAAAAAACCGGTTCTTCTCCGTATGCAAAGGAAAGATTCTCAATCGTTACATCAGCGGGCTGCGGTATTCTAAGAGTTTCAAGCGGTTCCGGGGACCGCATCAGCGGTTTGATCCTTTTCCACGAAACCTCTGCCTTCTGTACAGAATTAAACAGCTTTGCAACCTTGGAGGAACGAACCGTCAGCTTTGTAAAACAGGAAATAAAGGTGGTGAATGCTGCAATATCCCAAGCCGCCCATCCGGTTCCGAGCACATTTTTTGCGCCGAACCACAGAACGAATAACACACCGGCACCGGATGCCGCCAGATACAGGGGAGGGAGCGCCGATTGCCAGACATTGCTTTGCACGGCACATTTTTCATACTCTGTTAGAGTTTCTTCATAGCGCTCTGCTCTGGCGCCCTCGCAGCCGTATATGCGGTAGGTAACGGCATTTCCCGCGCGGTCAAGGGTAGCGCCGCTCAACGCTCCCGCAGCTTTTTTATACGCTGCACCCGCACGCTGTACCTGTCTTTTCATTCGTGCTGCGCAGAAGTATGAAATCGGGGTAAAAAGCAGACTGAGCAGTGCCAGCCGCCAATCGTATACAAAAAGCATCACAACATAGCCGACCAGCACCACGCCGGTATCGAAAACCTCGGTGGTAAATTTCAGCATTCCCTCTACACAGTCATCCACGTCGGAAATGGTTTTTGTCATCAGTTCACCGACGCCCTGTTTTTCCAGTGAAGACCGGCTTGCACGCACCAAATTGGCATATAGGATCCCCTTCATTCGGCGGTTGATGTTATTGGCAAAGCGCCTTACATAAAAGCGTTTGACAAACCGTGCTGCCTGTACGATCAGGGTACGCCGATGGTTTCTTCACGCTCAAACTCTGACTTTGCCTCAGCACATCCCGCGCAAATTGCAACTTGCGCCATGAGCCGGATAAAGCTGTGGATTTCGCTTTGCCTCAGCACATCCCGCGCAAATTGCAACGCAGATAAAAGTTACTAACGATATGGGGGAGCGCTTTGCCTCAGCACATCCCGCGCAAATTGCAACAAAATATGACGGCGAAGGGTTTGCGCTGGGGTTTCTTTGCCTCAGCACATCCCGCGCAAATTGCAACTACACTCCCCCCACAGGATATCGAAATAGACGGCTTTGCCTCAGCACATCCCGCGCAAATTGCAACGTGATCCACCCTTCTGGGTGCACCTCAGAATTGAGCTTTGCCTCAGCACATCCCGCGCAAATTGCAACGGCGAAAAACACAAATGTTTTTTCATTTGATCGTGCTGTGAGCCGGTAGATAGCTTTTCAGACAGAATATGTCCGCGCTGACTATGTTCCCAAGCTCTTCTGCTGCCCAGACACTGCATACAGCCGTACCTTATCGGCAGCCCCGGACGGACAATCGACCGGTTTTTTTTGTGCGAACCGCACCGATTTTTCTGTTAACTTACACTTCGCCGGATACCCATGCTGGAAATGGTTTTGGGCAGCGAACGCAGTCGTTCTATGACTTCATGATGATACTGTACGAACTTCGGATAATCCCGGCAGAGCGCTTCATTGTCAAAAGCATTTTTCTCTGGCACCACATGCTGCAGCAGGAACGCCGAATACAGATCCCGTTGAATTTGCTCTCCATCCGGCATACGGTTCCATCGCTGCGACAAAGTCTTTTTTTCATACTTTCCTGTCTGATGATTATACTGGCTGGCCTTAAGTGAAGTATTCACCATTACCACATCCAACTCAAGCGATTTACATTTCTGTTCGAGCATATCCACCAGCATTGCAGGGGCTTTGTTAGCAATGGATTTTCCAAAACGTTTTTTTCGCTTATACCTGCCGGTCTTTTCTGATATTTCTGTTTTCTTTGCTCTATGCGCCAGGGAGTTCCAATGCATGTCCTCTATATAAAAGCAGTCTCCCATGGTCAAAAGACGGTTTATCAGCTCCCTATGCTGGCGTTTTCTGGTTTCTGCCTGCCGGTACAGCATATAAGCCAATTCTTTTTGCAGCTTACAGTATCGCCGGGATTTATTGTGTGTCAGCTTTACACCTCTTTTTATCGTACCGTCCTGTGCGTAATTATCCGGGTTGGAAGCTCTTCTGCTTCGATCCATTTTTCTTTGCAGCCGGCTCTTTTCCTGCTCTATGCACTGCACCCGATCTGCCAGTTCTACAAGATCCGCCCCTCCTTCTGCAGAATATGCAAGGGTCTGGGGCCCTATATCTATGCCCACGGCGCCTTTTCCTATCGGATGCCGTGGCAATCCGCTGACAGGATCCAGCTTTACCACCGGATTCCCCTCCAAAGATAACTGCGCATACCAACGGTCTTTGTGCTTTCCTGGTTTGCGCAGGATCCGCACATATTTTATCCGCCGCATCAGCATTTCCTTCTCGTAGGCATTATCCGGTGACAGCTTCAGCGGCAGTGTAAGTCCTTTCCATGCAATATACGTTTTATGAAAAATAATTTCTGTTCCACCGCTTTTTCCGCTCACCGAAAACCCTTTTAACGAGCGGATATCTCCCGCTTTTTTATATTGTATCTTTACTTTTCCCGTCCTATCGTTCAGTTTTTTCTCAAAGGCAGCCCATACCCGCGGTGCAATATCGTGTGTCGCACCGGCTGCGCCTATGTTTTCGTTAAAATACTTGTAATATGCCTTAATATCTGATTTGAACCCATATTCAGTGATTTTCCATGCTTTCCAAAGCTTTTCCTGTTTATCCTTCAGGATTTTCCATTCTTTTTTTGCTCCCGCATCGCTCGGATTCAGTTCCCTTATCCGATCCTGAATCTGCCGATACTCTGCTGATGCCTCCATTTTCTGCAGTTTTTTCAGCTCTGCATGCACCAGCGTGTTATATATCTGACGTGCGATCTCAAAACGCTTAATAAGGCGGTCAGCCTGCCACTTTTCAATTTTCAACGGCAATGTCAGGCAGCAAGTATTTTGGGAATGTTCTCGCATCCATACCACCTCCTTTGTTTTATTGTATCTATTTGCAAATTAAATTGCAAGACAGTTTATTTCTTTTCATCGCATTCTATACGGGCACAGTATCGTTTCCTCCAACGTGCTCCAAATCATTCTCCTTAAGCTGCATGCAGCAGAATCCCTTTCCTGTCTGCCGCCACCGGTATGACCCTTTTCTGCGTATTCTCCATTTCTCGGCATTTACAGTCTCCTCTGCATATTTCTTCCTTATGTGCAAACAATACCATTGCGATCATTGCAAAAACAGCATTGGAGGATATAAGTATGAAAGCAACAGGCATTGTCCGCCGCATAGATGAATTGGGCCGTATCGTGATCCCCAAGGAGATCCGCCGTACCATGCGTATTCGCAACGGCGACCCGTTGGAGATCTTCACCGACCGCGAAGGCGGCATTTTGCTGCGCAAATATTCTCCCATGGGAGAGCTGAACCATTTGGGAGAAGAATGCTGCGATAGTTTGTTCCGTGCCACCGGCCGCACCGCCGCCGTTGCCGATCGAGATGGCATTATCGCCGCCGCTGGACCCGAAAAAAAACTGCTTCTGGAGCAGCCTTTAACCCGCGAGTTGATGCATATTATGGAGGAACGACGCTTCTTTGTGCCCGCACCGGGTGGTCTGCTCCCCCAGGCTGTAGAAGGTTCTCCCTGCCCGGCCGCCGGATTGCTGCCCCTGCTTTGCGAAGGAGAAGTGCTGGGCTGCCTTTTGTTGCTGGGAGCCAGCCCTGAAGATTATCTTACGGAACCCCAAAAGATGGTATTGGGCGCCATGGGGCGGTTTCTGGCTTCTCAGCTGCAAAGCTAAATTTTTCCGGTTACACGCATCCCCATAGCATTGGATACATGCTTCTCCCGTCCCATGTCCAGCAGGAGGAGGATCATATGGAACTGTGTACCGTCTTTGCTCCGAAGTGAAAGCGGGAGCGCTAACGGCTTTATATTTACATTGCTCCCGCTCTTCCTTCATAATGATCTTTTAGCTACACGCTCCGCAAAAGCTTCGGCACCTTTCTGCGGGTCAGGCAGGCAAGGGTCACGGCACAC
>UQYI01000032.1 GCA_900545265.1 uncultured Eubacteriales bacterium
TTATCCCCAACGTTATCGGCCTCGTCGCCTGCACGGGACTCGTGGTGTCTGCTACTCACTTCGGCAAGAAGGATGAGCTGAAAGTCGTAGAATAAACTCGGCTTTATAGGATACTCGCTTCCATCCACCCCATGTATAAAAGCACTTCCATGTTTTCAAGCACTCCTTCGGGAGTGCTTTTTTGTGCATGTGGGTGTAAAAAGGCACAGTTCGGGGCATATATCCGGAGAACCTATGCCTGACGAAAGACGAGAGCAGGGGCTTTCGTACGCGGATAAGTTTTTGTATCTCATCTGCATACAGGGAAATTCTTTTTTTCAAAAACTGTGCAAAAAGAAAAGCTTCTCTCCTTTGTGGGGGAGAAGCTAACGTGCCTGTAAGACTTTTTTCAGGAAGGAGAACCTTCCCGGGGCGTTCCGAGAAGCTGGGAAAGAACCACAGCGGTAAACATGAGTCCGCAGCCGAGCAATTCCCGCCCGGAAAGAGTCTGGTGCAGCAGCAGAGCCCCGCCCAAGGCACCAAACACACTTTCAAAGCTCATCAACAGAGAGGCCAGCGCCGCAGGCAAATGCTTCTGCCCAATGATTTGAATGGTATAGGCTACGCTGCCGGAAAGCACGCCCGCATACAGGATACAATACCAGCTGGGCAGCAAACCCTGCAGGCTGAATCCCTCAAACAGCCCCATGGGCAGTAGTGTATACAGAGCTACAAACAAAAACTGTACACAGCACAGGGTTAGGGGGTGATAGTCGGCAGCCAGCCGATCGATCATTAGTATCTGCACCGTAAAAGCCAGGGCACAGGCAAAAGTCAGAAGATCCCCTTTGCTGAAGGTCAGATCTCCGGGCTTCAGCGAAAGAAAGTAAAGCCCGCATAAAGCCAGCAGCAGGCATAACCACAGGGCCGGCCGGGTCTTTTTCCCCAGGAAGAGACCGCCAATGGGGACAAATACAATGTACAGCGCAGTAGTAAAGGCACTTTTGGCTGCCGTTGTATATTGTATACCCAGCTGCTGCAGGTTAGTGGCTATGGCCAGCATAAGTCCCAGCAGTGCACCGACGGCCATAAGCTTTTTTCGCTCTTTTTTTGTGGCGGGCAAAGTCTTTTTCCTGTTGATCAGCACCACAGGCAGCAGGCAAAGTCCGCCTAAGCCCATTCGTACGGCGGTATAAGCATAAGGAAGCATTCCCAGCGTCATGGCCTGACTCTGGAACGCAAAGGCCAGGCCCCAGATCAGAGCCCCCAACAGCATTAATAAGGAATATTGCAAACGTTTCATGAAGAGGATTCTAACATTTGTGCTGTAAAATGTCAAAGTTCTTCCCGGATTTTGATACCCCTTGTATATGCTGTACACATGCAACTGCAGACGCAATTCGATGCATGCATTTCCGTACACTTCCGGGTACAGCTTCAGAATTAAAAAACTGTTTACGCGTCCAGGCTTCCCTTTCCTTGACGGAGGGGGAAAGAGCAGTCTATAATAAAGTATTAAAGTATGAGGGAAAGTGGGGGTGCCTATGCTTTTGAAGCCGGAAAAATGCCGGGAGGCCCTGGCCATTCTGAAACAAACTTACCCGGAGGCCAAGCCTGCCCTGCATTTTAGCACGCCGTATGAATTGTTGACGGCCACCATGCTTTCCGCCCAGTGTACGGATAAGATGGTCAACAAGGTCACGGAAGTGCTGTTTGCCAGGGCAAACACCCCCGAGCAGATGCAGTCCCTTTCTTATGAGGAATTGTGCGGATATATCCACAGCTGCGGTTTTTACCGCATGAAGGCACAGCATATTCTGGAAACTGCCGGTATTCTGGTGGAGCGTTTCAACGGTGAGGTTCCTTCTGATCGGGAGGATCTGGAAGCGCTTCCGGGTGTAGGGCGCAAAACCGCCAATGTGGTGCTGAGTAATGCCTTTCACATTCCGGCCATTGCAGTGGATACCCATGTGTTTCGGGTAAGCAACCGTATCGGCCTGGCAGAAGCTTCCACCGTGGAAAAGACGGAGAAACAGCTTATGGAGCATATTCCCCGGGAGGATTGGAGCGATGCGCATCATTGGCTCATTTATCATGGGCGGCAGGTATGTGCTTCCCAACGGCCCAAGTGTCAGAACTGCCCTTTGCAGAGCCTTTGCGACTATTACAATAATAAGAAGTAACGCCGGGAAACCGGGAACAGGAGATATGCATGCAGTTTTTGGATAAGGTACGTATTGTGATAAAAGCCGGCAGCGGCGGCGATGGCTGTTCTGCCTTTCATCGGGAAAAATTCGTTATGAAGGGCGGCCCTTCCGGTGGTGACGGAGGCAACGGCGGGAATCTGGTGTTCCGGGCGGATCCCGGTAAGAATACCCTGCTGGAGTTTCGCTATCAGCGCTTTTATCGGGCGGAAAACGGGGAGAAGGGAAAGGCCAAAATGCAGCGGGGCAAGGACGGAGAAGCACTTGTTATCTCCGTGCCTGTAGGCACAGTAGTGCGGGACGTGCAGACCGGGACCATTCTGGCGGATATGTCCGAAGCATATAAAGAGAGAACCGTTCTGAAAGGTGGCCGGGGGGGCAAAGGCAACGCTCGCTATGCTACCCCTACTCATCAGGCTCCGACTTTTGCACAGAATGGTGTAAAAACCGATGAGCGGGAGGTGGAGCTGGAACTTAAGACCATTGCCGATGCCGGGCTTATCGGACTGCCTTCCGTAGGTAAAAGCTCTATCCTTTCCGTGCTTACCGCCGCCAAACCAAAGATCGCAGCCTATCATTTTACGACTTTAACGCCCAATCTGGGGGTGGCGGAACATAAGGGCCGCAGTTTCGTGCTGGCGGATATTCCCGGCCTGATTGAAGGTGCTGCCGAAGGTGCGGGGCTGGGTCATGACTTTTTGCGGCACATAGAACGCACCCGGGTGCTTATTCATGTGCTGGATGCTGCCGGCAGCGAAGGAAGGGATCCTCTGGAGGATTTTGAAAAGATCAACGGGGAACTGGCGAAGTTTTCCGAAGCTCTGGGGCAGTTGCCTCAGGTGGTGGCCGCCAACAAGATGGATCTTCCCGAAGCACAGGAGCATCTGGCGCGCATCCAGCCGCTGCTGGAGCAGCGGGGCTACCGGGTATATCCTGTGTCTGCTGCCACGGGAGAGGGTTTTGACGCTCTGCTGGATGGGATCATCGAACTGCTCAGCAAGCTGCCGCCGGTGCTGGTGTACGAAGAGGAGGAACTGGAACTCAGCCAGACTTATGCGCCTGGCTTTACCCTTCGCCGGGATGACGACGGAGCCTATGTACTGGAGGGCGGGCAGGTACAGAAGCTTTTGGATACCACCGATCCAAACAGCCAGGAAAGCATGCGGCGCTTCCAGCAGATACTCATCAAATCCGGCATGATCTCCGCACTACGGGAGGCCGGAGCAAAAGAGGGAGATACCATTCGCCTGGGCGGCTGGGACTTTGATTTTGTGGAATAAAACGATGTATACCAATATATACGGAAGGAGATTTTTATGACCGGTAAAGAACGGGCGGCTCTGCGCAAACAGGCCAATACCATAGACGCTATTTTTCAGATAGGTAAGGAGGGATTGACGGGAGCCCTGCTTCAGGGGGTAGACGCTGCTTTGGAAAAGCGGGAGCTGGTAAAACTTTCCGTGCTGGAAAGCTGCCAGGAATCGGTGGAGGATGCGGCTCATCGTACGGCGCAGGCGCTGGAAGCAGAGCTCATTCAGTGCATCGGCCGTAAATTTGTGCTTTACCGCCAGAAAAAGGATGAGGAGCAGGCATGAAGCAGGAGTTTCTGGAAATCTGGGGACTGCTGCGCAAATGGAAGTGGCGGGCTCTTCTCTATGAACCTACCGGCAACAGTCTTCTGCAATTTGGCCGGTACCTGATCGTAGGAGGGTCTGCTTTTGTAGCAGATGCACTGACGCTGCGTCTTGTGGAGCAGTGCGGGGTCTATTACCTGATCGCAGCGGCCGCAGGTTTTCTGGTGGGTGTTACGGTAAACTATTTTCTCAGCACCCATCTGGCCTTTGCCGGTATGCAGGCCAGAGTCAGCCGTCAGGCGGAATTGGCGGTGTTTCTGCTGATTTCTCTGCTGGGACTGGGGCTTACGGAGCTTTTGATGTACTTGTTTACAGATAAACTGGGGCTTCATTATATGCTTTCCAAGGCTGTGGCGGCAGTGATCGTTTTTTTGTGGAATTTCTTTGCCAAAAAGGTGCTTTACCGGAAGGATACGGCACAGGGGGCAGATTAAAGCCCGCGGCAGTTTTCATGGGGTTGTCACCCTGCGTTCATACTTTGATGACAATTCCGTCGCACGGATGGTATATTCTTAATGCTGGATCATGAGGGGGCGGCGCCCTTCAAACTATACAAGAGGCAGGCGAAGCAGTTTGAATTTTTCCGATCTAATTAAAACCCTGGGCAGTGGTATGACTCAGTTCGGCTGGAATGATCTGCTGGACATTGTGATCATGTCCTTTCTGCTGTATGAGCTGATCGTACTCACCAAGGATACCCGGGCTTTCGAGGTACTCAAAGGCGTAGGACTGCTGTTCGTATGCTCGGTGATCAGTCAGCTGCTGAGCCTGTATACCATCAGCTGGTTTCTGGATTCCATTCTGCAGTCCGGTTCCATTATTATTGTGCTGTTTATCCTCTTTACCCCGGAGATCCGGCGCATACTGGAAAAGCTGGGGCGCAGCGGCAAACAGATCGGCAAGCTGATCTCCGAAGCCGGTGCTATGGGGGGCGAAAGCAAAGTGGAGGATATGACTGCCACTATCATGCGGCTGTCCAGACGGCGGGTAGGAGCCCTGATCGTTTTTGAACAGAAAACCGGTCTGGGAGATATTATTTCCACGGGAACAGCGATTGAGGGAATCCTTTCCGGCCCCTTGATCGAGAATATTTTTGAGCCAAACACGCCCCTTCATGACGGTGCCGTGGTTTGCCGGGGTGCCAATCTGGTGGCGGCAGGGTGTTTTCTGCCGCTTTCGGAAGAGACGAACGTAGCCAGGGAACTGGGTACCCGGCACAGAGCCGCATTGGGTGTATCTGCCGTCAGCGACTGTGTGGTGCTGGTGGTCAGCGAAGAAACGGGAGCCGTATCCATGGCACGGGACGGTAAGCTGGTGCGGTATCTGGACCAGCGGGCCATTCAAAATCTGTTCCGCAGTTTGCTGCTGCCCCAAAGCAGCAGGGGCTTCGGCAGGAGTATCAGAAAGGGGGCAAAGTAAATGAAAGCCTTTTTTGCTTCCCTGTGGGAAAAGCTCAAGGGCATGTTTACCAAGAACCTTGGCATCAAGATCTCGGCAGTGGTGTTTGCCCTGCTGTTGTGGGCTTATGTGCTGGTGGTGCTCAACCCTGTGCGCACAAAGCTCATCGATAAGGTGCCCATCTCCCTGGAGGGATATAATGATCTGCTTTCCCGAAATCTGATTCTGGTGGAGCAGGATCTGGGGCAGGCTTCCGTTTCCGTAGAGGCGGCCATTACCAGCCATGCCTCGCTGGACGCTTCCCGAATCAACTGTCGTGCCAGCCTTTCTACCATTACGGGGCCGGGTACCTATAAGCTTACGGTGTCTGCCACCACTCAGGGAAATTTGGGCACTGTCAGCAAGGTGTCGCCCTCTATCGTGGAAGTAGAGGTGGATAAACTTATCAAAAAGGATATTCCCGTAAAGGTAACCTACGGTGAAAGCAAGCTGCCGGAGGGGTATGAGATCCTTTCGGAAAACTACAGCACCAGTATCACCGTGGAAGGCGCCGCCAGATTTGTGGAATCCGCCGTCCGGGCGGAAGCGGTGCTGGATCTGACGGATAAGACCAAAGATATCCGTGAATCCGTAAAGGTGATCTTTTACGATGCCGAAGGGCAGGAGGTCAACGTGGTCACCCGTACGGGGGAGACGCCCAGCATATCGGTGTATGTGAGTATTTCTGCTGTAAAGAAGGTGCCTGTGCAGCCCCAGCTGAATCTGCCCGATGAAGAGTATTACGACCTTGTCTGGACTTGTATACCTGATACGGTCACCATCTATGGGGATATGAGCGTTCTGGACGGTATAGACGAGATCCTTACGGAAGATATGGTGCTGGATGAAAAGCTCTCCGTGCAAACGGTGGAAGGTCAGCTGGTGCTGCCGGAGGGCGTATCTCTTAAGAGCGGCCAGAGCACCCAGGTGAAGGTGACAGTGACGGTTACCGAAAAGGAAGAAGACAAGGAGCTGATCATACCCGTTCAGTATCTGAATATGCCCGACGGCTTCCATCTGGCGGAAAATGTCCCCTCTTCCGTAACGGTTATTGCCCACGGAACCAAAAAACAGCTGAGCCAGCTGGGAGTAGAGAATATTCAGGCCACGGTAGATCTCACCGGCCGGGCGCCGGGTATCCACGAGGTTATCCCAGTGCTGAAGCTGACCAACCCGCAGATATTCCCCAGCGTCACTCTGCGGCTGAAGGAAAGCTGCATTCGGGTAGATATCATACACGGAAACTGATACAAAATGCCCATGGGGGCTGCCGCATACCCGGCGGCCCCCTTTTTGCGGTCAGGAAAGGAAGAAAAATGAAGCAGCTGATACTCCCTGCTCTGCGGATGGAACTGGAAGAAGGAGAGGCCGCTTTTCGGCGCAGTGCCGCCCGGCAGCTTTCCATCCGGGAGGAGGATATACGGAGATTAAGGATATTCCGTCAGTCTTTGGATGCACGAAAGAAGAATGATCTGTTTTTCAGTGTGCATTGTTTGCTGACGCTGGAGGATAGGGCGGCTGCCCGGTTGCTAAAGAACCCCAAGCTTCATGCCCAGCCCGTACGGCAGGAAGAAGAGACGCCCCTGATCCACGGCGGCAGGCCCAGAAGGGGGAGGATCGTGGTGGCGGGCTTTGGCCCGGCAGGAATATTTGCGGCCTGGCTTCTGGCGAAGGAGGGGTATGCGCCCCTGGTGGTAGAGCGGGGAAAGGAGATACCCAGACGTACTGCCGATGTGGAACAATACTGGTGCAGCGGCATACCGGATCCGGAGAGCAACCCCCTCTTTGGAGAAGGCGGCGCAGGGACATTTTCCGATGGAAAGCTTACCTCCCGTTCCAAAGACAGCCGGGGGGATAAGGTACTGCATCTTCTGCGGCAGGCGGGGGCGCCGGAGGAGATAGAGTATCTGGCTAAGCCGCATGTGGGTACGGACCGGCTGCGTGAAGTGGTGCAGAATCTTCGCCGGGAGATCCTGGAGATGGGGGGAGAAGTTCGCTTTGAGACCTGCCTGACAGCCATACACATGGGGGTGGAAGGAATCGCTCAAGTGTGTCTGCGGTATCGGGACAGGGAGGAAACGATCCCCTGCGATGCGCTGGTGCTGGCAATTGGCCAGGGAGCCAGGGATACCTATACCTATCTGTATGAACAGGGGTTTGCCATGGCTCCTAAACCTTTTGCCATTGGGGTACGGGCGGAACACCCCCAGAGTCTCATTAATGTCAGCCAATACGGAAGCTTTGCGGGGCACCCCCGGCTGGGAGCGGCGGAATACAGGCTAACGGCTCAAAGCGGGGGTAGAGGGGTATATACCTTCTGCATGTGCCCGGGTGGATACGTGGTGGGCGCTTCCGCAAAGCCGGGAGAAATGGTGGTCAATGGTATGAGTCACTTTGCACGGGATGGGAAGAATGCCAATTCCGCCGTGGTGGTGCAGGTGGGGCCGGAAGATTTCGGTACGGATGCCTTGGCTGGCATGCGCTTTCAACAGCAGCTGGAAGAAGCCGCCTGGACTTTGGGAGGCGGCCAGGGGCTGGCTCCTGCCTGCCGACTGGGAGATTTCCTTCGGGGGCAGGAAACCAAAGTCTTTCGGGAGGTGGAGCCCACCTTTCGGCCGGGGGTTGTGGGGGCAGATCTTGGTAAATGCCTGCCTGAGTTTGCTTCTGCCGCTTTGCGGGAGGGGCTGAGCGCATTTGGCAGACAGATCAAGGGGTATGATGGAGAGGATGCGGTGCTCACCGCCATAGAATCCCGCACCAGCGCGCCTTTGCGGATATTGCGGAATGAGAAAGGGCAATCCCTGACGCATCCGGGAGTGTACCCTGTGGGAGAAGGGGCCGGATATGCCGGAGGTATCGTTTCGGCAGCTATAGACGGTCTTCGGGCGGCAGAGGAGATCATCACACTGTGGCAGCAGGCATGAAAACAGCGGGCATTCTCGGGTTTTAAACGTCGGTTGGGGAAAAGCTTCCCGAACCGGCGTTTTGTGCTGTATGAAGGGGAAAAGATGTCCTGTGTGACGGATTTCCTTCTTTTTCCTGAAAAATGCGTCCAATTTGCATACAAAGGGTCAACAAATCTTCACAACTCTTTTCTTTTTTCTCGGGATCTGCTATAAAGTAAGCATGAAACGCCATGTATCCATCTGCATACTTTGTGCATTGCTGCTGTGCCTGCTGCCTGCCCCCGCCCCTGTCAGGGGAGAGGGAGAACAGGTGCGGGTGTTGCTGAGCACCCAGAACAAAACGGAACTGTCTCTGGAACTGAAAGGGATCTATCGCTGTGAAGACACTCTTTTAGAGGAGGGCGGTCTGGATGTAAGCCTGAAGAACGGAAAGATCACATTGACCCACAGCGCTCTGGGCACCGTATACGAGGGGAAGGGCCCCGCATCCCTCCAGCAGGCCGGGGCGGAAAAGGGCTATGTTCTTTTGGCCACTGCCAAAGGTAAGGTGCGTAAATATACCGGAGAAATAGCCTTTTATGATCGGAACGGGGTGGTGGGCACGGTAAATACCGTATCCATGGAGGACTATATCTGCGGGGTGGCCGTTCCGGAAGTGGGCAGAGATGCGCCCGAAGCCTTGCTAAAGGCCGCTTTGCTGACGGCCAAGGGCTTTGCACTGGCAGAACTTCAACCCAAACAGGCTTACGATGTAGGGGATACCACCTTAGATCAGCTGTATTACGGCTATTTTCCCGATGCGGTTAAGGTCATGGAGGCCGCGGCGCAGGTCAGCGGGATGACTCTCCTGTATAAGGGGAAGCCCGTTAAGACCCATTACAGTGCAGCTAACGGAGGGGGCGTGCTTACGCCGAAAAATCGCTGGGGCGGCACGGCTGCTTATGAAGGAGCTTATTTGTGCCGTTTTGATCCTTTCGATCTGGCTGCGGGGAAAAAGAATCAGACTTTGCTGGTAGAAGGGGCATCCCCTGCGGCATGGCCGGAAGCATTGTATACCCTGCTGCTTAAAAAGAGCGGGAGTAAAGAGGTATATGCCATCCGCACATTGGAGGGTTATAACGAATTAGGCAACGAAGTTCGTTATCCCGTCGCTTATGCACCTCAGGCAGGCTTTTCAGCCGTTCTTGCCACCGATGGAGGGGATAAGACAATAAAGGTGACCTTTGAAGAACTTCGGGAAAAGAACATTCTCATCGGTTCCGGACAGGTGACTTTTGCTGCGGAAGCGGGGCAGGGCAGCTGGTTCCTGTGCGTCGGAGAAAGCTCCGGTCCCCGGGTAGGCATGAGTCATCGGGGTGCTGCACTTATGGCGGCACTGGGGTATGGCTTTGTGGATATTTTGAGTTTCTATTATCCCGGAGCTTCCCTGACGGACGAAAAAGGGAATGTGCTGGCACCGGAAGGAGATCTTTCTGCGGAAGGTATTTTGACTCTGCTGGGAGAAAAAGGATATTTATCCATAGCGGGTACCTTGCCTATGCCTACGGCTTCGCCGATTCCCCCAGAAACGCCTCTGCCTACCGTAACGGCTGCGCCAGTCATAACACCGGAACCTGCGGAAACCTCTGTTCCGAAAGAAACGCCAAGTCCGGAGGGGACGCCCCTGCCTGCAGAAACTTCGGCACCCACTCCTACGGTGGTTCCTGCATCTGCGACCCCTGCGTCTACGGCTACAACTTTACCGGTTACAGGAGCGCCTACGGATATGCCTGTGCCTACCCCTGCAACCCATGCACCTACGACCTTACCAGCTACACCGGAAGCCGTGACTACCCCTGCTTTTACAGCTACTCCGGTACCGGCGACTACTCCTGTGCCTGTTACTCCTGCTCCCGTAGATGCTACCGCAGTTCCTCCTACCTGCACGCCCAGACCTGCTCAAACAGCCGGGCCGGGAGGTGTCCTGCGGGCTACCGCCAAACCGGCGGGCACCCGGCGGCCAACCATGCGTCCTGCGGATACCCCTGCAGGCACCAATTACAGGGAGACGGAGGAACTGCCTACCCGGCAGCCGACCACTGCACCTACGCTTCGGCCTACGGATCCCCCCAGAATCTGGGGAGATGCGGACGGGGATGGAAAACTGACCAGGGCGGATGCTCAAACCATTCTGCTGTATGTGGTGGGGCTGGAGACGCTTACGGAAACGGGGTGTCTGGCGGCGGATGTGAATGGAGATGGAGTCGCTACAGCCGCAGATGCCGCGCTGATTCTCTATCGCCTTCGTCAAATGCAGGGGTAAAAGAAATAACGGTATGCGCCTTCGGAGCTTTTTGAAGGCGCTTTTCTGTGCTGTTTGTTCAATGTGTGAAAGGCTTATATCTGCGGGAGGCTGATTTGGGTTGGTGGCATAAGCAGCCTCTGCAACAGGCAATCAAGCAGTTAAACTGCATGTAAAAATGGGGTGTGTCCGGCATAATCAGGCAACATAAACAGTTTTAGACCACTTACATTTAGGTATTGCAATTGTATCGGTACGATTTTGAAAAACAGTCAATGAAAAAAAGATATAAAAGAAGGTTGCTGTTTTTTTAAATAAAAATGGAACAACGCACATTGAAAGATTTTGAAAAATAGCCTAAAGAGGACGGTTATGCTGTTCTGTGCACCGGAAAAGCATCGAGCGTGAATCGTGAATGACGAATGATCGTGAAATTTGGAAGATGCTGCAGAATCCTTTTGCTGCCGGTGTGAAGAAGAAGGGAATTGAGATTGAAGCTTGCTTCGGGTGGGCATAAAAACATTGTCTTTGAAAACATTGCAAACGACATTGGGACACCACCGGCATTTTGGAGCGAATCTGTACAGCCCGGCTTTTTGCGACTCACAACGGGGTGATGCATGCCACCTTGATAAGAGAAAAAACCTCTCCGGAGAATTCCGGAGAGGCTGCGAAAACTTTGTCTTTACAGGGCCAGATCCAGTTTTTCCCAAGGCATATCGGCGGCGTTTTCGCCGAAGTGGCCATAGGAGGAAAGGTGCTCGTAAATGGGCCGCCGAAGATCAAACCTGTTAATGATAGCCATAGGGCGCAAATCTACTGTAGCAAGGATCCTGTCCTTCAATGCGCCAACATCATCGATATGAGCCGTGCCGAATTCTTCGATGCGCAAACTGGTGGGTTCCGCTACGCCAATGGCATAGCTCAACTGCACTTCGCAGCGATCCATATATCCTGCAGCCACAATATTCTTGGCCAGATACCGAGCCATATAAGCACCTGTGCGGTCTACCTTGGTGGGGTCTTTGCCGGAGAAAGCGCCGCCGCCGTGCCGTGCGTAGCCGCCATAGGTATCTACAATGATCTTCCGTCCGGTAAGACCGGTGTCTCCGGCGGGGCCGCCTACCACAAAACGACCGGTCGGATTGATATAATAACGAGTCCAATCGCCGATCATATCCTGGGGCAGCACGGGCATGAGCACCTGCTCATACAAAGCCCGGCGAAGTTCTTCCGTAGAGATAGAATCTTCATGCTGGGAGGAGAGCACCACTGCGGTGATGCGGGCGGGCTTGCCGTCTTTATATTCCACTGTGACTTGGCTCTTGCCATCGGGAAGCAGGAAGGGCAGCAGGCCGCTTCTGCGGACGGTCTCCAGGCGGCGGGTGAGTTTATGGCTCAGCTCAATGGGCAGCGGCATGTAGTGATCCGTTTCGCGGCAGGCATAGCCGAACATCATACCCTGATCTCCGGCGCCGCTTTCCAGCGGATCCTTGTTGTCTACACCCATGGCGATATCCGGACTCTGGTGGTGCACGGATACGTCAATACGGCAGCTGTCGGCATCAAAACCGTGACCGGGTTCGGTATATCCGATATCCCGGATGACCCGGCGAGCGATATCCTCATAATTCACATGGGTCTTGGAGGTGATCTCTCCCATGATGTGGAGCTGATCCACGGTGGCGAAAGTTTCGCAGGCTACCCGGGAAGCCGGGTCGCCGGTAAGAAGTGCATCCAGGATCGCGTCGGATACCCGGTCGCAGAGTTTATCGGGATGTCCCCCGGTAACGGACTCGGAGGTGAAAAGCTGTGCCATAAAAGATTCCTTTCTTTATAAGGCCTGACCCGGCCTTCGTCATGCCGTTTCATGCTACCACCGGGCGAAGCCTTTGTCAACTTAAAAAACGTGTAAAACCCCATATATTGGGAAAAGATGTATTACTTTGCATAAAAGCTTCTTTCGACAGCTTTTATAAGGACATATTCGGTGAAAATGGACCATGCAATCGGATGAACGGTCTATCTGCGGGTGGGCGCAGCGCGTGTATATGCTGCTTTCATATGCAGACAGGTTCATATTAAAAGCGGTCATATCTGTATACAAGGCGGCCCGGCAGATAGAAATAGAAACAATGTGAACTTGCTGAGGCGGCGAAGAAAAATGAGGCCTGCTGCCATTGACATATGGGGAGCGGATCAGTATGCTAATACCAAGTGATTACATGGGGAATTGTACCCCATGGATGGGAGGTATGGATATGGCATTGCTTTGCTGCCGCTGCCACAAGAACCGGGCGGTGCTTTTTGTCACCCGCATGGACAACGGCGAGATGAAAAACGAAGGCTACTGCCTGAAATGTGCCAAAGAGCTGGGATTAAAGCCTGTGGATGACCTGTTGGAAAACATGGGTCTGCAGGATGCAGATCTGGATGCGCTGTGTGAGCAGGCCAACCAGATGGGAGAACTGATGAACGTGGATGAGAACGCCGCCAACATCGGTCAGACCGGCGTGGGGAATTTTTTCAGGCAGTTTTTCGGAAATATGCGCCCACGGCAAACGCCTCAGAATGGGGAAGAACGGGAAAAGAGTACGCCTCCTCAGGAAGAAACAGCCCAGGCGCCGGCTCATAAATATCTGGATGCCTTCTGCATCTCTTTGACCCAAAAGGCAAAAGAGCGGAAGCTGGATGGACTTATCGGACGGGAAACAGAGCTTACCCGTACAATGCAGATACTGAACCGCCGGCTGAAAAATAATCCCTGTCTGATCGGCGAGCCGGGAGTAGGTAAGACTGCCATCGTAGAAGGCCTGGCTGCCCGCATTGCCGCAGGGAAGGCCCCCTATAAGTTGTTGGATAAGGAGATCTGGCAGCTGGATATGACCGCTCTGGTAGCGGGCACCCAGTATCGGGGCCAGATGGAAGGCCGCATGAAGGGTCTGCTGGATGAGATACGGGGCTTGGGCAACGTGATCCTGTTTATTGATGAGGTGCATTCCATCGTGGGGGCCGGGGATGCCGAAGGCGGTATGAATGCTGCCAATATCCTCAAGCCTGCCCTGAGCCGGGGAGATATCCAGGTCATCGGAGCCACCACTTTTACAGAATACCGTAAGCATATAGAGAAGGACACGGCACTGGAACGGCGTTTTCAGCCTGTGACGGTGGAAGAACCTTCTTTTGCCGATGCTGTAGCCATTGTGGAAGGATCCGCCCATTATTATGAACAGTTCCACAGCGTGCGTATTCCGCGGGAGGCGGCCCGACAGGCCGTGTCTCTTTCCGAACGGTATATTACCGATCGATTCCTGCCGGATAAGGCCATAGATCTTATAGATGAGGCGGCAGCGGATCTGAACCTGCGCACGCCCCTGTGCCGGGAGCTGGAAGCAGCGGATAAGGATCTGAAAGCAGAGCAGGCACGGGCAGAGCAGCTGTTGAAGGGAGAGCTTTCTCCCGAAACAGAGCAGCAGCTCAAAACCATTAAAACCCGGACGGATGCTCTTAACGATCAAAAGCAGAAGCTGCTTGCCCGGGGACTCCCGGTGCTGACAGTGGAGGATCTAAGCCGAATCATTGAGCTGTGGACAAAGATCCCTGCCGGGAAGATCCAGGAAAGGGAATTTGATCGTTTGAAGCATCTGGAGCAACGACTTAAAGAGCGGATCATCGGTCAGGACAAAGCGGTGGAGTCCTTGTGCCGGGCCATTCAGCGGCGGCGAGCAGGAATCGGCAGCACCCGGCGTCCCATCAGTTTTCTGTTTACGGGCCCCACGGGGGTAGGCAAAACAGAACTGGTCAAACAGCTCTCACGGCAGCTTTTTGACGGACCGGAGACACTTGTGCGGCTGGATATGTCCGAATTTATGGAAAAGCACGCCGTTTCCCGCATTATCGGTTCGCCTCCGGGCTATGTGGGCTATGAAGAGGCAGGGCAGCTGACGGAAACGGTTCGCCGCAGGCCTTATTGCGTGATTCTGCTGGACGAGATAGAAAAGGCGCATCCGGATGTAATGAATATTCTTTTGCAGATTCTGGATGACGGCCACATTACCGATGCCCATGGCCGCCGAGTGAATTTCGCCAATACGGTCATCGTTATGACCAGCAACGCCGGATCTGCAGAAAAAGGTGCCGGAGCCGTGGGCTTTGCCCGCACTCAGGAGCAGAAAGCACAGGATAAGGCCATGCAGGCCCTGAAGGAATTCCTGCGGCCGGAATTCTTGAACCGGTTGGACGAAGTGATCTGCTTCAGTCATCTGGATGAGCAAAGCATGGCCAAAATCGCCGGCATCCTGCTGGATGAACTGAAGGCCGCCATGAAGGAGAAAAATCTGTCTCTCCATTACACAAAAGAGGTTTGCGCCTATCTGGGCAGAAAGGCATGCTCCGATACCTATGGAGCCAGAGAACTCCGGCGTGTGTTGGAAAAGGAAGTGGAGGATGAGATCGTCTCCCTGATGCTGAACAGCGAAGAGCCTCTTACCACGATCCGCCTGCAAATGCGTTCCAACGGCAAACTGGCCGTAGTGGGTAAGGGGGAACCAAAGGCGCTTCCGCCTGCTCCCGTTCCGGAGGAGAGCATTTCTTCTCAGAAGTAACCTGTTCGTCACAAGGGCCGCCGGACATATACCGGCGGCCCTCTTTGCAGCAGATGTATATTCCGGCGATGCTGCATACGAATGTGTTTTGCATGCATAAAATGCAGAGACCGGAAGCATAAATATCATAAACAGTGCTTCGATTTTAGCAAAAATACGTAGGCGCCTGGCAAAACCGTTTTATACCATGAAGCGTTTTGCTGCGTACCCGTTCGATCCTTATATTGTCGCAAAAATGGCCAGCGCACATAAGGCATGAGGGTTCCCTCTTTTTACACGCTTCATCCTGATGAACGGAAAAGTCAGGATGCGTGGTCAAATCAGAAAACTGCAAGGATCGCAGAAAAAAGTATGAGGAAAACAATGCATGAAAAACCACTTGCGCTCACTGGATTCCGGTGTCTTTTTTGGCTTCCCGGGCAATGCGCACCAGCCACTCCATGGCCTGAGCGGGGTAAGCGCCCCGGGCAGTTTCATTGGTAAGCATCAGGCCTTCTGTCCCTTCCAGCACGGCATTGTAGACATCCGTGACCTCAGCCCTGGTGGGAGAAAACCGGGACTCCATGGACGCCAGCAGTTCCGTTGCTACGATGCAGGGCACCTTTTTTCTTGAACAGGCAGTAAGTATGTTTTTCTGCAGCCTTGGCAGCATTTCCAAGGGCAGATGTACGCCCAGATCTCCTCTGGCCAGAATGATCCCATCCGCTTCGGTCAAAATCTCATTCAGATGTTCCACGCCCTGTTCATTTTCAATCTTTGCCAGGAGCCGCAGCTTTTCTGTGCCCGCGGGCAGAGACTCCCGCAGAACGGCCACATCCTTCCGGCTGTGTGTAAAGGGGAGCATCAGTCCCCATACAGGGCTGCCGGGCAGCATAGCGATGGTTTCCAGATCCTCTCGGCTCAGGGGCGGAAGCATTTCCTCTTTTCCTTCCAGACAAAGGTTTTTGCCGCCCTCCAATTGCAGGCCTGATTCCACCCGGCAAACAAGAGCAGCAGGGCTCTTTTCCAGCACCAGCAGGCGTACTTTTCCGTCATCCGCCAAAAGTATATCTCCGGGCTGAGCCGGGGCATATATTTCTTTCGGTACTGGAAGAGACAGGATTTCATCGGGAGAAATAAACATGGGTGTCATAGGGCCCAGACGCAATCCTCGTCCCCTAAGATCCAATAGCAGCTTCCATGGTCTCCCCTCGGAGGCCTGATCGACCAGAGTCAGCCAGTCTTTGCACATTGTCCAGGGCCGGTGGTTCAGGTTGATCCGCAATCCTGTCATGCCTGCAAGAAACATACGCTCCAACGTTTCCTTTTTCAGGCATGCCGGGCCAAGAGTTGCAAAATAGTCCATAAGAACAGGTTCTCCCAGATGTTTTTTCTCAGTATATATGCCGGTGTGCTTCAGAGCAAGTACTCCTTTTTTGCATAAAATCGCATTTTTGACCCAAATCGCAATGGCGCTCCCGTTCTGCCTATGGAAAAACGTATCTGTCTCGGGTATACTGAATACATAAAAAAATCGGCGGGAGCTATTCTTCGCCGGAAAGGAACATTTCAAATGCAGTTTCTATGGGCGGCGGGTTATCTGGTCCTTCTGGGAATCCTGTCCCATTTCATCGGCAATGCTCTGCCAAGGGATCGATTCGACCCCAAAGCTTTTCCTTACAGGGAATACGGCTGGGAAAAAGGGCTGTATGCCAGACTGAAAATATCTGTCTGGAAAGACCGGCTTCCGGATATGAGCCGCTGCTGCTCCGACATGCGCAGAAAGACTGTTACCCCTGCCATGAACGCAGAAGAGATAAAAGCTCTGGTGCAGGAGACCTGTGTGGCCGAGTGTGTGCACTGGGGTCTGATCCTGCTGAGCCCCGGCGTTCTGCTGCTGTGCCCGGGCTGGCCAGGGCAGATCTTATTTTGGGCAGATATACTGCTGTTGAATCTGCCTTTCATTCTGATCCAGCGGTATAACCGGCCCAAACTGATGGTTCTGCAGACCAAACTTGAGCTGCGGGCTGCCCGGCGAAAGGAGACGCGCTCATGAAACTGCTTATTCTATCCAGTAATAACGGACAGGGGCATAATACGGCTGCAAGGGCACTGCTGGAAGCAGCACGGAAACAGGATATAGAGGCCGTGATGATGGACGGTATGCTGTTCGATTCCCCAAAGGCATCCGAACGGGTGGCTCGCATTCATGTGCGCAGTGCCCTGTATGCACCCCATCTCTTTGAAAAAGGTACCCGTATTGCCCGACGAATGGAAGACAATCCCCGGCTGACTGATTCTCTCCAGCGCTCCGGCATGGCAGCGTCACGGCGGTTATTGGCATTTATACGGGACAATGAGTTTGATACGGTCATAGCTACCCACATTTTTTCCGCACAGGTGCTTACACATGTAGAGGATGCATTGCGGGATAGAGTGCGCACCGCTTTTGTGATCACGGATTACAGCTACATACCCTTTACTTCAGACACGGCACTGGATGCATATATTCTCCCCCACAAGGATCTGGTGCCCTTGTATGAATGGAATGCGCCGGGTAAATGCTATCTGCCATTGGGCATCCCCACTTCTCCTGAGAAACTTCGTCATTGGGAAAAAGAAGAGGCCCGACGGAGTCTTGACTTGCCGCAGGGGCGCCCCACGGTATTGATTATGACCGGCAGTATGGGATTTGGAGATGTTCTGCCTCTGTGTGCGGCTCTGCTGGATGGAGAACCTCGCGTGCAGATTCTGGCTCTGTGCGGCAGAAATGAAAAACTCCTGTCCGCTTTGAAGGAAAACTATTCCCCGGATAAAGTACTGCCTTTGGGATATACGGAAGAGGCAGGAAAGTATATGGATGCGGCCGACGTACTGCTGAGCAAGCCCGGCGGCCTTTCCTCTACGGAGGCGGCGGTGAAGGGAGTGCCTCTGGTGCATATGAACCCGCTTCCCGGCTGGGAGGAAGATAATGTGCGTTTCTTTACGGCCAGGGGTATGTCACTGACGGGAAAAGACGCCGGGGAAATGGCACGCAGCGCACTGATGCTTCTGAAGGAGCCTGCTGCGGCGGAAGTCATGCACCGCTGCCAGCAGGCGAATATAAATCCTGAGGCTGCCAGAGATATTTTAGCAGCATTGGATTCAAAAAAGTAAGAGAAAACGGGGATTTTCCGGAAGCCTACCCATAAAACACAAAAAATGTCAAAAAAAGGTGTTGACAAAGCGGAGGAGAGCGGGTATACTGAGGAAGCTGTCG
>UQYI01000033.1 GCA_900545265.1 uncultured Eubacteriales bacterium
TTGGTGTTGTAGCTGACCTTGATGTGCGTATTGGGCAGCTTTCGAAGCTCCTCAATGGCTTTTACATCGGTAGCGCCCATGTAGGAGGTGGTGATGATGCGGAGCTCGCCGCCGCTGTGCGTAAACTCCCGCAGCTCGTCCATGATGAGCCGCAGACCGCTCCATTTGATGAAGGACACCAGCATGTCAATTCTGTCAGCAGAGACAATCTCTTTTTTGAGCTCCGTAAACATCTGCGGCTCATGCACAGCCCCGGTGAAAAGTGAGCTTTGTGCGATGGAGGTTTCCGGACGGATGATCTCAGCCCTTTCGTCCAGTGCCAGCACATTGTTTTTCTTATCAAAAAGTGCAAGAAGCTGCTCCGCACGCTCTGCAACGGAGAGCGTGTCGAAGTCCGCTTCTTTTGTTTCCGTCATAATGGTGAACACAATGCGGTTGACAAGCTCGACCTGAGAAGTGAGATTGCCGCCATTGTCTTTCACGTTGTTTAGCCCCTTTTCAACGATCTCGGCAACATATTTTGCTAATACTTTAGACGCTTCCGCACTATCAATAGGCGCAGTTTGAGAGAGCTTGTCCGTTACGGAAAGCTCTGTATCCAGACCCTTATTTATGATTTGCTCGTAAAGTCCGTTGTGTAGCATTCATATACTCCTTTGGTAGAAACAGCATTTATCCAAAGAACAAACTATTTGTTCTGACATGACTGGCCCTCCATGTTACTTATCGATTTCCGGGACAAAATCCATAATATCGTTTGGTTCCACCTCAAGCGCGGCACAGATTGCGCCGATCACGTCGGTGGTTATATCCTTATCGTTTGCCAGCTTGTACATCTGATAATGGGTGATGCCGGCAGCTTCTTCCAAATCTTTCTTTTTCATATTCCGATCAACAAGAATATGCCACAGCTTCTTATAACTAACAGCCATTTTGAATCTCCTTTATGGGCTATTTGGTGTCGGGTACAATAACATGAATATAGCATATCATGATTCGACCGAGAAATCAACAATATGATAAGAATCTCAAACTTTTGATAGGAACAAAATGTTATAGCTGATTTAACGGTTGAACATAATTGCCGCTATCGGCGAAATAAGAATATTATTTCATCATCAAATCTTGATATTTTGCCGATAATGTGCTATACTATCCCTGTGCAGAAAGTGAGGGATCTCTATGAAATATATTTCTGTCGCGGAAACGGCGAAAAGGTGGGGCGTTTCCGAACGCAGCGTGCGCGGGTATTGCTCCGAAGGAAAAATCGACGGTGCATTTCTGACCGGCAAGACATGGAACATACCCGAAACCGCGGAGAAGCCCGATCGCATTAACAAGAAAACCGATACACCAAAGACACTTCTTGAGGTACTGAAGGCCGAGAAAGCGGCGAAGCTGCACGGCGGTGTTTATCATAAAATCCAAATCGATCTGACCTATAACTCCAACCACATTGAGGGCAGCCGCCTCACACACGATCAGACGCGCTATATCTTTGAGACGAACACCATCGGCGCATCGGACGGGACGGTCAAGGTTGATGATGTGGTCGAGACCGCCAACCATTTCAAGTGCATTGATATGATTATCGATAGCGCAAATCATATGCTGAGCGAGGCGTTCATCAAGCAACTGCACGCCGTTCTGAAAAGCGGAACTTCCGATTCCCGGCTTGATTGGTTTGCCGTTGGAAATTACAAGAAATTGCCCAACGAGGTCGGCGGCATGGACACAACTGCACCGGAGAATGCCGGGGCCGAGATGAAAAAGCTGCTTGCTGAATACAACGCCATTGAGAGCAAAACCTTTGACGATTTGCTTGATTTTCACTACCGCTTTGAGCGCATCCATCCGTTCCAGGACGGCAACGGCAGAGTCGGGCGCCTGCTCCTTTTCAAAGAATGCCTGCGGAACAGCATCGTGCCGTTTATCATCGAGGACGACATCAAGATGTTCTACTACCGCGGCTTGAAGGAATGGAAGAACGAGCGCGGCTATCTGCGTGATACTTGTCTTTCTGCACAGGACAGATTTAAGAAGTATTTGGACTATTTCCGAGTCCCGTATGACAAATAAGCAAATCCGCCCCTGTGCGATACAGAGGCGGATTGCTTTTCCGTAATAAACCCGTGCGTCTATGCCGTAAAAATGTAGGATTTTCAATGTGTTTTCGGGTGTTGCTCTCACTTCCGCCATATACTCTATGACCAGATCAAGTGGATGTAACGGATGTTACATCCACTTTTGTTTACAGAGGCAAGGAGAAAAGCATGCTATTTCACGGGTTAAACAACAGTATAGAACTGGATGTTGTGGGGTATCAGTTTCCTGATAGTCCTAAATCCGGAAAAGATAATTTCGATTACGATTCAAACTGGCTTGTACTATCAATATGTTATACAGATGGAGGCATATCTGCAAAACAAAAGGATGCGTGCTTATTATCCTGTGAATTGCTAGACTTATACAAAGAGCTATGCGTACTAAGAGATATCCAAAGCGGATCATATATATCGGATTTTATGGAGCCGTATTTGCGCATTGCCGCTTAAAAAAATGAAGATCAATATTCTTTTGCCGTTCATTTTGCTTTTGATACGACGGACAGCTCCTGGAAAGAATGGAAGGTCTGTGCAACGGTAACGGCAGACGAGTATAATCGCTTGTTGAATGAACTCAAGTTGCTTGTGAAAAAATATCCCCCAAAGTAGCGCCGTAAACGGAGCAGGTTTACGCCTGATGCGTTTATCTTTCCTGCTATAATCTTCAGGGAAGGTTTGCAGGAGACATACTCAACGCCGCATCTTAAGGCTACAGCGGTGCGGCAGATGACCGCACCCGTTTATTGTACATAACGAAAAAGAAGGGTATCGCTACCCTTCTTTTGATATGCAACATGGCGGGGGAAATTATTCCGGATCGTACAGCAGATTCAACTGCTGGGTAAAACTCATATCCAGCATGCGCTTACTGATGCGCTGGTCGAACAGGGTGCTCATGGGGGCTCGATCATGAATGATCTTTACCGCCTGGGCAAACATGGGCGCAGCAGAGATAATGCGGATCTTGGGATGGTTCTTGGCCTCGGGGCACTCTACCGTATCCGTAGTGACCACGAACTCATAGGGGCTTTCATCCAGCCGCTGCAGGGCCTTTTCGCTCATGCAGTTGTGGGAAAGAGCACCGTAAATGTTTCGGGCGCCCTTTTCTTTTAAACCCCGGGCTACATCGATCATGGTACCGCCAGAGATGGAGAAATCGTCTACCACCAGGCAGTTCTTGTCTTTGACTTCGCCAATGATATCCAGCACCTTGGCGTTTTCGCTGTGGTCATAGCGGGTTTTGTCGCCAATGGCTACGGGGCAGCCCAAAGCCTTGGCAAAGGTGTGCGCCCGTTTGGCGGAGCCGGCATCGGGGGAAACTACCACCAGATTTTCGTCTACAATGCCGGAGCGGCGGATATATTCTGCCAGCAGGGGCTGAGCGATGAGGTGATCCACAGGTTTTTTAAAGAAGCCCTGGATCTGAGCGGCATGCAGATCCATAAAGATGATACGGTCGGCTCCGGCGGCTTCGATGCAGTCGGCGCAGACACGAGCCCGGATGGATACCCGGGGTTCGTCTTTTTTATCGCCCTTGGCATAGGAGAAGTAGGGAATGATCACGGTGACGGAATTGGCGCTGGAACGTTTGAAAGCATCGATCCAGAACAGCAGTTCCATAAATTCATCATTGGGGTGACGGGCAATGGGCTGCACCAGGTATACGTCTTTATCCCGGATGCTTTCGCCTACCCGGACAAAGGTGTTGCCCTCGGAAAACTGAATGGTCTGAGATTCTCCCAGCTGGGCGCCCAGATAGGCGCACATGCGCTCTGCAAAGGGACGGCCGGACTGGCCTGCGTAGATTCGGATTATGCCTGCACCGGAATACATTCTATCCTCTCTCCTGTATCTTTTGGTTTGGTTCCGTGGGCATTATAACACGGCTGGCCCCCTGGGGCAACCTTAAATAGACAAATGCTGACATATACTTTTTTCCACAACTGGGTGGTGGTAAAAGGCGAAAACGGATGCTTGTACTTCCGGGGACGGTTGACCCGGAAGGCGGATGCCTGTACAATAGAAAGCATGAAGCAGAAACAGGAACATAAGTCTACAAAACACCGCCGTCGAAGCCTGAAGGGCAGTCCGCTGGGGCCCTGGGTGCTTCTGTGTGTATGCGTATTGCTGCTGGGAGGCGGTTTGTGGATATTCATACGGTTTGCACCGGGCTGGATAGAGCAGGCTGTTAATGCGGAGCCGGATCTGAGCTGCCTTGGGCTGGAAGCAACGCCTACCCCGGCGCCTACTTCTGCGCCTACTCCTGCCCCCACACCGGAACCGGGAGCGGATCAGCCCTTGTACGGAGCGGATCTGGGAAAACTTCAGAAAGAAATCGTGGTGGGGGAATATCAGTATGGAGCAGACTTCTCCTACTGGCAGGGGCAGCTGCTTTTTGCTGCCGGAAACTATCATCAGGATGGAGACGCCAGTTTTGTGCGCTGCATTTTGACAGATCTTGAAACGGGTGAAAAGACCTATCTTTCCCCTGCCCAAAGCTACAAAAGCATCCGCTACCCGTGTGCTAACGAAAAATGGCTGGTGTATCTGGATGTGCAGGGGCAGGGCGGGGGAAACCTGCGGGCATGGAATCGGCAAACCGGGGAAAGCCGGATACTGAAAACCGTTCATATGGGCGTCCCCTATCTTACTTTATGGGAGGACACGGTTTTCTGGACGGAACGCACGGGCAGCAGCCGTTTCAAACTTTTTGCCTGCGATCTTACCACAGGAGAAAGCGTTACCCTGGCCGTGCTGGAAAACAGCGCCGCAGCCGTCTCCCGGCCCTTTGCTTATGAGGGGATGCTTTTATATGTAGGGGAGGACGGAGTTTTACGAAAACTTACCTTAACTACAGGGAAAACGGAGAAGCTGGATACCGGCGTGTTTGTGCACGATCCCAAGACCAATGGCCGGGAGATCGCCTTTCTTACGGGGAACCATGGGTACGACAGTGACCTTTGCTACCTGGATATAGAAGGAAACCTCCATACCGCCGCTAAAGGCGTGGCAGACTTTGCCATAGGTGATTCCTTTCTGGCTTACGGCGATATGGATAAGGTGTATGTATACTTCTTTTCAGATGGTTCCACCTTCTGCATCACCCGCAGCGGGGAAAAGGCACAGTTTTTGGGTGCAGGCGGAGAACACGTCTGGTGGATGGATGTGACCTGGCGGGATAAAGACATTTTGGAATATATGGAGATCCCTCATAAATAGAGGCGGAGGCGGCAGGAACATGAAAGAAAAGACTGTATATGTATGTGGGGAATGCGGCTATGAGACCCCCCGCTGGATGGGCAAATGTCCTCAGTGCGGCAGCTGGAATACCATTGTAGAAGAGGAAAGGGTGACCATGAAGCGCACTGCCGCTCCTTCCAGGGCGGTGCTGCTGGAGGATGTGGCCCCGAAGGAAAGCCGACGGGTATCAACGGGCATCGGGGAGCTGGACAGGGTGCTGGGCGGAGGTCTGGTGCCGGGTATGACGGTGCTGCTGGGGGGCAGTCCTGGCATCGGCAAGAGCACACTGCTGCTGCAGACGGCTCACAATCTAACCCGGCAGGGAACGGTCTTGTATGTCAGCGGGGAGGAAAGTAAGAGTCAGATCCGTCTGCGGGCAGACCGACTGGGCATCCCCGGGGATATGCTGCTGCTGTGCGAAACCAGTGCCGAGGCAGCCGTGGAGGAGGGCAGAAGCCGCAAGGCTGCATTCATGATCGTGGATTCCATTCAAACCATGTTCATGGAAAACACCCCTTCCGCACCCGGCAGCGTTACCCAGATCCGGGCATCGGCGGCAGAGCTGACCCGCTTTGCCAAGGAAACGGGGACGGCGATATTCCTGGTGGGACATGTGACCAAAGAAGGCGCCATTGCCGGGCCCAAGGTGCTGGAGCACATTGTGGATACGGTATTGTACTTTGAAGGGGATAATCAGGAAGGCCTGCGGCTGCTGCGCTCCCAGAAAAACCGTTTCGGCTCTACCAATGAGCTGGGCGTTTTTGAAATGACGGATAAGGGCATGGAGCAGGTGCCGGATCCTTCCCGGCTGTTCCTTTCCGATACGCCCGGAGTGCCCGGATGCTGCGTTACCTGCGTAATGGAGGGGACAAGACCCCTGCTGGCACAGGTGCAGTCTTTGCTGTGTCCCACGGCCTATGGCTCTCCCCGGCGGACGGCGCTGGGCATGGATACGCCCCGGCTGAATCTGCTGCTGGCGGTATTGGAAAAACGGGCCGGGCTGCGGCTGTGCGACAAAGATGCATATCTCAGCGCTGCCGGGAGCCTGTGCCTTCAGGACCGGGGAGCGGACCTGGGAGCGGCGCTGTGTCTGGCTTCCGCTTATTATGACCGGCCCCTGTCCCCGCATACCGTAGCCATGGGCGAGGTGGGACTGACCGGGGAACTGCGGCCTGTGAGTCAGATGGAGCAGCGGGTGAAGGAATGCCGGCGGCTGGGGTACACCCGGATACTGCTGCCTGCTTCCGCCCGGATCGCCGGTTCGCAGGAAGGATTGATCCGGGTGCAGAATCTGCTGGAGGCGGTAAGCACCGTGGCTTACGATTGAAATACAGATATGGTTGTACTGACAGAACCTGTGTGTTCCGCCTTAACCGTCGGGAGAGGTTTTATATACTTTTTTGCTCTGCCCTGCGAAAAAAGGCTTGCGCCCGGGGAAAATCGTGATATACTTATAAAGTTTTGAGAAATCTTCCATTGGATAAAGAGGTAACAAGCATGGAAATCAGAAACGTCGCCATCATTGCCCATGTAGACCACGGTAAGACCACTCTGGTGGATCACCTGCTTCAGGATGCGGGGGTTCTGCGTCGGAGCGAGGTCGGGGTAGACCGCATCATGGACAGCGGAGATCTGGAGCGGGAGCGGGGTATCACCATCCTTTCCAAGAACACCGCCGTTTCTTACGGGGATGTGCGCATCAATATTGTGGATACGCCGGGGCATGCAGACTTTGGCGGTGAGGTGGAGCGCATTTTGCAAATGGTAGACGGCGTGCTGCTGCTTGTGGATGCATTTGAAGGCTGTATGCCGCAGACCCGTTTTGTGCTGAGAAAGGCGCTGGAGCTGAATAAGGTGCCCGTGGTGGTGGTCAATAAGGTGGATCGCCCCGATGCCCGCCCCGAAGAAGTGGTGGATGAGACTTTGGAGCTGTTCATCGAATTGGGGGCTACTGCCGAACAGCTGGATTTCCCGGTGGTGTATGCTTCCGCCCGGCAGGGCAGATCCGGCTTTGAACCCGATAAGCTGGAAAACAGCATGAAGCCCATTTTCGATACCATCCTCAAGACCATTCCCGCTCCTGCCATGGATCTGGAAGCACCTTTACAGATCCTGTTTTCCACCATTGATTATGATGATTATGTAGGCAAGATCGGCGTAGGCCGTATCGAACGGGGCGTAGCCAAAAAAGGAATGGCCGTTACCGTCTGCGGCGGTACGGAGAATAAAGTCCGCCCGGGCAAGATCTCCCGTCTGTATCATTTTGAAGGCCTGCACCGGGTAGAGGTGGAGGAGGTCACTGCCGGCGACATCGTCTGCGTGGCGGGAATTGAGGATCTGAACGTAGGCGAAACGGTCTGTGATCCGGCCTGTGTGGAGCCCATGCCCTTTGTGCATATCGATGAACCTACGGTCTCCATGCTTTTTAAGGTCAACGACAGCCCCTTTGCCGGCAAGGAAGGCCGCTGGGTCACCAGCCGGAACCTGCGGGAACGGCTGTTCCGTGAGGTAAAGACCAACGTGAGCATGAAGGTGGAGGAAACAGAGTCCACGGATACCTTTAAGGTATCCGGCCGTGGAGAGCTGCATCTGTCCATTCTCATCGAAACCATGCGCCGGGAAGGCTATGAGTTTGCCGTCACCCGTCCCAAGGTCATCATGCATTACGATAAAGACGGGAAGATGCTGGAGCCTATCGAAGAGCTGACCATTGATGTGCCTACGGAATTTGTGGGCTCCGTCATGGAAAAGCTTGGCACCCGTAAAGCGGAGCTTACGGATATGGGCGCCATGGGGGATACCGGCACCCGGCTGCAGTTCAAGATCCCGGCCCGGGGCTTGATGGGATACCGCAGCGAGCTGCTGACGGATACCAAGGGCAATGGCGTTATGAGCCACCTGTTCCTGGATTATGAGCCTTATAGAGGGCCCATTGAAAGTCGGGAAAGCGGTTCTCTGGTAGCGCATGAAACGGGAGATACCAGTTCCTACGGCCTGTTTTATGCACAGGAACGGGGCAGACTGTTTGTGGGCCCTGGCATCCCTGTGTATGAGGGAGAGATCGTGGGAGAGAATGCCCGCAGTGAGGATATCGTGGTCAACGTGTGCAAGAAGAAGCATGTGACCAATATGCGTGCTTCCGGCAGCGATGAAGCCCTGCGGCTGACGCCTCCGGTGGTGTTTACACTGGAACAGTGCCTGGAATTCATTGCGGATGATGAGTTGGTGGAGGTAACGCCAAAGAGCATTCGTATGCGTAAAAAATATCTGTCCAAGGAACAGCGCATGAAACTGGCAGCCAAGGGTATCAAGGAATAATCTGTACAGAAAAACAGGAAAACCGGCCTTGCAAAGGGCCGGTTTCTTTTTGTGCCAAAGGATACGGATTTCGCATGGGGATTGCAAGGACGCAGGATGTATTATATACTGTTTACAACTAATGAATCGAGGTATCTGCACATGCTGAAAATAGAAAACGACCGGGTAAGCGGCTGGGAGGCGGCTATCCGGGGGATGCGGAATCCCCTGAACAGCTGGGAGCGCATGGATTCTCATATAGTCTGGAAGGAAGGCCGGGAGAAGGCGCTGCTCGGAGAAAACGATCTGTCCTTGATGAAAAAGCTGGTGCGGGCGGGGAGCGATCACCGCAAGTTCCTGCGGATGCTCACCGTTACCTGCGATATCACCGCTATGCAGCCCTGGTGGGCAGAGTTCGATACTTATAAAGTAGGTACGGTGCGCAATTCCTGCTCCAAAATGCACAAGATCCACGCAAAACCCTTTACGGAGGCAGATTTTGCCCTGGAAGGCGCTCGGGAGATCCCCTATGCCATGGAGGGAGCAAAGGCCATGATCGGTCTGTGCGAGCGGCTGCGGCAGGATTTTAATGCCACTAAAGAAAAGAAATACTGGCGTGCCCTGATAGAGCTTCTGCCGGAAGGCTACGAAATGCGGGCCACGGTGCAGCTGAATTATGAAGTGCTGCTGCACATGTACTATGCCAGAAAGGATCATAAGCTGACGGAGTGGCATGTGTTGTGCGACTGGATGCGGGGCCTGCCGTATTTCGCAGAGGTATGCCTGCAGGAGGATGGATCATGCGTTTGATGGGCGCCCCTGCGGCGGAAGCCCTGTACCGTGAGATGGAAGCGGCGTTGGAGCGGCGGAAGAGCCGCACCCTGCTGGTATTCAGGCAGGAAGGGGAAGCGGCTTCCAGAAGTTATCTGACTATGATCCGCCGTTCCTGCGAGGCGCATGGCGTGCCTTTGCTGGAAGCGGATATGGAGGATATGGATGCGCTGACCGCACCGGAGATAGGCGGCGCCATTGCCATTTCCAGGGGAGAGATAAGCATCCCACCCAGTCTGGATGTGGATGGCTGCGGGCAGGCAGCTTTCGCAGCTTTATGCACCGGGGAGGGCTTTTCATTTAACACCCCTTGTACGGCGGAAGGGTGCATCCGGCTGCTGGATCATTACGGCATTCCGCTGGCAGGTCGTCATGCGGTGATCCTGGGGCGTTCGGCGCGGGTAGGCAAGCCTCTGGCGCTGCTGCTTTTGCAGCGGGATGCTACGGTAACGGTGTGCCACAGCCATAGCCGGGCCCTGCCGGAGCTGTGCAGGCAGGGAGATATCCTAATCTGTGCCGCAGGGGCTCCGGGGTTAGTGGATGCTTCCTTTGTCCGGCCGGGACAGACGGTGATCAATGTGGGGGGCGATGCCGATGAAGAGGCTGTGGAGCCTGTTGTGGCGCATCTGGCGCCATTTAAGGGCGGTGTAGGCCCCGTGACTACGGCGGTGCTTCTGCGCCATGTGAACCGGCTGTAAGTAAATGAAGTGTAAATCAAAGCCCCGGGTATCGGGGCTTTTTTTATATACAAGCGGTGGATCACCGGCAGAGGAGACAAAAAGCTGGCGCCGGAGGAGAAATCTATTCGCTTACTGATAAAGCTGTGGGTATTTTTTCATGGCGGCCAGCAGGGGAAGTCCCAGCACATAACAGCTCAGGGCTTCGCCGCCGCCTACCTGTACCATGGCTACGGGTAAAGTCAGTCCGTAACTATATACATAGGTAAGCAGGATCCCTATGATTACGGCATTGAAAAGCACCGGCGGCAAAGGAGCCAGAAATGCGGGCTTTTTATATTTACCCAGCAGCCATGTGCACAGAGCGCCCAAAAGGGTAGCCAGACTGCCAAAAAGTACATCCAGCGCTATGGCGCCGGAAAGCAGGTTCCCCAGCAGACAGCCGATAAACAGTCCCGGCACCGCCGCTCCCATATAATAGGGAAGGACACATAGAGCCTCGCTGACCCGGCACTGAATGGGGCCGAGAGAAAAGGGCCATACACAGGTCAACAGGGCATACAGAGCAGCTACAATGCCCGCTCGGGCCAGATAGGCAACGGTTTTATGATTTAATGATCGCATAACAGTCTTTCGATCTCCTTTTTTCCTTTATCATACAGTGTTTTTTCATCCAACCCCAGGATCTGCCCGTCTTTGACCCGCAATTTCCCGTTGACAAATACCATATCGCAGGGGAGGTGGTAGCCTACGGCGCCAAAGAGATCCTTTGGGTTCTTTTCGGCACAGAGAAGCTCAGGCCGGCTTCGGCGGATGAGGAAAAAGTCCCCCCGGTATCCCGGTGCAATCTGTCCCAGGTCATGGGCACGGCCCAACAGGGCTGCGCTGCCCCGGGTAGCCAGCTTCAGCATATCATACCCCGAGGGTGCTTTTTCTCCCCAGGTCAGCCGGTGCAGCAAATAGGCGGAGCGGATCTCGTCCATCATGTTGCTGCCGTCATTACTGGCAGAACCGTCTACAGCCAGCCCCACTTTTACGCCCCTACGGAGCATATCCGGTATACGGCAGACGCCGCTGTGGAGCTTCATGTTGGAATTGGGGCAGTGCGCCACACCTGTGCCCGTATCCGCCAGCAGCTGCAGTTCCTCATCATTCATGTGAATGCCGTGGGCATACCATACGTCCGGTCCCACCCAGCCCAGAGATTCCATATAGGCTACGGGGCGCATCCCTACCCGGCAGAGGGTGTAGTTTTCTTCGTCTATGGTCTCGCCCACATGGGTATGGAGCCGGGCTCCGTAGGAACGGGCCAGAAGAGCACTTTCTTTCAGCAGATCGGCAGAGACGGAGAAGGGCGAGCAGGGAGCCAGTGCAATATCCCGCATACCGTCCCGGGTGTCCTGATGATAGAGTTCCAGCAGGCGCCGGCTGTCCTTCAGAATTTCGTCTACGGTCTGCACAACGGAATCGGGAGGCAGTCCTCCGTCCTTTTTGGAAAGATCCATGCTTCCGCGGGAAGCAAAGAAGCGGATGCCTAACGCTTCGGCCGCCTCCATCTGCCCTTCTATCAGATCACCGGCGCCTTCAGGAAAAACATAATGGTGGTCAAAACAGGTGGTGCAGCCATATTTGAGCAGCTCTCCCATGGCGGACAAGGAGGAAAGATACACCGTATCCCGGTTAAGACTCTTCCATATTTCATAGAGCGTTTTGAGCCAGTCAAACAGTTCCATGCCCTGCACCTGCGGGAGGCTTCGGGTAAAATACTGATACAGATGGTGGTGGGTGTTAATAAAACCGGGATATAAAAAGCAGTCCCGCCCGCTGTAGGTGATATCCGCTGCGGCATCCAGGGAGCCGATAGCTTCGATCCGTCCGTCCCGGATCCACAGATCGGTATCATGAAGGACCCTGTCCTCCATATCGCAGGTAACGATAGTGTGTACACCCTGTATTCTGGTGCGCATAAAACATCCTCCTTTTGCTGGCAGCAGTATAACGCCTATCTTTTCCGGGGTAAAGGGTCATTCCTCCATAAAAAGTACCAATGCTTCATTAAGCATATCCAGTCCCCGGCGGTTCAAAGCCGCCCGGCCGGGGCAGACGGCCCACCAGCCGTATTCGTCTATCTGACGGAAAGCCTTTGGAAAGGCCGCCGGAAGCTTTTCTCCGAAGCGGTTCTCAAACTCGGCCAAAGACAGCCCTTCTACTTTTCTCAGCCCCAGCATTACCGTTTCGAAGCGTTCCTCCCGGGGGGGAAGACGCTGGATCTCCCCTCGGGGCAGATGATCCGCATTCAGAGACCGGAGGTACCCGGGGATATTTGCGGGATTATACCAGCGTTCCCAGCCGTCTTTCCCCGGCAGGGAACTGTGCGCACCGGGGCCCAATCCCAGATAAGGCTGGTTGTTCCAATAGAGCAGATTGTGACGGCAGGCATATCCCGGTCTGGCAAAGTTGGAGATCTCATAGCGGCCATATCCCCGGCTTTCCAGATAGGCCATACCAGCATCCTCCATATCCGCTACGGCATCAGGATCCGGAAGGATAATCCGACCAGCCTGTACGTCCCCGTATAAGGGCGTGCCTTCCTCTAAAATCAGGCAGTAGGCAGAAATGTGCTCCGGTCCCAGGTCACAGACTTTTTTCAGGCTGGCCAGATAGCTCTCCTGACTCTGTCCCGGCAGCCCATGCATCAGATCTACATTGATGTTGGCAAAACCCGCCTGCCGGGCAGCCTGAAAGGCTCGAAGGAATGCAGTATAATCGTGAATACGGCCGATGGAGTGCAGCAGATCATCCTCTGTAGATTGAAGGCCCAGAGAAAGGCGGTTGAAGCCCGCCTTCCGCAACACAGCCAGGGCTTCAGGGCCGGCAGTGCCGGGGTTGCATTCCAGTGTGATCTCGGCGTCCGGCTGCAAGGTGAATGCGGCTTTTATGTGGGTCAGCAGCGCTGCCAGCATCTCTGCAGGCAAAACGGTAGGAGTGCCTCCGCCAAAAAAGACGGAGGGAACCATCGTTCCCTCCGGGAGCAAGCTGGGGGAAAGCTCTATTTCCCGGTGCAGCACCGAAACAAAGGCGTCTGTATTCTCCCTTTGCGCCACGGAGAAAAAGTCACAGTAGCGGCATTTCTGCAGGCAGTAGGGAATGTGGATATACAGGCCCGTGTTCATCCGTTGATACGCAGCACGCTCATAAAGGCATCGCTGGGAACGGAAACACTGCCTACCTGACGCATGCGCTTCTTACCCTCTTTTTGCTTTTCCAGCAGTTTCTTTTTGCGGGTGATATCGCCGCCGTAGCATTTGGCAAGCACGTCTTTGCGCAGGGCTTTTACCGTTTCCCGGGCGATGATCTTTCCGCCGATGGCTGCCTGAACGGGGATCTCAAACTGCTGGCGGGGGATCACATCCCGCAGCTTTTCCGCTACGGCCCGGCCCTTGGGGTAAGCCCGATCCTTGTGGACAATGGTGGAAAGAGCATCGCACATATCCCCATTAAGAAGAAAGTCCAGCCGCACCAGATCGCTTTTTTCATAATCCTTCAGTTCATAATCAAAGGAAGCATACCCTTTGCTGCGGGATTTCAAAGAATCAAAAAAGTCATAGATGATCTCGTTGAGGGGCAGCACATAATGGATGGATACACGGTCCTTTTCGATATAATCCATGTGTTCGAACACGCCCCGGTTGCTTTGGCACAGCTCCATGATGGCGCCTACATATTCCGGCGGCGTCATAATGCTGGCGCTGACCATGGGTTCTTCCATGTAGTCTATCTCTGAAGGATCCGGCAGGTTGGCGGGGTTGTCAATGACCCGGGTCTCTCCGGAAAGCATTTTTACATGATAGACAACGGAAGGTGAGGTGGTCACCAGATCCAGATCAAATTCCCGTTCCAGCCGCTCGGTGATGATCTCCATGTGTAGCAGTCCCAAAAAACCGCAGCGGAAGCCGTGACCCAGGGCGGCGCTGGTTTCTTTTTCAAAGGAAAGGGAGGCATCGTTGAGCTTGAGCTTCTCCAAAGCCTCCATCAGATCGCCGTAGTGAGAGCCATCCGCCGGATAAACGCCGCAGTAGACCATGGGGTTCACTTTTTTATAGCCGGGCAGAGGTTCTTTGGCCGGGTTCTGGGCAGAGGTCAGGGTATCGCCCACCTTGGTTTCCTCTACGCTCTTGATGGAGGCAGCGATATAGCCAACTTCCCCGGCAGTCAGTTCGCTGACCGGCCGCATGGTAGGGGAAAAGAGCCCCACCTCCGTTACGTCAAATTCATTGCCGGTGGCCATGGAGCGGATACGCATTCCCTGCCGCACGGAGCCGTCAAATATGCGCACATAGGAAAGGGCACCCTTGTAATTGTCATAATAGCAGTCAAAGATCAAAGCTTTCAGGGGGCCGTCGGGGTCGCCGGAAGGTGCAGGGACATTCTCAACAATGTCCTTGAGCACCTGATCCACGTTTAGCCCCGTTTTGGCGGAGACCTGAGGAGCCTGCTCGGCAGGGATGCCGATAACGTCTTCGATCTCATGGACCACCCGATCCGGCTCTGCGGAGGGAAGATCCACCTTGTTGATCACCGGCAGTACCTCCAGGCCGTTGTCCACGGCCAGATATACATTGGCCAGAGTCTGGGCTTCAATGCCCTGGGTAGCGTCTACCACCAGCACTGCACCCTCACAGGCAGCCAGTGCCCGGCTGACTTCATAGGTAAAATCCACGTGGCCCGGCGTATCGATCAGGTTGAACAGATATCGTTCTCCGTCGGTATGGGTATAATACATACGCACGGCGGAGGCCTTGATGGTGATGCCCCGCTCCCGCTCGATATCCATGGAATCCAGGAGCTGATCTTCCATATCCCGTTTGGATACGGTATCGGTGAGCTCCATAAGCCGGTCGGCCAGGGTGCTCTTGCCGTGGTCAATATGGGCAATGATGCAGAAATTGCGGATATGTTTTTGATCCATAGCTGTTTTCTCCATAAAATTTCACCTTGTACTATACCGTATTTTTCACCGGATTGCAAGGAAAAGCAATGGCCGCAAAATGGGCAGGGCTGTTCATAAAACAGAAGTGCGCCACAGCATAAAATCATATGGAGCAGGGCTCATTGCAAGACGCAGAGGGGAAGCTGCTGTAAGATATAATTCGTGTGCCGGATTATCGGGAACACCCGGGAAAATATCGCCGCCTGCAATAGACTTTTTTGGATGTATCTGCTATATTTACTCAGACGATAAAACAAGATTGGATAAGAAAAATATATATAAAGAAGTTCAGAACCGTAATGGCTGTTATTGTCATGGCTGCTGCAGGGATCGCCGGCTTTTTTGTTGGTGCCATTATGAAGGAAGCCATGAGCGGAGCCATTCTGTTTTCCGTGATCGCAGGAATTGCCTGCATTGTCTATAACCTGGATAACCGTGAGGCGTAAGATACCTTCAGGGCTGCCCATTGGCTTCAGTGGAAAAACCGGACTGGTTCACAGACATTCTCAGTTGGCAAGCTTGAAATGAATATTGTACCGAAAGTGTGCCCTTGAAGGTGTTTTTTGCATGCACGTTTAGAGCCGTTCCGCTGTTTGTTTGGTTTTAATGAAGTATTCCATCATTTGAGCAAGGAAGGGAGGTGCCTCCATAACGGTATTAGAGAGGACTATAATTGCCGCTTTATCCTTAAAATTCAACCTTTGCCAATGTCTCAATCCCGGCAATCCTCCATCATGTCCGAACCAACCATTATCGAATTGCCATAACCCGCATCCGTAAGGCTTTGGAGTAAAGTTCAGACATTCCTTCCAACTGTTAGCGGACAATATATCGGCATTTAGTATAGCGTTGCACCAAAGCCCCAAATCTGTTAGCGAAGAAACAACGCTGCTGTCACCACTCTCCATGGCCAGCCTGCCACAGGAAAACATCTCATCGTTATGTTTCACATATCCGCAAGCGTCTGCTATATGTCCGTTCATGTGGATATGATTTAAGCCGAAGCGCATAAATACATCGCTCATGGCAACTGACAAAGGTTTGCCGGTTAATATCTCCAGAATGTGACCAAGCAAAAAATAATTCGTATTGCTGTATCTTCCCTCTGTTCCGGGTTCAAAGTGCAA
>UQYI01000034.1 GCA_900545265.1 uncultured Eubacteriales bacterium
GTGTGCCGTGACCCTTGCCTGCCTGACCCGCAGAAAGGTGCCGAAGCTTTTGCGGCACGTCGGATGACATATAATAATAAGAAAGGAGACGCTGAACATGAAAACGATGAAGAAGATGCTTTCTCTGGGGCTGGCGTTGGTGCTGATGCTGTGCCTGCTGCCCTATTCCGCCTATGGTGAAGGCGAAACGGCCCCGGTTGGGGAGGGCAGCGACGTGCAGACCGATGAACCTGCCGAAAAGCGTGTGCCCAGCGGCCCCCTTGCCAAGCAGGTGCCCCGGAGACCTGCGGCGCCCTCCGCCTATGCGCAGGGAGAAACCTCCTCCGAAGAAAAGGGCGATAAACCTGCCGAAAAACACATGCCCAGCGGCCCTCTTGCCAAGCAGGTGCCCCGCAGGCCCCAGGCACGCTCTAACTATGCGACAAATCCGACCGCCCCGGAGTATACCTGCCGCCATGAGATCTTTGTCCTGCATGCAGCCGGCCATAACAACGGGGAGCATCATGTCCATGTGAGCTGCCAGCAGTGCGGCTGGGTGCGCACGGAAATGGATTACAACTGCCCGGGCAAGACCCGGTGCATGTATCCCTGCTAAGCGGCTGGCGTGATCTTCCGGCTGAATGACACGCAAAAAGATGCTCAAATTGCGGAGGCATGTGTGATATGACAGGATTCTGGTTAAAACGGAGGCTGCTGCGCACGGGTGTATGGCTGCTGGTGGCGCTGCTGACGGCAGGGCTGGCTTTTTCCATGGGGATCTTGCGCCGGGCCCATGAGGAACAGCAGCAAAAGCTGCGGGAGCTGGAAAAAAGCTTTCCCATCTGGCTGCAGGTCTCCAATCCTCAGGGCACGCAGGTGGATGATCTGGAGATCACCAACAGCTATGTGTGGCGTTTTATCCAACCGGACGAAGGCACCGGGCGGGGGCTCAAGGAATATACCACCCATTTGTGCCTGAAGCTCACCGCAGAGGGGACGATACAGGCCCCACCGGAAGGAGCCGGGCGGGTGCGGCTGGTGGGCATTACCCAGCGGGAGTCTGTTCCCGCCCTGAAAGCGGAAAACGGGGGGCAGGTCGCCTTTTTCGAAGGCGCCTCCTGGGAGGATTTTGCACTGGATCGGGCGGTATGTCTGGTGCCTGAAAGCCTGTGGAACCAGCTTGCCGGGGTAACGGAGTTGGAAATACAGGCGGGCGGCGGCACAGAAAACTACCGGATCATCGGGCTGGTCAGCGGGGAGCCGGACAGGCTTTATGTCCCGTGGGTCCATGTGGTCAATGCCTATAACGACGGGATAGAGAATACGGAGTCTCTCTCTGCGCTGGTGGCGGATAACACCCAGCTTTCGGAACTGAAGGAGCGGATGCGCCGGTCCTTTACCAATGTAAACCCCGCAGGCAGCGGCGGGCGGTATACCTTTGCTGTGACGGTGTTTGATTCCCAGTATATGGCTTCCCACAAATCCATTTCCCAGAAGATCTCCCTGCTGGAGCTGCTGCACCCGGCCTTTGTGCTGTTGTGCGCCGCCATTGGGTATTTTACGGGAGCCGCATTGTTCCATGCCCAGAAGTATTCCTATGCGCTGCTGCGTACGCTGGGCGCCCGGCGGATGAAGGCTCTTGGGCTGCTGTCGGCAGAGTATGTGGTGGCGGTGCTGGTGGGGGGCGCCCTGTATGCGGGGGTGTACCCGGTCCTGTTCGGCAAGGGGGTAGAAATACAGTTTGTGCTGCTTACCGCCGCCTGCTTTACGGCGGGCATATTGATATCGCAGTTGGTTACCATGCGGGACAGTGTCCTGCGCACCCTACAGGATCGTGACGAAGGAGGTCGCTGATATGAGTCTGGAAGTATCTCACGTAAGCTATGTGTATCGGAACCGCTATCAAAGCGTACAGGCCGTAAAGGATGTATCCTATGCCTTTGCCTATGGGAAGCTCACTGCACTGGTGGGAAAATCCGGCAGCGGAAAAACCACATTGCTTTCCCTGCTGGCGGGACTGGATCTGCCTACGGAAGGGGAAGTGCTTTATAACGGCACGCCAACGGCCAAACTGGATCTGGACGCATACCGCCGTCAGGATGCGGCGGTGATCTACCAGAGCTATAACCTTTTTCCAAAGCTGACGGTGCTGGAAAACGCCATGGTGCCCCTGCTCCTGCAAAAAAAGAGCAAGCAGGAGGCACAGGAAGCCGCTGCCCGGCGGCTGGCAGAGGTAGGCATAGGGGAGGATATGTTCAAGCGCTACCCCAACATGCTTTCCGGCGGAGAGCAGCAGCGGGTGGCCATCGCCCGGGCCCTGACCACCGGGGCCAGGATCATTCTGGCGGATGAACCGACGGGGAATCTGGATATGGAAAACAGCGAACACATCATTCGCATCCTGCATACCCTGGCCAGGGAGCAGAACTATTGCGTGGTGGTAGTGACCCACGATATGGGCATTGCCGAGGCAGCAGATCAGGTACTGCGCCTTCAGGATGGAAGGATCCTGCCGGAACCGTAAACCTTACGTTGCGACAAGGGCCCAAGCGGGCCCTTTTTCTGTGTGCAAGAAAAATAAGCGGCAAACACGGACGGATGGGTTCGCTGCTGCGGTCATTGTATCCGTTGCGGGGCTATGATAAAATAAAAAACTGCAGATTGAAATCGCGGGGGAGGCAGTATAATGAAACATCCTGATAAATGGCGTGATACCGTTGATCCTTTTACTCTGCCCTATAAAAAGTTTGAGCCGTTAGAAATTCTGGGATACCCGCATGCAGGCAATGACGTGTTCCATGTTAAGGGGCGCTGCAACGGAAGAGAAATCTGCGCATATATCAAAGCCGCAAGACAAAAGGGCGCCGATATCGGCAATGAAGCGGCAATTTTGTCGCAGCTGCGCTTGGCGATAACTCCTTCCATTATAGAGTATGATCTTGAAGAAACGGCCTTTTTGGTAACACAGGAACTCCCCGGAGAACGTTTATCCACCATAGTCGGGGAAAACAGGGATATGGAGTCGCTCTCATATATGGCAGAATACGGGGCGGCTTTGGCCCGGATCCATCAAATGGATATTCGGGCAAAGCCTGTAAAAGATCGAAAATTCTTTCATGTCCCATCTGATGCATTACTGGAGTCTTTAAAGCTGGAAGAGCTTAAAGGACTGTTTTCACTCCCGATGCAGAATACAGGCCATTGCTTTTGTCATGGTGATTTCCATTATGCCAATATCCTTTGGGCGGAACACCACATAAGCGGTATCCTGGATTTTGAGCTTGCAGGGTATGGAAATAGGGAATTTGATATTGCCTGGGCTCTTTTCAGACGCCCGGGGCAGAAATTTTTGCTGACCGAAAGGGAACTGCAAGAGTTTATAAAGGGATACAGACAATTTGGCGTGTGCGATCTTGAAACGGTAAAAACGTATATGGCGCAGTGCTATGTGCATTTTCTCACCTTTTGCGGAAATGATGCCGAATACAGCGAATATGTGCGCAGATGGCTAAAATCGTTTGCTCACGAAAGACGGAGCGGCTGCACAAAAAACTTTCCGGAGATGGGGGAAGCGCATAAATAAAAGCAAACGGCGCAACTAAAAGCTGCGCCGCTTGCTAAGATGGTCTTACAGGCATCCTGCAAACGGATGCCTTTTTAAAACGTATTACGCCTGCTGCTTTTCGGCCTGCTCGATGGCCAGGGCAAACTGATCTGCACAGGAAGTGCCCCGCATGCCGCAGGTGTTGCCCTTGAGGATGCGGATCACCTGATCGGCGTCCATACCTTCCACCAGCTTGGAGATAGCCTTCAGGTTGCCGTTGCAGCCGCCGGTAAACTGTACGTTGTGGAGCTTGCCGTCCACCAGATCAAAGGTAATGCGCTTGGAGCATACGCCGTTGGGGATGCACTGATAAGTCATGTTTTTTTACAGCCTCCATTCATAATCCATTTTTGCATAGGTTTTTCTATAAGATAAGTGGTCAACACTGCCGCCAGCAGAGAAAGCCCCAGCCCTTCTGCCGTCAGCAGCCACTGCATCTTTGCACCGGCCAGAGTTACTTCGCCGCCGTTGGTAAAGCCCGTAAGGCGCACCAGTTTTACCATGATCCACTGATGCCACATGTATACGTTGAAGGATATCCCTCCCAGAAACCGCATGGCCCGTTGGAAAAGATCCTGCGAAAACACCCGGGAGAGAATGCGCTGGCCAGCAGAAAGGCAAGAAAAGCAAAACTCAGGGGAATCCGGTAGGATAACTGCCACAGCTGCTTATCCTGCCGGAAGCTGTAGCAGCTTACCAGCAGCTGCTGGATACATACTGCCGCCCCAATGGCCACCGCCAGAAACAGCGGGCTCAGGAGCCGTTTGTGCTTGCAGCGGGTGCAGTACAGGGTATATACAAAGGCGCCCAGCATTCCGTTGGCAAATACGGGCAAAAAGGCCGGCAGCTGATTCACAACCATGGATACAGGAGTATGCCGCAGGGCAAAGCCGTAAATGAAAGCCGCACCCAACCCCATAAGCCCCAGATAGGTCAATACCGGCTGCTTTCTGAACAGCTGCCGCAGCAGCGGGAAAAGCAGATAAAACTGTACCTCCAGCGCTACTGTCCACAGGGCGCCGTTAATGGGGCTGAACACATAAGTGTCTATGCGGAACATGTTGGTAAAGGTCAGGTGGCTTACCAGATCCCGCACCGCCATGGAGGCGTTGGGATAGCTTTTCTCTGCCAGCAATACAAAAAAGCTTACCAGTACACAGAATACATAGCTGGGGTAGATCCGTGCCAGCCGCTTTTTATAAAACAGGACGGCATCCTCCATGTCCTCATGTAAAAGAGCGCATCTGGCCACCGGCAGGGACAGGCAAAAGGCGCTGAGCAGCACCATCATATCCACAAACAGGTATCCCACCCAGCGGATGTGCACGGGGGTCAGCTCCCGTATGCCCAGAAACTCAAGAAAAGGCGTAGGATAGCTGGGCATGAGCCAGGTTTGCTGCCAGAAGTGAAACCACAGCACAAGCAGCACCGAAATACCCCGGATGCCGTCGGCCACATCCACATAGCGGCAGTTTATATCCATATCCGGTTTTGGTTTCCAGCTTGTTTTCATAGATCCTCCGAACCATCAGTATACCAAGCCGCAGACCAAAAGGCAAGCGGACAGCTCACTGGGCGGCTCTTTCCAATGCGGGAATATCCAGCAGTTTGAAGGCGTTTTTATAGCGGGCCAGAAGTCCCTCCTGCTCCATACGGCCCAGCTCCCGGCTCAGGGCGCTGCGGTTTACGGCCAGCAAAGCGGCCAGCTCTTCCCGGGTCAGGGGCAGACAAAAGGAGAGGGAGCCGGTGCGTTCCCATTGATCCAGCAGATACAGGCTGATCCGCCCCCGAAGACTTCGCTGGCTGAGATAGCGCACCCGGCGGGTCAGATTCCAGCACCGGCGGGACAAAGCATGCAGCAGATTGACCCGCAGCTTGTCTCCCAGAACATCCCGGCGGCCCATGATGGCGACAAAGGGCACATACAGCGCTTCTCCGGCGCTCAGAGCCTCCAGTGTCACGGGGCTGCGGCTCTCTTCCGTAGACATGAGCACATAGCCGAACATATCTCCCGGAGACAGCAGCGCCTGTACATGCTGGCTGCCGTTTTCCGTAAGGTGGCAGGCCTTTATCCTGCCGGAAAGCAGGATACCTGCCCAGGAGACCTCTTCCCCCTGATGCAGCAGAAGGGCGCCTTTTTCAAAAGACTTCCGGCGGCAGGGGGCTTCCCGAAAAAAGAGTTCCAGCTCCGCCGGGGTACAGTCCTTGAACAGAGGGCAGTCCATAGTCCTATTCCTCCGTCAGCTGTCGGTGGAGCCGGGCAAAAAGCTCCGGGTCAGCTTTCAGCACCCGCCGGTCGTAGGTCATCAAACCGTTGATCTCGCTTTCCACATCACTGAGCTGGGTATAGATGGCGGCGCACAGCCCCTTTTCCTTAGCGGGGAGGATCTGCTTTTCATACAGGCGTGCATAAGCTCTGTTAAAGGCTTCTTCTGTTTTTATCTTTTTATAGCTGAAGACTTTATCCTGCGTGTACAGGTGCCCGGGCACGGGAAGAGTGTATCCCCCGAATTCCGTCAGGACGCAGGCCCGGCGGCCCCGAGGATCCTTTTTGAAACGGTAGGGATAGAAATACACATGCCGGCTATATACATCCCCACCGCCCTGATCGTGCCAGCCGCTGGCATGGTCAATGAGCCGGGTCTTATCCAATGCACGGAGCATACGCACGGCTTTCAGGGCGTCAAACTGCCCCCAGCCTTCGTTGAAGGGTACCCACAGGGCAATACAGGGGCAGTTATACAGCAGTTCAACCGTGGCTTGTAATTCTTCCTGATAGTATTGGCGGCTTTGCAGCGACTCCCGGCCGAAAGCGGCGTAAGCGTTATCCTTTCGCTGCGGCAGTCCCACCAGTGGAAACTGGATGATGCCGGGCCGGTAAGGGCCGCCGCCGCTGACCATATCCTGCCATACCAGCATGCCCATGCGGTCGCAGTGATAATACCAGCGCAGAGGCTCGATCTTAATATGCTTGCGCAGGGTGTTATAACCAAGGGCTTTCATGGTTTGGATATCGCAGATCAGGGCTTCATCGCTGGAGGCGGTGTACAGGCCATCGGACCAGTATCCCTGATCCAGCACGCCGTTAAAAAACAACGGCTTATGATTCAGACAGAGACGGGGAGTCCCTTTCTCATCCTTCTCCAAAGAAAAGGAGCGCAGGGCAAAATAGCTTTCTATCCGGTCGGCTCCGGCACGAACGGCAAATTCATACAGATACGGATCCTCGGGGCTCCAGAGCCGGATATGGGACAGGGGCAGGTGCACTGGGCTTTCCGGGGCGGCAGAAAATTCCATGCCTTCCAGTTCTACCGTGCAGGGCGCGTCCCCGTTGGTATGTATGGTCAGCAGCAGTTCTTCTTCGTCCGGGCAGGGGGTGATGGTCAGCCCTGTAATGTATACGGCAGGGACGCTTTCCAGCCATACCGTCTGCCAGATGCCGCTTTGCGCCGTATACCAGATGCCACCGGGTGTATCGCTTTGCTTTCCCCGGGCCCGATCCAGAGTACGGGTGGCTTCATCCTCCGCTTCCACATCCAGAATGTTCTCTCCGGGGCGCACCAACTCCGTAATATCCAGTGTAAAGGGCCAGTACCCACCCTGATGGCTGCCGGCCTTCCACCCGTTCAGATACACGGTGCACAGGCAGTCTACGGCGCCAAAATGCAGCAGCACTCTGTCCTTAATAAAGCTTTGGGGCAGGGAAAGAATGCGCCGGTAGTACAGGTGCTCCCCGGGCCGCTTGCTGCGCCTTATGCCGGAAAGCTCACTTTCCGGAGAAAAGGGCACCAGAATGGTTTCGTTATAAGCGGGGGCCTTGGTGGGGGATTCCATAGAGAAGGCCCACTGGCCGTTCAGATTGAGGTAGCTGCTGCGGCGCAGCTGCGGGCGGGGATATTCAGGGAGAACGTGCTCTTTATCCAGATTCTCTCCCCAGATGGTCAGCATGGCGGCGGTTCCTCCTTCAGGTATTCTTTTGGCGGCGGGATGAGGTAAGGGCGGTAAGCAGCAGATACAAAAGGATCCCCATGCTCACCCATTGGGAGAAGGACAGGGGGCCGATAAAGCCGCGGATGGCGTCTCCCCGGATGCATTCGTCGCCCAGGCGGAAGCAGGCATACAAAAGCAGATACAGCCGGGGCAGCCGCCCTCTGTAAGCGGGCTTTTTCATGAAAAGATACAGCAGCAGTCCGAACAGAAGCAGATTGAACCCCGCTTCCATCAGCTGTACGGGCACGCGCCCTTCATAAAAGCCTGTCCATAGGGAAGCGGAAGAAAGAATCCCGTAGCAGCAGTGACCAAAGTAGCAGCCGACCCTGGCAAAAGTGTGAAACAGGGGGATGCATACGGCGGCGATCCCCAGGCTGTCCGGTGCCTGTTCCTTCATATATATAGGAACGGCCAGGCGGGCGTACAGCAAGAAGCCCAGCAGTCCCCCGTAAAAGACGATGCCGGAGTTTTCCACAACAGTCCAGTCCAGGGGACGGCCTATGTTGACGCGATATGCACACAAAGACAGGATCCCAAAGCCCTTGGCGCCCAGATACAGGGGCACCAGCCCCAGAACCAGAAAGGGAAGAAGCTTCATGGGGGGGATATGTGCCTTTTTGCACAGAAGCCACCCGCATAAAGCTGCTGCAGCCAGACCATATATGGCAAACGCACCGTATGATAAGAAAAAAGCTTGCAAAATAATCAAAAAATCCATTTCGACATTTCTACCATCTGTAGTATACTACCAATGAAGGGTAGGCGCAAGGCGCAGACATGCCCGCCGCATGGGGAAAATAAAGCATTTTCATAAAAAGTTTGCTATGTCTCCTTGAAATGCGGAGGGAATACTGGTATACTTTAGCATAGATCAACTGGAGGCTTCTTTATGAATTTACAGTACTATTTTAATTTTGTCACCATCGTAGAAGAAGGCAGTCTGACCGCAGCGGCCAAGAAGCTCCGCATTGCCCAGCCCGCCCTTTCCAACCAGGTCAAGGCTATGGAGCAGAAGTACGGCACCCGGCTGTTCTTCCGCGGCTCCCGCCGTCTGGAGCTGACCGATGCAGGCAGCATCCTGTACCAGAAGGCCAAGCGCATCTGTGAGATCGAACTGGCCGCCAAGAATGAGATCGCCAGCGGCTTCTCCGGTCAGCGGGGCACCCTGCGGCTTGGTGTGACCAGTTCTCTGGCAACGGACAGGCTGTATAACGTGCTGTCTACCTTCCTGAAGAAATATCCCGAAACGAACGTAAAGATTCTGGAAGATTCCCCCGCCGAGCTGCTGCGGCTGCTGCAGAAGGGGCAGGTAGAAGCGGTTATGGTGCAGGTTCCCTACGAGATCAACGAGAACTTTGAGGTGCTCTACCGGGCAGAAGATGAACTGGTGGCTATGTATGCACCCGATGCGCCCTTCTTTAAAGATTGCCCCGAAGAAGAGATCCCCTTTGAAAAGCTGGATAATGTGCCCCTTTCCATTGTGGAAAAGAGCCGCAGCACCATTGCTTCCGTATTCCGTGAGAAGAATATGAAGCTTAACATCAAGTGCCTTTCCACCCGGCTGCAGATGACCATGCGCTGGGCCCGGACGGGGTTGGCCGTGGCGCTGGCATCCAAGAACTCCATGAACGAACTTGGCTTTGGGGATATGGCCTATAAGCGCATCAGCGGCCATCCTCTGGCGGCGCCCCGGTTTACGCTGGTGGCGCAGAAGCGCAAGTATCGTACCCAGGTCATCGACAACTTCCTGTATATGCTTTCTGCCGCTTACAAGCTGGGCATCGAAACCAAGCTGGCCGGTCCCATCTTTGATGATGACGACGAGGAGTTGGAGGACTAAAGCGTATCCGCAAGGGGAGCAGGGGCAGCGTTCCCGGCTCCCTTTTTAGTATGCGAAAGAAAGGAGTTCGCCAATGAAACGGCTGCTTTGCATAGCCCTGTGCCTGATATTGCTGGGCACGATGGGCTGCACATCCGGTGAAAAAAACAAAACTGAGGAGGAAACCATGCACAGCGAATATCCCATTGCCACCATTACTATGAAGGATGGCGGCGTCATCAAACTGGAACTGTATCCCAAAATCGCACCCGAATCCGTAAAGAACTTTATCTCTCTGGCCAACAGCAAGTTCTATGACGGATTGATCTTCCACCGTGTCATCAGCGGCTTTATGATCCAGGGCGGCTGCCCGAAGGGCAACGGTACCGGCGGCCCCGGCTACAACATCAAGGGCGAGTTTTCTGCCAACGGCGTAGATAACAGTCTTTCCCATGAGCGGGGCGTTATCTCCATGGCCCGAGCCATGGCATATGATTCCGCAGGCAGCCAGTTCTTTATCTGCCATGCAGACAGCCAGTTCCTGGACGGTCAGTATGCCGCCTTTGGCAAGGTCATCGAGGGAATGGACGTGGTGGATGCCATTGCTTCCGTAAAGACCAACAGCCAGGATAAACCCCTGCAGGATCAGGTTATTGACAGCATTCGCGTAGACACCTTCGGGGTGGAGTACGGCGAACCCGAAAAGCTTTGATCCCGGGAGAGAATACGGGTTTCATAATGCATGGGGCTGCAAAGAGCGAGAATCTTTGCAGTCCCTTTTTAATTACAGGTATTATTCGAAAACGGTTTCCTATAAAAAGAGCTGTGCACAGGAGGTTTCCCTGCCGATGGACTTCGCTGGGCATTGCCCGGTTATTTTGAGAATCTCTTCGGGGAAAAAGAAAGCTGGTTGAAAACGGAGGCGGGACGCTGAACGGGGCTGTCCCCTGCATATAGCCGGAGCCCCTTCCTTCAGGATGGAGCAGTAAAGAAAAGGGCCTGACAGCGGGAGGAACTGTTCCCTCAAGAACGGACAATAGAAAAAAGAGACCTCCTGTTGTAGAATAAGAAATACGACA
>UQYI01000035.1 GCA_900545265.1 uncultured Eubacteriales bacterium
CTGCGCCGGAACGTGCGCCCCAGGGATCCGACTCCAACCTTATCCGCATAAAGCCATGGGCTGCGCGAATAAGGAAAAGCGCAGAATGCAGGATTAGCCAATCTTTTCGATCTTAAGAGAACTGACAATAAACTTATAGCCAGCCTCCTCAAGGTACCGATGGGTGCGGATGCTTGTATTGTATTCACCGCCATATTTCCATGAAAACACATCTACCTGTCTATCGATGTGCTGCTCGATCAATCGCTTTGCATCTACAATTTCGTGCTGGAGCATTTCAGGGGAGGCATTCAGCTGCAGCTCTGCATGGCTTCCTGTATGGCAGCAGATCTCGTGATGCTTGGAAAGCTCTTGTATTTCACACCAGTTGAGCGCATAACGACCATCGGTATACTCATCGGCACAAATATCTGCCAGCTCATGTGCCTGTGCATAGGAAAGCTGCTTGCCTGAGGGTATATCTATGAAAAAAGCAGGAATGAAAAACCAACCGCAGAAACCATATTTCTCCAATAATGGATACATTACGTCATACTGATTGCGTAATCCGTCAAATAGGGCAATAACGAGTCCCGGCTTTTTCTTTGGCCATTTACGGGTTTCAAAAAAGCGGTCAAGGTCTTCTGTGGTAACAGGGCAGAAATGTTCTGCATATGCGGCGATTTCATTTTCAAATCGATCCGCATCCATAGAGGCAGTGTTTTGATACTGGATCATACGGATGTAGGAATTCGTAACCAAATAGCGGAACATTTCTAACGTGCGCCTATCTCTGGTAAGGGATTCGGCGAATTTTTTAATATCCAGGTTACTCATGGCAGGCCTCCTGCAAGCTCAAATGCTTTTCCAGGTACATTCTTATAACTTCCGAATGGGTTTTCAATTCCGGTTCATTCTCATTATTTTCCGGAGGGACGCTTAAGAAGCAATGGGAAGCCAAGGCTCGCATGGCTCTCTCAATGGGGGCTTCATCCGATTCATCTACTTCCTGTTCGTACAGATTGGTGTATAGCGCAGCACCGACAGCCAGCAGCAGACCCATAGATGGATCCGCTTCTGCAGATTCGCAGGGTTCCTTATCCCACAAACCGAAATCTTCCAGGCCAAGATACATGGGAATACCGATTTCCTCCGGATTTTCCTTACGGCAACGCATGATGCGCTCCTTAAAGGAACTGAGCTCATCTGCACCAATGCGGCGGAATACATCTTCAATGCTGTCATCTACCCCATCGCTGTCATAGAAGTCCAGCTGATCCAGATTCCATGCGGCAATGCGCATGCGAACACGGCGGGCGGTAAACAGAACGATCAGCAGGCAAATCCCTTCCGAAACAAGGAAAGAGAACCATATGCCGGTTACGCCCCAGAAAAATGCACATACAAACGCGGAAAGAACGGGAATAAGAATACCACGCAGCAGGGAAACCCAGAATGCCTCACTGGTTGCCTGGACGGATTCAAAATAGGCATTAAATGCAAGGGTCACGCCTGCCATCAGGTAACACGGAAAGACAATGCGGATCCCGTTTCGACTCATAGCAAGGAACGCCTGGTCAAAGGAGTTAACCAGTATGCGGACGAGCAGATCAGGAAAGAGTTCACCTACGAGAACATAAATACCGGCAAGTACAAGGGAGGCAATCACGCCGGCACGAAGAAAACTGCGTACCCGGTGATTTTTTCCGGCTCCGTCATTGTAGCTGATAAGGGGCTGCATCGTGCTGGCCACACCGGAAAGTGTGTTAAGAATAACGGTGCCGAAGTTGGCGATAACACCGTATGCCGCCACAGCCAGTTCGCCTGCCTGAGGAAGGGCAACGAGGATCATGTTGATGACCAGAACGATCAGGGCTCCTGAAAGTTCACGAAGGCAGCTGGAGGCACCTATGCCGATGACCTTTCCAAGCTCCTTTACATCTGGTTTGCACTGCCAGAGATGCAGGCCGGAGCCCTTTCGAAATGTGCCGGCAAATAATATCAAAGTGGTTGCGGCAACTCCAATACCGGTGGCAAGGGAGGCGCCCCACATACCCCAGTTAAACAGGGTGATAAACAGTATATCCAGCACAACGTTGATGCCTACACCGATGCTGTTGCCGATAGCTGCCAGGCGTGGTGCCATGTCATTTCGCAGAAAATGCGTAAAGAACATTTCATACATGTAAAATGGCGCCAAAACGAACACGTAATACAGATAATCTACAGCGCCCTGGCGGTAACTGCCTACTGCACCCAGAAAAGTGGCAAGAGGTTCCAGAAACAAAAGCCCCACCGCCATGATAACGATCCCTACAAAGGTACAGGCAAGAAGCGAAGCGCCATAGATGCTTTTGGCGCGGCGCTCCTGTTGTTCTCCAAGGGAAGAAGAATACAGGTTTGCACCGCCAGCACCAAAAAGACTTCCTAGTGCGTAAAGAAAACCTGTGACCGGAACCGCTATGTTAAGGGAAGCCAGGCCCAATTCGCCGATACTTTGTCCCACACAGATGGTATCAACAAAAAAGTTAAGAGAAATAAGCAGAGAAGCGGGAACGGTAGAAATCAGGTAACGCCAAAACAGCTTACCGGGATTATCCGCTAATAAATCCAATTTCATATAAACCTCCGTAATTTATTTGTAAAAATGTATTAAAATACAAATAACGGACGGGGGTAGTATTGGAAATAGTTTTTCTTTTTTTGCGCGCAGAAAGGCGAGGAGGGGTCTTTGAAGAAAGAATTTAAGGGGTGATCATGCAGTCAGGCATAACCGGTTTTTTTGATACGGAAATACAGCGTGAAAAGGGAAAAGACAGAGGAAGTGGAAGGGGAACCGATGGTGCATCCGCGCATGTTCGGGATGCGGTTAAGCGTACACATAAAATTCCTTTCTGGTTTATAGTGCAAAAACACTATGTTTTGTTAAAACCATTTTTACGGTAGCAGACAAAATATATATTGTCAAGGGGGATTTGCAAGATTTTCAATTGCGGGATAAAGAGACCGTGTGCTACAATAGCACCATGTCATGCGCAAGGGAGAGCCAATGAAAGCACGATCTTTTCTTTGTAAAATCAAGGATGTCAAGCTTACAAGCAAATTATTGGCCCTGTATGTGGTTATGATCCTGCTGTTTGTAGGCAGCACCGTACTGTATTATTGCGGAAGTTATGATGCCCTTGTACGGGAGGGGCAGATGCTTTCAGACATACTGGTCAAGCAAACAAAAAGCTCTCTCGCCACGTCCATGGACAACATAATGCGGGCGATTTTTGATACCTACAACGTTCGGCTGCTGTCCAGCTGCCTACCCGGGCGAGATGCGAACGAGAACTATTATGCCTATGCGTATTCGGTTCAAAACTCATTGATCGAATTTCTGTCTTTGGCAGACAATGTAAACTGGATCGTTGCGGTAGATGCAAACGACGAAGCTTTTTACAGCAGCCGCAGGTTTTCTCCGAGGATCAACTATGCGTATCGTGAAAATCTTCAGCGGGATAAAGCAGACTGCATGAACTTCCAGGGGCGGCTGTTGTGGCGGCGGCAGGAGGACGGCACTATCAATGTCAGTCGGATGCTTTTTGCATTGCCCTCCATGCGCTATACCGGATATGTGATTGTCAATATAGACGCTGATGTATTCGGACAGGATGCACAGCCGCTGGCCAATGCAGGCTCCATTGTATTTGATTCCTATGGGACGCCCATGCTGTATACCCTGAATGATTCCATGCTGCCGCTTCTGGAACTGGATCCGGGATCCAGGAACGATCCAGCCATAGACACACAAACTTATTCGCTAAGCTGGGAATCTATTACCAACAGCAGCCTGTGGCTTTGCCAAATTGTGAATCTGGGGTATGCGCCTCAGGAAATGCGGCGGCTGATCGGAATGTATGTTACCGCATGCTCAGGCATTTTGCTGTTGGCATCTTCGGTGATGCTGGCAATTTTCCGGCAAATCAAGCGCAACATAACCACGGTGCAAAACGGCATAACAGCGATTGCCTCAGGAGATCTGAACTGCGTGATCGTCCCCGATGCCATGGATGAGATCGGCATGATCGGCAATTCTATCAATTCGATGGCTGGAAACATCAAGGAACTCATGCGAAAAGTGGAAGAGGAGTCTCTTTTGAGACGTCAGGCTGAATACAGCCAGCTTGAATTTCAATATAGCGCCCTACAGGCGCAGATCAATCCGCACTTTTTGTTCAATGCGCTGGAATCCATCAGCGGATTGGCAAAGCTGAACAACGATATGCAAACCAGTCATGCCACACAATGTCTGGCGGGGATATTCCGGCAGAATCTGGAGCGTGCAGGAAGCCTGTGTCCGCTTATAGATGAGATCCAGTATATCCGGATGTATCTTGAAATGTACAAGATCATGTATCCGCAGCATCTCCGATATGTTATCGAACATGATCCGGACATGGATGACATTGCGGTTCCTGCCTTTTTGCTGCAGCCCATCGTGGAAAATGCGATCGTTCATGGGATCAGTCCCAAGGCAGAGGGCGGATGCGTTCGGATCACAACGGGATTTAATGGGGAGCGATTGATAATTCAGGTTGAGGATGATGGATGTGGATTTTCACAGGAACGTTTGGCAGCCGTTTTTGCTCATAAGTCGGATGAAGCGGGACGTAAGCCCAGGATCGGTCTATATAATGTGCAGCAGCGTATACAGCTTTTTTATGGACCGGAGTATGGAATAGAAATCCAAACGGAAGAAGGAAAAGGCACTGTTTGCAAAATAAGTTTGCCGGTGTGAGAGGATATGCTGTCTATGTGGAAAGTCGCAATTTTTGATGATAATCAGGTCGTAGTGGATGCTCTGTGCCGGTCCATAGATTGGAAGAGCATAAATTGCAGCATCTGCGGTGTGGCTTCAAACGGCACAGATGCACTTGCAGTTATTAACAACGCCCAGCCGAATATTGTGATCACGGATATTCTGATGCCAGGATTTTCCGGGCTTGAGTTGGCGGCTATGGCCAAGAAAACGCATCAGTCAACAAAGTTTATCATTATCACAGGATTCAGCAATGCAAAATTTGCGCGCCAGTCCGTACGGCTAAGCGTGTTTGATTATATCAGCAAACCGGTTGACAATGAGGAGATAGTAAAAGTGGTTCTGGAGGCCATAGATGCATTGCGTCAGGACAACAATTCTTTGCAAAAGGAACCGGATGATGTGGTAGAAGCAGCGTTATCCGCCGTTTACGGCAAAATTGGCAGCTATTCCAAACTCACCTCTGATGTGATCCGCTATGTCAACGAAAACTATAGCCAGCCGAAGATAAGCCTTCAGGCAACGGCAGCGGAGTTTTTTGTATCCCCTTCGTATCTTTCCGGCCACTTCAAGGAAGAAACCGGTATAGGGTTCATTTCATTTCTGACCATGGTGCGGCTGGTTCAGGCAAAAAAACAGCTTGAAAGCGGGCATGCATCCATTTCACAGGTTGCATATCAGGTAGGGTATAAAGACTACAGTTACTTTTTTCAGGTGTTCAAAAAATACTATGGATATGCTCCCGGCCATTTTATAAATTGGGCGGTGGGTAAATTGATTAAACGTAAAACAGCGCAGCAATATGCTGCGCTGTTTTACGTTTGACTCAGGAGAACAATGACGATACCGGAAAAAGGGAAGCGTCTGCGGCATGCCGGAAAATAAAAAGGCATAGGCAAACCCTGGACCGTTCCCCGTCCAACGGACGAAGAAAGAAAAGCCCTGTTGAAGAATAA
>UQYI01000036.1 GCA_900545265.1 uncultured Eubacteriales bacterium
TGCACCGTTTTTAGCACCGATTGGTGTAAATTTGGTGTAAAGAGGTAAATTTATTCGGTTTGGAAAGTCCCGAAACCCGCATAAATACTGGGGTTTTCTTACTTGTCGTTCGGTAAGGACTTCATTGTGGGGAAAAGCAGTACATCCCGGATGGAAGCGGCGTTGGTCAGCAGCATGCACATACGGTCGATGCCGATGCCGATGCCGCCGGTGGGAGGCATACCGTATTCCATGGCCAGCATGAAGTCTTCATCGATCTGCATGGCTTCGTCATCACCCTTGGCCCGCTCCTGCGCCTGCTGGATAAAGCGGCTGCGCTGGTCGATGGGATCGTTGAGCTCGGTATAGGCGTTGGCGTACTCATGGCCGCCGATAAACAGTTCAAACCGATCCACGATATCCTTGCTGCCGGGCTTCAGCTTGGTCAGGGGGCTGTTTTCGATGGGATAATCGGTGATGAAGGTGGGCTGGATGAGCTTTTCTTCCACAAAAGCGTCAAAAAGCTCGGCCAGAACCTTGCCCTTGCTGGCGGTTTTGTCTTTAAGCTCCACACCCAGTTCCTTGGCAATGGCACGGGCTTCTTCATCGCTGCCGCAGCCGTAAATATCCTTGCCGGTGTATTGCTTTACCGCCTCGTTCATGGGTAGGCGGGCAAAGGGTGCGGTCAGGTCGATATCCATGCCTTGATACTGGATACGGGTAGTGCCGTTGACCAGCTGGCAGCAGCGGGAGAACAGCGTTTCGCACAGATCCATCATGCCCCGCAGGTCCGTATAGGCCTGGTAGATCTCGATGGTAGTGAATTCCGGGTTGTGCATGGGATCCATGCCTTCGTTGCGAAAAAGACGGCCGATCTCATACACCCGCTCCAGACCGCCTACGATGCACATCTTCAGGTGCAGTTCGGTGGCGATGCGCAGATACATATCGATATCCAGCGTGTTGTGGTGAGTGATGAAGGGGCGGGCGGAGGCGCCGCTGGCCGTGGAATTGAGCACGGGAGTCTCTACCTCCATGAAGCCCTGACTGTCCAGATACCGGCGGATCTCGGCGATAATGGCGCTGCGCTTGCGGAAGGTATCCCGCACCTCGGCATTCATAAACAGATCCACATAACGCATACGGTACTTGAGCTCGGGATCTTTCAGGCCGTGGAACTTCTCCGGCAGGGGCCGCAGGTTCTTGCTCAGCAGCTGTATGTCCTTTGCATGGACAGAGACTTCTCCGGTGCGGGTCTTGAATACGAAGCCCGTAACGCCAACGATGTCACCGATGTCCCAGGTCTTGAAGGAGGCATAATCTTCCTCACCCACATCGTCCCGCTTTACATAGATCTGGATATCCCCCTGGCCGTCCAGCACATGGGCAAAACTGGCCTTGCCCATGATGCGTTTGCTCATCATGCGCCCGGCAATGCTGACTTCCCTGCCTTCCAGCTCGTCATAGGCGGCAACAATATCCCGGCTGTGATGGGTCTGGTTAAAGGAAGTGACTTCAAAGGGGTTTTTCCCCTGTTCAATAAGGTTGTTGAGCTTATCCCGCCGTACCTGCAAAAGCTCCGAAAGCTGTTCTGCGGAAAGTTCCTGATTCTCCAAGGGGGTCTGTTCCATAGTGTCTCCTGCCTGATATAGATTTTTCGGCTCAACGGCCGGCGTTGATGTTGATGATCTCCAAAGAAAGCACGCCGCCGGGGGTATGCACCTCTACGGTGTCGCCGGCCACATGACCCAGCAGAGCGCCGCCGATGGGGGATTCGTTGGAGATGCGGCCATTGCGGGGATCGCTTTCGGCGGTGCCTACGATCTGATAGGTCATCTCCATGCCGTTCATGGCATTGCGAATGGTCACGGTGGAGCCGATGGATACGCCGCCGGTGGAGAGCATGCTCTCGTCAATGATCCTGACGTGACTGAGCTCGTCTTCCAGAGTGGCGATATCATATTCGTTTTTGGCCTGTTCATTCTTGGCCGCATCATACTCGGCGTTTTCACTGAGATCGCCAAATCCGCGGGCGATCTTGAGCATCTCTGCAATCTCCAGCCGCCGGGTGGACTTCATATACTCCAGCTTTTGTTTGCGCTTTTCTACCTCTTCTTCGGTAAGCCAAATCTCTGCCATTTATAAATTCTCCTTATTTTCAGGGACAAATTCCCGATTCATATTATTATATGAAGGCCCGTGCTCTATGTCAAGTATAATCCTTTGCAGGGCTTCATAGCTTTTTGCTTCCTGCAGGAGCATCCGCAGCTTTGCGGCGCCCCGTTCCGCTCTGAAATACAGGGGCAGGGTCTTGCGCAGTTCCAGCAGCCCCCGATCCGCTTTATCTTCCCGGATCCTGTCCAGGTGGGCAAAGGCCGTTTCGCAGATCTGTTTTCGGTCCGGCGGGGTAAAGGGCTTTCCTTCCAGCAGCATACGGATCTCCCGGAATATCCAGGGGTTCCCCAAAGCACCCCGGCCCACCATGATTCCGGCGCAGCCGGTCTCCTTCAGCAGGGAAAGGGCGTTTTCTCCGTCCGTTACATCACCGTTGCCCACTACGGGGATAGAGACCGCCTCCACCACCGCCCGGATGCAGGAACGGTCGCTCAGGCCGCTGTACTGCTGGGCCCGGGTGCGGCCGTGAATGGTCAGGGCTGAAGCTCCCGCTTCCTGTGCCATGCGGGCAAACTCTACGGCGTTGCAGTGGGCATCATCCGTGCCTTTGCGAAACTTTACCGTTACAGGCAGAGTGCTGCCTTTCACTACGGCGGAGATGATTTTATAAGCTAGGGGCAGATCCTGCATCAGGGCACTGCCTTCCCCGTTGCCGGCGATCTTTTTAGCCGGGCAGCCGCAGTTGATATCCAGCAGAACGATCTGCTCTCCCAGCTCGCCGCATATCCGTTTGGCGGCCTCCTCCATGACGGCCGGTTCCTTTCCGAAAAGCTGCACGGCCAGAAGGCCCTCTTCGGATCCCTTGTCAATAAGCCGCCGCGTGCGTTCGCTGCCGTAAAGCAGACCTTTTGCACTGATCATTTCCGTACAGGCCAGTTCGCAGCCCTGTAAAAAGCAAAGAGTGCGGAAGGCTTTATCCGTATAACCGGCCATGGGGGCCAAAAGCACCCGTGGCCGGGCATAAAACGTTTGCAGATTCAGCATGGATATCAATGAGCGGGTTCAAAGGAAGTGGAAATGGAAGGAACCGGTGTAGCCGTGGGCGTGGCCATGGGCAGGGGAGAACGGGAAGGATCCGCAGTGGCTTCCGGCTCCAGTTTGGGATTTACCTCCAAAGTGGTAATGGAGCTGATGCGCCAGCTGCCCTCCGTTTTATCCAGAGTCAAGCGGTACTTAATGGGCGTCCAGGCGGGTGGAGAAGCGGGGCGTCCTTCCGCAGCGGCATTGGAAGTGCCTGTTATGGAGCGGACTTCCTCCACCACATCTACAGATAGAGTCCCCAGCCAGGGCCATACGCGAATACGGCTGAACGAAAGGGTGTAGCTGTAGCCGCTGACGGTAAAGCTTTTGTAAGTGGTATCCTCCAGACGCCCGTCGGAGGCCAGACACTCCTGGGTAAAATAACTGCCCAAAGAAGAAAGGGAACCGTCCTGAAGAATAAACTCCGCACGAGCCGCCATTCCTTCGTTTACTATAATATAAGTATTGGACAAGCGGGCACAGCCGATAAAGATCAGCACGCACAGCAAAAGCCCCAGACCGATCACCGCCAGAGCTTTGGCAATATAGGTAAAGGAACGCCGGGCAAAGCGGAGGCTGTCAGCCTCCTTGCGCATCCGGGCCGTTTTTTTCTTGGAAGTAGTAGCCATAGTGCCTCCTTCAAATGCAGCCATCATACCATAAAATCCCCACGGATACAATGAAAAATAACGTGAACAAAGGACGACGGAAATCTCCAACAAAAGTTTTTTGAAAAAAATCAAAAAAGGTGTTGACAAAGCGAGGGAGAGCGGGTATACTGAGGAAGCTGTCGCGAGGGACGGGCCGCGAGGCTGGGCC